>PBSM01000086.1 GCA_002726245.1 Planctomycetaceae bacterium | reverse complement strand
GCTAAAAAGTGGGGTAAGCATCCTGCTTGCCATATGAATGGGGGCGTAAAAATCGCAAGCTGGAAGCTTACGCCACTTTACTAACCCTAATTCCTAGCTGTCACAAAGCACTAGCGCATTAGCATCGATTGCGCGGCCATGAGCCGAGGAATAAAGTCGCGGGGCCGCTCGCCGAACTTGGCTTCCGGCGCCACCAAGCCGATCGCCTTACTCACCTCGCGAGTAAAGTGCATACAGTTGCTGCCAAAGAGATTGTAGTCGCGACGACCCTGCCGCCATCGATCTCTCACCGCGAGTCCGGCGTCAAAGGCTTCGCGATCGACACGCACAACGAAGCGATGCGTCAGTAACTCGGGTTTGATCGAGGCGGCTTTCGTGGATTCGTCGGCCACCACTCCCCGGCCAACAAAAAGATGCAGGACGACTTTCTCGATCTCCGGATAGAAGCCGTAAGCTGCGGACTCCGTCTCCCCGCTAACTCCATCTTGCTTCACCCACACGACGAACGAATGCCCGCTTCCCCAAGGCTCTGACTTACGCGCACAGAGCACGATGTAATGTGCGACCGGATCATCTCGGCGCGTGCGCATGTCAAGCTGCTCGACCGTCTCGGCGGCGCTTGGCGATGCATGCAGCAATAGCAACACCATCCCCAGGATGGCTATTTGATGGGTCGGTCGCATAGGAGACATGCAGGAAGTGGTCGGCCTCTACGTGTCCGGGATGAGGCCCGTCTCATTAACGTCGTCAATCTCGACGTTAGAACTTCGGAAAAGTCCGGTTGCTGCTAGCAGCAGGCCGGTCCCAGCAGAGTCGCTCCGCGTCCCAGACGTTATCGAAACGTCGCGATCGTCATAACCGTTAGGGTCGGCAGCATCCCAACTCTTCCCCAATCCTCCACTATCCCACTATCCCATTACTCCACTACTTCCCGGCTCCCACTCGCCGAGCAAGGTATCTATCCGATTGAGGAAGCAAGTTCGCTGGAACTGCATCTTCGCGACAAAATGTTTCAGCGAGGAACCGGCCGCTTTCGAGATCAGTGCCGGGTCCGCCCCGAGGTTCAGCGGTTGGTTACGTTTCGCCAACTGAATCTGACCACTACCCCGTGGCCGATGCACGGCGCTTTTGATGCCATCTTCTGTCGTAACGTGTTGATTTACTTCGACGAAGTGACGCAGCGCAAACTGGTCAGAAACCTCCACGACAAATTGAAACTGCGCGGCTACTTGTTTCTCGGACATTCCGAACACAACGGGTGGCTGGCCGAACATTTCGAATCACAGGGGCACACTGACGTTTCTTGCCAAGCTCATGCGAGCGAAGCCGCTTCCGGTCGTGATGATGTCCGATATCGGTAATCACTGTGACGAACTGGGGCTTCGCGCTCTGCAGTTGGGCGCGGTCGAGGTAGCTGAGAAGCCCGTTACGACGACAGGCTCCAGGCAGACGCGTTCGCCACCGCCATCGTCGAGATAGTCAAGACCGCATCGCTCGCCAATGTTCGCTCAATCGCGACGAGCGGCACGATCCGCTCCACCAAGCGTCTGAAGGACACAGGCCACTTCGATCCGTCCAAAGTGATCGCTATCGGTGCCTCAACCGGCGGCAGTGAAGCACTGACCGAAGTCCTGTCGGCGCTTCCGCCCAACGGGCCGGGGATCGTTATCGTTCAACACATGCCTTCTCGGTTTACGGCTTCGTTTGCCAAACGGCTCGACTCCCAATGCAGCATCGCCGTTGAGGAAGCGTCGGATGGTGCTACACTCCGAGCTGGACTGGCGCTGTTGGCGCCGGGCGACCGGCATGCTGAGATACTTCGCCGGGGGTGTGGTTTCGTAACTCGCGTCTATGATGGCCCGCGGGTCAATCGCTTTCGCCCTCGGTAGACGTCCTGTTCCGTTCGTTTGCCAAGCAAGCCAGCGCGGAGGCCATCGGCGTAATCCTGACTGGCATGGGGCGAGACGGGGCAGAAGGTTTGCTGGCGATGCGCGAAGCTGGAGCATTCACGATCGCGCAAGATGAAAGAACATCCGTGGTGTTCGGGATGCCAAAGGAAGCGATCGCTCTCGGCGCAGCCAAGACAGTCCGTCCGTTACAGAGCATCGCCGACAAGATCATCGAAGCCGCTCGGGAACCGGCCTGTTCACGTTAACGAGACGGTTCGGCATGCTGTGTGAATGGTCATGCTTGCGGTGAACGGCTCATCAACGCGTGGAATTCTTGGACGACGGGACGCGAAGTTAGTTTGGCGTTCACGTGCGGACGCCGGTCGATCAGCAGCTGTTGCGCATCCGCCGGTGACAGATTCCTAAAGGCCATCAACCAACAAATGGCGATCGTCGCGCTCCTAGCTCGGCCAGCTTTGCAATGGACATAAACCGAATTCCCTGTCGCGGCGTGCCTTTCAATAAACGAGACGCCGCGCTGGACGGAGTCGAGCGAAGGATGGGTGAAGTCGATCGTTGGCAGGCGCAGTTGCTCGATGCCGGCTTGTTCGTAGGCCGTTACGGGCCCTGCGTACTCTTCACACGTGTTGATCACGCCGGCGACGCGTTCCTCCTGCAGGCTTGGAATGTCACGGGCCAGCGGCAGCGCACCCAGCACAAGATGCTCGTCAACACGGTCCCACCATCGTCGCACACGTAGCACCCTTCCGAGCAGCATGTTCCAGCCAAGTGTTGGAACGAACAAGGAGCGGGCGACGATTCTTTGCATAGGGCAAGCGTTACTCCTGATAGGGCAGGTGACGAGCTGTCATCGACGCTCTAACAACTCCGCAATGTGCAAGACTTCAACTGAGTGCCCCTCGCGGTGCAAGCGGCCGCCGATATTCATCAAGCAGCCTGCGTCGGTCGATACCAGTGCGTCCGCCCCGGTCTCCAACACGCACTTCATCTTATCATCCACCATCGCTCCCGAGATTTGCGAATAACGCACGGCGAACGAACCTCCGAACCCGCAGCATTGATCCTGCCGCGCGAGCGGGACACACGCCGCTCCTTCGACATGCTTGATCAACGTCTCTACTTCGTCCTCGATGCCAAGCATCCGCAAATGACATGCGAAGTGAAAAGCCACCTTGCCGTTGAACTTGGCTCCGACATCCAACACCTTCAATTGATTGACCAGGAAATCCGAGAACTCGAACGTCTTGGCAGCCAACGCGTCGGCTCGCTCCTTCCAAGCCGCGTCCCCCTCAAACAGATGCCCATACTCGACTTTGACCATCGCTCCACACGAGCCGGAAGGTGTGACGACCACATCGCTGTTCTCGAAGACGCCGATTGTGTGCTTCGCCTGCTCGCGTGCCAACTCGCTAAATCCGCTGTTGAACATCGGCTGTCCACAGCAAGTTTGAGCCTCCGGGAACTCGACTTCATGCCCCAGGCGGCGCAGTATCCGTACCACCGCTTTCCCAACACTTGGGCGCAGGACGTCCCCAAGACAAGTAATCATCAACGCGGTCTTCATCGTCATCCGTAGGTACATCTCGCCGAGATGGACCAGCACAAACCTTGTGATTCGACAAACTACTTTTGTCTGAGCGGTCAGCAACTGGTTCACAACCAGTCTAGCAGCGATTCACCGTTGCAGCGATGCGTCGAAGTGGGCGCGGAGTGTGATTCCCGAGGCAAGTGATCATCAATACGATCTTCACAAGACTGTTCTGTAATTGTGTCGGGCAACTCGTGTAGGTCACGACCGCCGGGCGTGACGTCTCGTGTGACTATTCGTCGATTCAAGCTGTCTCTGCGCGAGTCACTTTCGGCGAAAGTGACCTACTATGGATAGAGCATCCGTTTGGTCCAGCCATCTTCGCCGAGTTCGTACACGATACGTTCGTGCAGTCGGGCGGGCATGCTCTTCCAGAACTCGATACGATTCGGCACGACGCGGAAACCTGACCAGAAGTCTGGTCTAGGCACATCTTGCCCCTCAAACTTCACCTCGAACTCTGCCACACGCTGAACTAAGACTGCTCGCGACTCCAACGTCTCCGACTGTCGACTCGCCCACGCCCCGATCCGACTGTCTCTCGGCCTAGCTTTCCAATACTCATCCGCCTCATCCTCCGAGACCTGCTCGACCGTCCCTTCTACTCTCACTTGCTCCTTCAACGGATCCCAGTGAAAGCACAGAGCCGCCGCCGGGTTTGCCTCTAGCTGTCTTCCCTTCTCACTATTCAGGTTCGTATAGAACACAAACCCTCTTTCATCCACGCCCCTCAGCAAGACGACCCTCGCCGACACTCCGCCATTCTCTGCTACCGTAGCCAGCGTCATCGCAACCGGCTCCGTTGAGCCTGTATTCCCGGCGTCCGCGATCAGCTGGCGAATGCGGGAAAGACTCCCTGCGTCCATAGTTGGCAGATGTCCAAGTTAGCGCGGAGTGAAGTCAGACACCACCGTTATCTGCCGGATCTGACGTGTGGCAGGATCGAACAGTCGTATTTTTACTTGCAGCCCTCGTAAAGGCACTGGGTAGGGAGGCGCAGTCTCTCGTTCGCCTACATCGTCCACTCCGCGGCTTGGATTCGCGGTCTGCGTGTTACCGGTGCTATTAACCCACGAGGTCAGGTCGAACCCATCCGTACCCTCATCGATCAACGGTACTAATGTACCGGCGCTGTTGACGAACGCATCGCGGTCTTGGTTAAGCCCGTCACGCTCATAGTGAAAGGTCCATGTATCGTATCGAGGCAGCCCGGTACCAAATCCGGCGGCTGGTGACTGAGGCATGCCTGAGAAGTGTGAGTAATATGCGGGTGGGAAGCCTGCGGGAACATCTGCCGGGCTGGTGCCAGGTGGCGCCAGGGGATTGGGGTAGGAGGTACCAGCGAGACCATCGCGGAGGTTATAGCTGTGGTCGCCCGTGTCGTCTCGTATCCACTTGAGTGTATACGCCAAGTCCACATAGGCACCGCGCGAGACAGGCAGCACCGCCCGGCCGGTGCTCGATAACGAGATCAGGGAAGCGTCTGTGGGAAGAGCGGAAAAACCTGGATC
Source organism: Planctomycetaceae bacterium (assembly GCA_002726245.1). Taxonomy (GTDB): domain Bacteria; phylum Planctomycetota; class Planctomycetia; order Pirellulales; family Pirellulaceae; genus PBSM01. The sequence continues at coordinate 24,771 of PBSM01000086.1, read as the reverse complement.
GCCGGGCGTGACAAGCTCATCATCCGTGCGCGGCCAGCCGGCTTCACCAATGTCATCCGCCGTTCCCGAGCTGTCATCATCTCCGGGCGATCCCCAGACTCCATCTCGCCCAGGATGCGCGCCGACGAATGCGAGAGGATCGTACGCGCGTACATCGAACGCCAGCACGCGATCAAGCAGAACGTCTTCACCTTGTTGGTCGCCGCTCTTGATCATGCCGGGTTCGTCGGCAGCCGGAGTCGAAAACGCAAGCCGCGTCGATGGTAAACGCGTCACACTGTCTCGCGCATCATCGTGATCAATCCTGAACGGAAATGCTTGAGGGACATATTCGAGAGTCGGCGGCGTGGTTGTGCTCGATGCAGCAACCCGAATGATCGGCGAGTGAGCAAATCGATTCTCTGGTTTGGTGAGGTCATCCAGCGAATTACAGACCACGTAGATGCGCACCTGGTTCGGACTCCCGGGATTGTTTTGACGTTCCAACCGAACCGAGAGATCATTCTGCGCAACAAATGATTTGATAAGGCCACGCAACTCCCGCAAGTGAGTCTGACTCGTTCTTGTGTACCACGTGAGGGACGAACTGGGAGGAGGGAAAACAGCAAAGTAGCGGCGATCGAACGCTGGTTCTACCAGTGTGTTGAGATCGGGGCGAATGAGGAGGGCTCGCCGCAGAAGCACGTAAGTCTCATTTTCTAGCGTATTTGGATTAGGGCTCCCATCCCTGTCCACGTCCGTCAGTGTTGCCCACCACACGACTTCGACGAGCGTTGAACCGAGCGCCGCCAGTGTTCCCGCCAGCGGCCCGGTTCGAACCTGATAGACTCCTACGAAAGGCGCATCCCTGGTCCGAGACGTGAACATCAAGACGTCATCGGCATCTCCATAGTGCGTAACGCCAGGTGTGGGAGTCCCGCCGAGATTCCCCGGGAACAGCCAACCATCGTGAGCCCATCCCTCTTCGTACTCGATATAACCCTGTCCCGAAGCGGCCTCTGGCCACGGTCGCGCCGCAACCGTCAAACCCTCTAGATCGTTTTGCAGTCTGACACCGACCGATCTCAACTCTCCGACCATTTCAACCGTCGCGCGATTGACGGCGATCGATGTGCCGACGACCTGAAAGGCCTGGGTCACAGCAGCCACAAGCATTAGTGTCAGTGTCGTTGCGATCAGCAACTCGACTAAGGTCAGCCCGGCGTGTGTGGGACGCCGGCGCACTGTCCTGATACTCATTGTTGTGCCTATCTAAGTGTGAACTATTCAATGAAACGGCGCAACATAATTGCGCGGTCCACGTTGTGATCCTCGCCCGGCTCGAACGCGACCGGCAGTGTGCGGTCAAAGATATAAAACGAACGGTGTCGTTTTACATCACCAGTATCGAGACCAGCCTCCTGCCCGAGCAAGCCAGTTCCCGGATCAACCTCGAAGAAACCGACGGTCACCCACGTGGCGTAGACGTTGGATCGCGTGGTGACAAGATTCTCCAGACGCTGGAATCCGTGGTATCGGAAGTACGGATTCCGCGTTGGGTCGATATGTGCACCGCCGACCGTCGGCGTCAAGACTCCGTCATTGTCCGGCGGAGCCAATGCCCCCGGATTGTCACGGTTGCTTCGCAAAAGAGTACACTCGATATCGGGGCGCTGCATCGCCGCCAGCGGAACAAGGTCGCCAGTACCAGCCCCGCGGAATGGGTTGAGGAAGAAGGTTGGTGGATCATTCGTCCTGACATCCCATACGCGGAGTCCCCGCGCCCGAAACCTCGTGTCCCACGTGATCTCGCGAGCCGGTCGCCCCGTACTAGCGGCCAGCCCTCGACGGCTTTCAACAAGTTGCGCGAATGTGGGGACGGTGCGATTCTGTCCGAGTATTGCCGTCCAGATCCGGTCATCAAAGACCGTGTTGATGTTCACCTGGCCTGGGTCTCGATAGTTGGAGACTCGATTGAAAGGTGCATAGCGAAGAGCGGTTCCCGCACCGCTTGGACCAGTGGCTGTCGCCGCAAAGTTTGTTGGATTGAGCCAAGTGTCGGTATCGACGAATCGCGACGGGACACGGATGTATTCGAACAGGCGGCTCAAATCCATCCCTAGCTCAATGTCAACCGTCCCGTTGCCGTTGACGTCTTCGCCCACGTCAACCGGCAACGTTACCGTTCCATTTCCATTGAAGTCTTCGTTGCCGCTACTCTCGAAGAAGTTCAGCAGGTGGCCAAATTGAGAAGAAGCGCTGCTCGTCGTGGTTCCGGGCGGGTTCTGATAGGGAGCATTATTTGGGGCGGCCGTCCGCAGCAGCGAGAATCGCAACGTCAGCTCTGAGGACCGTGTGAAGGGGACAAGTGGCAGTTCCAGTTGGCTAACGAATGGCCGATTGTTCCAAGTCAACCAAGGAAACGCAGAGCGGCCGCCGACAGTAGCAGGCGCTCCAACGAACGCATCCGTCGGGGCCGCCGACGTTGCCGTTGTCGCACCGAAGCCCTTCTCAAGCCGTTGGCCGTCGAGTCTGCTGAGCCCGCCGAGCGTATGTTCCAAGTCGTGGGCAAAGTAGTGTGAAACGACGCTGCCGCCCGCACTGACAGCGGGGGTTGTGGTGGCGCGATTCCATAGGGTTCGGGAGTTGCCGGATCCGCGTTCGCGTGATTTAAAACGAGTGGTCCCATTATTTGTTACTTGCGGATCTCTTCCGCTTATCCCGTGAAAGACGGTCAGATCGATGGAAGAGACATCGATGGTCAGGTACGGATTCGTTGTTGCATTGTGAGGAAGCAGTGGATTGGCAAGACGCTGGAGGTGGACATCCCGGAAATTCACGTACGTTCCGTCGTTCTGGAGTGTTTGGACTTCCGGCGTACCTGGGGCTACGTCAATACTGCGCGCCGGATCCAGATCAAAGGGCCGATCGTGCGGCGCGGCGTAGGTATCTTCACCCGTATTTGGATGTGTGCCGCTAGGAAAGGCGTTGCCCGAGTCATCAACGGACGGGTATGGCCCTTCCGACACATTCAACCCTGGAATAGGCACAGCGATGGCCGGAAGCATGTCGGCTAAATAGTCCGTGGCCGCTGGCGTTGCTGGCGCGGCGGGCAGCCATGACGGTACCTCGGCGACCCCACCGACGTTGTTGCCTCCGACAAACACCCAGTTGTTGGCGATGTTCGCATTTGGGTGGAGCATAATCCGCCGTGTTTGATCAGCCTGGAAATTTGAGTCATTTCGGCGACCGATGAGCGAGACGTATTCGCTTGCGGCGTCCGCCGCTCCCGTGACCGGATCTTGCGCTGCGGCATTTGTCTGCAATTGCGACGTACCAATGACCGCATATCGACCGCCTGGAATCGGAGCGATCCCAAGACCTACGGGAAGGCGATGCACGGTGATTGGGTTGCCGCCCGGTGCGGGAACCGGCCCACCGGCCCCAAAGTAGATTAGCCGCTCAATCTCCGACTCCTGACTTCGCGAATCTGGAAAATCCAAATCTGGCGCGTTGCCGCCAGGCCGCCGTCCAGTAACAGCGATTCGCCAAACTGGATTTCCGCCAGCGGTTCTGTTGAGTACAACACCGGACGCAGGCCCCGTGCCGTTATACAACTCCAACGGTTTACGGACATCATTTGACGACCATGGGTTATAGAGCTCCAGGAAGAGATATCCCTGAGGACGCAGGCGTTGGTCAAAGTCGTTGACATCGTCATCTTCGGGATCACTAGTTTGCCTGTTCGGCGGATCGAGATCTTCTGTTCTGCGATCGTGGTAGGCGAGGGTCTCGGTAATTAGCAACTCAGGACGCTCACACCCCCAGACGAAACCTCGCTGGGTGGCCTCGTCAGGGTCGTCGGGCGTGCCATCTCCGTCGTCATCAATCATGTTCATGGCCAGCGTCACGTTCTCATCGGTCGTCAAGACGCCGTCCACCTGCCATCCGTTGTACGGATTCGTGTCGTACTCGAAATGCGTCATGATCGAGTCCGGATCTCGGAAATCGACAACATTGACAGCCCACTGGGCAAGACCGTGAGTGGTCTCGGCCCTGGAACTTGCTCCGTCAGCGTTGAAGTCGATTTGTTGCCCCCGCCGCAGCGATGACAGAGCGAGCACGTAAAGGTGCCGGGCATAAAGCTGGCGCGTCAGGTACGCGTCAGCGTCGCTGGTGAATCCGTCATTGTCGTGGTCGAAGGCAATGCCATTCCATAACTGCTCGTTGGCTCCAGGAGCGGCTTCCAACGCTTGAGCCGCAGTCGGACCATGTTCGTCTACCAGTCCGTTTCCGTTGTCGTCAACCCCATTCCCAATCGGGCGGTTAACATCCATCGGCAAGCCGCTGAGGACATCCGGCGGGACGATGGCAAGCAAGACCGAGTTCAGTAGCTGCCGGTGCGCGGCCGTTGACGGCGGCATTGTCAGTCCCTGGTTTTGCAACTCGAGCATGACCCGTGCTCGAACAATGTCCATTGTCGTCGATGCACGACGCTCCGGATAAACACTGCTGAACGCAGCACTCGCAAAGTGGCCTCTGAGCTCTCGCGGTGTGCTGACAGCCGGCACTGGCAAGTCGAAACTATCGGTAGTGATGGTGCGCCGATTCGCTGCCGCGACGCTAGATGTGCTGAACGATGTGACAAGGCTGCTCAATCGACTTGCCAGCGCGGTCGCATCCAAGTCATGATGCCGGAGCACACTTTCCAACTCGGCCACGGAATAAGGTTGGTCACGATCGCGAGAGGTAGTCCCCGGTGCGAGTCGGCCCCGCGGCCCGCGACTGGCGAGCCGCACTTCGTACGGGCTGTCGGTCAACGTGTCAGCGCGAGTCGGCCGTTCATAAACGGGCTGGCCTCGATGATCTAATCCAAAGGCTATTTCGCCGAAGAGATCTGGCACGTTAAAGAAGGACTTACCGGCTGCGTAATAGTTATTGGGTACCTCAAAGAAACGCACACTAGCCAACGCGTCCATCCCGGTCGCGCCCGGAGGTGCCACCGAACCACTCAACTGATTAACGAACCCGTAGCGCCCCGGCAGCGCAAGGCTACTCTCACCCGTGAGGAGTCGTGTCAGCACGTTGGTGCCAAAGACGCTGCGCAGGTCGATTTCTGCGGGGCCATAGCCTTGCCCCTTGGGCACGGAGCCGGCGAGTAAGGCACCAGCCAAGTCGCTCGTAGCTTGAAAAGGAAGCTTGCCCGGCACATGCGCGTAGCTGCTATGCGCATTCACATTCAAGCGGCTATCTAAATCGACCGTGTGAAAGGCGAAGAGCGGCTTAACCAGACGACCATCCGGCGTGGTCTGCACCGGGTAGTCGAGATCCGTCCAGATGCTGTCAGGGATACCGTCACCATCGTTATCAACATCCCACGGACCAGTCAGGAGCGCCTCGATGTCATCACTTCCAGGCCAGCAAAGCTCCTTGAGGTCTGGCGAACCGTCAGGGAACCAATTTGTGTTTCCGTCGCCGTCATCGTCGGCACCCGGCCCAACGGCGACGCCCGGCGCGCCATCGGCTCCAAATGTCAAAGCTGGATTACTACCGGTGAAGTTGGGGTTATCCCAGGTCATCGGTCGCAGAATATAAGCCCGGCGCGCCGCCCAAACCGTTTGCCAGGTGACCGCCGAACTCGGCGGTATCCATGGTATCGTGCCATTATTGATCCAGTAGTTGATCAAAGCCGGCCGGTGGTACGACGGAATCACAAAGGCCAGATTGCGACTGAACGGAATAGCCGTGTGGTCCGGAATGACCGCCGACAACGCCATGTTCTGATAGTCAACGGCGTCATAGCTCTCGTCAGCGCCGCCGAAAAGATAGGCAGCGAACGTTCCTGCGGCGGGAGGCGTGCCGGCTGTTGCAGGCGTTCCCGTAGAAACCAGGTACTGATTCGGCCTCAGAGCTGTAACATCGAGTCTTCTAGTAGTGGCGTTATATCCGAAGCCCGTTCCATTAAATGGCTGGCCGTTGAGGATCACGGTGTCGCCGACCGAAGGTCGCTGTGCCAACGAGCCATCGGAAGTGCCAGCCATCAAGCGGAAGATTCCCGTTTCGCCGAAGTACCCCACGACCCGGTAACTGATGCCTACTCGATTGCTGGAAACCGCCGTCGTAGTGGTGCTGCTAATGGTCGTCATTACCCGCCCGACATAATATCCATCGACCCGTTCCAGCGAAGTGTCTTGGCCAAACAGATTCTTGATCAGTGGATCAGCGGGTGGAGTACCTGGACTCGTTAGAAGTCTGACGTCAAAAAACTGGCCGCCTGTTGCGTCCGGTAGGCCCGCCCCCGCGCCGGCGTTGCCCACAGCAGAGACGGTCCCCCGAAGACCATCGAGACCATAGATGTCCAGCAATAGGCTGTGCCCACGCAGGACCGACTTTGGATCACGAGTATCTCGGATCTGAGTATAGTATGCTCCGTCTAGCAGTTCCTGCGGATCGATAACGGTCGTACGAGACCGTGCGATCGCTCTGGCACCGGCCCGGTACTGACCGGAAACGATTAGGAACGTTACCATCAGCAACGTGAACAAGACTAGTAAACTTAACACTACTAACAGCACAATACCGCTTCGTCGGCGCCGCGTCCTATTCATTCGTCTCTCCCGAATTTCGTTTCTCTGTTTCCAGTCCATAAAAGTAAGTACTTGGCCAACCAGGCCAATCGGGAAGAGTAATCACCGAAGTGTTCCGCTTCGTTCCAACTGAGACTGAGTCGAAGTTACGGAGAGAATATGCCTGAGGTTTCAAGTCGAATCGTCCGCTCATAGACTGCCACGACGCCCTTAATTAATACTGCTTTGGTCAGTGGAGGGGACACGCCGGGCGGATCGGGCGGCCAATCACCTCCCTGCAATGTGACATCTTGGAAGAAAGGAGAAACACTAGGCGGATTATTGGGCGGCGTAGCACTATCGCGCAGCTCCTCCTCCGCCTCAACAACACGATACCACCGGAACATTGGAGTGGTTGGTGTCAAGAACTTGGTTAGCATGAGCCAGTCGCCAGCCTTCGTATCCAAGTCGATAGCGTTCGGAGACCGCAGCTCGATTTCGCCGCCGCCAAACCCAGAGGCGTACATATTTGAAACGTCTACAATGCGCTCGTTTCGTGGCTCGCCGGCATTGTACTGGCCGTCCGTATTAAGGTCTTCGTACAAGAAGAAGGCCGGATCCCGGCGATTGAAGACCACGATCGACAATAAATAGAGATCCTTAAACGAGCCGGTCGCGTCGATCTTCGGCGCGAGCGTCGCCATCCACGATATGGTCCCTTCGGACAGGCGTTTCACTTTCGGTGCGCCTGCGAGACCGCCAAATTGCTGTGCTGGAGGGAACAGTTTGTCATCAGGCAAATCGAATACCAACTCATCGTTGAGCGCGAACACCGCATCTGCTTCCGCAGCGCTCATCGCACGCGTCACGCCCGGGAAGCTCGCAGTCGCCAACGTAATGCGACTCAGCCGGGGACCGGCGATCACACTCGAATCCCAGTAGGGGAAGGCTGCAGGCGTAATCGAGCCCTGCACCGTCGCGCCATGACGCGTCACAAAACGCGGATCGATCGCGAACGCCACGGCCGTTCCCGTTGGATTTCCGACGGCGGTTGTCTGGTTAGCGAATAACCAGCGATCAAACCGCCCCATGCCGCGGATCTCGAATTCTTGAGTGGCATCTTGTCCCACTCGAAAACTGCTGTCCGCGACCGTGCCCTGCCCCATTTGACGGAGTCCAAGTGGATAGAGCGCGATGACGCCGAACAGTCCGATCGCCATCGCGCCGACCGCGAACAAGACCTCCATCAAGCTAATCCCGTTCCGCTTCATAACTAGTTGGCTCCCATACCGGCGCCAGTCCGAACCAATCCCCGCACTTCGCGAATCGATGACCCAGACACGTTTTCTGCTGTAGTTATCGCGCCGTTGCGAGTTTCTACCGCAACCCAGACGCTCTTTAGATCCGCCAGATTTGTCTGCGTGGCCGTCGAAGCAGGAAGCGACCAAGTCCCAGCACTTGGGTCGAAAACTGGCGGGGGCTGAACCTGATCAAACCGCCCTACGAGAAAGTACACCGTTCCCGTTCCCGCTTGCTGGGTCAACGGAACCACACCGCCGGTGAGGACACCTTGATAAAGAGTGGCGACGCCACCACTTGGCGAGAACATCACGATAATCGGCTGCGTATCAACTGGCCCGCTCGGAATGACGTTATCGGCGGCGAACTGAGTTCCACTGACCCCGAACCCCGAATACTGCAGATCGACCGAGACGCTGCCGCTCAGTTGCAACGGCTTGGTTACAGAACGAGCCGGGAACATGTACACCTGGAAGGGAAGACCAATCTCCACGTCGTCGGAAGCCGGCCAGCCAGCTTCTCGCAAATCGTTCGCAAGTGAGTTGCCGTCGTCATCGGTGCCACCAACCCCCCATTGCTTATCGGCCCCAGGCGACCAGAAGCCGGGTGGTGGCTGCGCGCCGATCTGTATGACGAAGTCGCCATTCGTATCGCGAAAGCATCCGTACAACGGCCCCATATAGTTGAAGCGGATAAAAAAGCTCTCACCCGGTTGCACCAGGGCGGTCGTCGTCGTCGCGGTCAGACTAGCCGCTTTCCTGAACAACATCTTGTACCGATTGTTTGTTGGGTCCGGACCTACTACGACTGTCGCGCCGCTCAGATCTCCGGTATACGGTGGCGGCGTCTCGAGCATGAATAAGTCAAGGGCCGCGTCCGAGCCGGGCACCGTACGTTGCAAAGCAACACCGACCGGACGGCCTCTCTGGGCCGCCAAGGACTTCGCAAGTGTGAAGTAGGCACTCACTTGCCGCGACGCCTCGCGCAACCGACCCTGCTCGAGCGCGGGGCGAAGCTGTGGTACGACGGCTGCGAACACAACAACAACGATCATGACGACTGCGAGCAGTTCGATCAGCGTCAACGCCGCTCGGCGTCGAAACATTGCACCTTGCAGTTGTCCGTTCTCAATGCACATCAGATTAGTCAGTCGCAATCAAGTGGTTGGTAATGTTGTCGAGACTGTTGAATTCGTCGGAAGGGCCTCCACCGCTCTGCGGACGTCCGACCAACAAAGCGGGTGCCGGAATCGGGGTATATGGGTCATTGGGTAGATTGGGTGGGGTCGGAGCCGTATAGATGAGCGGCGGGGTCACCGCATCACTCAAATCATAGATGCGATCTGGACCGGCCGAGTAAATCAGCGGAATCAGTGCATAGTTCTGCCCGTCAACTTGCAGGGCGTCGAACGGGTCGGGCGAGGCTTCGGCATCGCGCGACTGCAACTCGGAAGCATCATCCGAGCCGGGCCATCCCATCTCGAACAGATCGTCAGGCACACCGTTGCTATCATCGTCCGTTCCGGCAACTCCCCAGCCGCCGTCCGGCCCAGGGGTCGTCGCGAATCCAGGGGCCCAGCGGAAAAACATGATGGGGTTGCCCCAGCCATCGACGATCTCTGACATTCCATCCGAATCAACGTCATCGATCTCCGTCTCCTCGAAGAAGTCGAGACCACTCGAATCCCCGTCGCGAAGAGTTGCAACGATCATGTAAAGGCACTCGGCACCCTGATAGTCCGTCGTCCACGTCGGTGCTCCTCCAGGCATGGGCCAGCGCGGAAATCCGGCGCGTTTTCGATAGTTCCTCCATAACGCGGGTGGGCCCAGTCTGGTCGTGTGAAACCCGGAACCGTTCTGCCTTGGTACGTTGATAGTCACCGGGCTACTGGCCAGATCGGTTATCCGATCTGGAAGTTCCATTCGCATCAGATCGCGAAGCGCCAATAGGCGAGCTGCGGCCAATGTCGCCGCGTTATTGGTCGTGGAAGGCGGAATTCCCAAACGCACGGCCCGCGTACGGTAGGCTTGGTGCTTCAGCATCACGAGTTCGTGCAGCTTGGCAATCTGCGCGCGTGTTCGAGTCGCCTTCGCATCCTCCGCGACGCCAAACAAGGCAAAGAGTAAGGCTGACGCGAGGATGGTAATGATCGCGAGCACAATCACCAACTCGACGAGCGTGAACGATGGTCGCGAAGCGACCCGTCGATTCTTTCGTCGTTGCATCATGGATAGTTGTCTCCCAACGTGCGACCGCCACTGAAGCTGGTCACATTATCCTCGTCAGGCTCTCGCGACACGCCCGTGGCAATGTAGTAATTGGGGTCGGGGAACTGCTTTGGAACAAGTGCATTGCTATTCGCGGGGTCCAGATAGTCCACGCCGTATTCGTTATCCAAGCCAGCCGAGACAAGCTGGAACTTCTTCGGCTCAATCCAGTCTGGCGCGTTTGTTTGGAAAGGCCTGGCGCGTCCTAGCGTCGCGATACGTACGTCCGTCGGATCCTTCGGAAATGCAGTCGCGGTGTAGGCGGACGTGGTGCCGATCACGCGACCGTCGAAGTAGACATACGGCGCCTCGCGTGCGGACGCAGGATAATACTCCTCAAAGCCATCACCATCTTCATCACGAAGCTGCGTGTCTTTGAAGTCGAAATAGGAACGTACTTCACTGGAACCTCCGCCGGAATTCAGCGGATCTCTAACATCCGTCGTTGTCTTGGTCAGAAAAAAGACCAGCGCCTCGGCCGGGTCCAGGTTATTCCCTCCAGCAGTCCACCACGATGTAACATAGACGCTGTGATTCGGGATGCGCGGAAACGCGATTCTGAAATGCGCTTGTACCGCTGCCAAGTTTGTACCATCGGGCGGATAGTCATTATTCGCGCTCTTATAAGCCGCAACGGCAGTCTCGAGATCCTTGACCTCAAGAGCGATCGCGCCGATTTTCACGCGCCAGATTGCATTTGCGACGGTCGGCACCAGGATGGCGACGAGGATTCCGATGATGACGATGACGACGAGCATTTCGACGAGTGTGAAACCGCGGTGGTTGGGGGAACGCGAGTTTCGCATGGTTCTGGGCCTCCTGATGGCAGCAAGGTTGTAATGCCTCGCTGATGTTAAACTGTTGGAACGCTCGTTCGGTCGGCCCGATCAATGCGTTGGCACTGTTCGATGCGACGACAGAACGACAGCTCACACGGAGCTCTGCCTGAGAGACAACGTTCAATCCTTCTAATCGCCCTTCACACCTCTTGGGAAGAAAGAGGGAACCGGAAGGACTGTGGTGCGGATCAATCAATAACCCGCAACCCACTCTGCAAACACACTGACTATGACAAGCCTGTAATTAGGCTGACCAACGGCATGAAGAGCGAGATGACGATGAAGCCGACGGCTCCACCTAGGAACACAATCATCAAAGGCTCCAACAACGCCATCAGGCCGTCTGTCAACGTCTTAACTTCTTCATCGTATTGGTCGGCGACTTTGTAGAGCATCGTATCCAGCTCACCGGTCTCCTCACCAACATCGACCATATTCACTACCAAGTCGTCAATGACTCGGGTCTTGATCTTCATTAAATACCACAGCAAGCACAGTGTCCCAACACCACCAGAAACGGCCGCCCCGACCTGCAACATACCGCCCATACCTTCCATTGGCGTTAGGCACATAATCATCATTCCGGGAACTGCGCCGAACGTAAACCAGAAGAATCCGCACATTGGATGGAATCCAAGCATCGAATACTCGCGCATCGGCCGGGAAACAGTATTACCTTCGCGGATGGAATCAGTCACCTTGCCATAGATTTTCTCGAACAGCGCATTCCCCGACGTCTCGCGAGTGATCGTCAGGCCCTCCAAGATGGGAACACCGCTAGATATCAATGTGCCTAATGTTCGCGTTGTCCGAGCTAGCGTGTTCTTCTCGACCAGCATACCCGCAATGGGCAGCCGTAAGATAAACATGTCCCAGCCCATACGCCCGTGTTGGAACTTGCGCATTAACTTGATGAACAAGAGTATTCCCACTGGCACCGCCGGCAGGAGGAACCAGAAGTTCACAACGAACTCCGAAATCGCGACAAGCAGTTGCGTCATCACCGGCAATTCGAGATCGAACTCCTCGAACATCTTGGCGAAGACCGGAACGATATTCAGCATGATGAATGTAAGAATACCGACCGCAACCGAAACGACGACGCAAGGATAGATCATCGCGCCTTTGACTTTCTTCTTCAGCGATTCCGATCGCTCCATGAACTCCGCCAGACGCTGGAGGATCACTTCCAAGGCACCACCGGCTTCACCGGCTTTGATCATGTTCACGTAAAGCCGCGTAAAGACCTTGGGGGACTTGGCCATCGCTTCGGAAAGTGTGGCTCCGGTCTCGATCTCTTCACAGACATCTTGCAACGCAAACTTCAGCTTGCCAGGCTTCGCATTCTGCTCAAGGATCTTCAAGCTGCGCAGAATCGGCAGACCGGCGTCTTGCAGGATCGAAAGCTGGCGAGTGAAAGCGGTGACGTATTTAGTGCCGCCTCCGCCAATCGCAAAGCCACGCTTCTTCTTCGCCTTGGCCCCGGCCTGGGCAGCTGCCTGCTTCTTGACGGAGATCTTCGTAACGAAGTACCCCATCTGCCGAATAGTCGTCTGCGCTTCTTCCTCGGTCGCCGCATCAATAACGTCACGGATCTCCTGACCGGTGGCGTCCATCGCTTCAAATTGAAAGGTCGGCATTTCTGCAATCCTGTTTAAAGAGGAGCGAACCCCTGACTATGTGTATCAATGTCGGCTCTCGCTCCGCGAAAGCACGTCTTTTCGCGGAGCGAAAAGCGACTATCTGTATCGAGCGTGAACGTCACACATCGACGAATGTTTCTCGGATCACCTCGTCCGGTGTTGTTGTGCCGTCGTGCATGAAGGACATTCCCGCATCACGCAGCGCCACCATCCCATAACCACGTGCCGTGTCGCGCAGCACGTCTTCGGCGACGTTGGACATGATCAGCTCACGCAGCTCATCGTTCATGATCATCAGCTCAAACAAGCCAACGCGGCCCTTATATCCAGTGTTGTTGCAGATGTCACATCCGGTACCGCGGTAGAACTTCTCATCCGGCCCCAGCGACGAGCGGTTAAGCTGCAACTCCATCAGCAGTTCATCGTCAGGTTCAATCTCTTCGCGGCATTGGCTGCAGATACGCCGCACCAATCGTTGAGCCAGAATGGCTTCCACCGTCGCTGTGATCATGAACGTCGGCACACCCATGTCTTTGAGACGGCTCACCGTACTCGGCGCGTCATTGGTGTGCAACGTGCTGAACACCATGTGACCGGTCAAAGAGGCTTGGATCGCGATCTCGGCCGTCTCTAAATCACGAATCTCACCGACCAAGATACGGTCGGGGTCTTGCCGCAAGATCGCTCGCAAGCAGGCGGCAAACGTCACACCGATACTGTGATCGATCGGAATTTGAATGATGCCGTCAATGTCGTACTCGACGGGGTCTTCCGTCGTGATCAATTTCTCTTCGACGCGATTAAGTTCACTCAAGGCGGAGTACAGTGTGGTCGTCTTGCCGGAACCGGTCGGCCCCGTCACCAATACGATGCCGTTTGGCTGCTCAATCACACGGCGGAATTCCTTCATTGTTGGGTCGTCCATGCCGACCTTGCTCAGATCGAGCGACACCACCGAACGGTCGAGGACCCGCATGACCGTGCTCTCGCCGTGCATCGTCGGCAATACGCTAACTCGCAAATCGACGGGGTGACCGCCAACCGATAACTCGATTCGGCCGTCCTGCGGCATACGCCGTTCAGCAATATCTAGGTTAGCCATCACTTTGATGCGAGTCGTGATCGCAAACGCCAAGTGACGCGGCGGAGGAACCATCTCGTAAAGAACGCCGTCCGCTTTGATGCGGATGCGGAACTCATCCTCAAACGGCTCGAAGTGAACATCGCTCGCATGGTCCTTGATCGCGAGCAGCAGGATCATGTTGAGCAGCTTACGCACCGGAGCGCTATCGGCCAGCGCCTCGGCACTTGTCAGATCAAACGTGTCGCCCGCCATCTCATCCGCAAGCTTCTTCAGTTCCTCGTCGCCCTCCAAATCACTAATGAGCTTCTCGACGCTCTCACCGCCAGCGTCGTAGTGCTTCTCCAGCAGTTTTATGACTTCACGCTCCGTAGCGACCACCGTGCGGATGTCCAAGCCGAGAAATGTCCGCAACTCGTCTTGCACATTCAGATTCTGAGGATCGCAAGTCGCGACCGTGAGTGTATCGTCGTCTCGCTGCACCGGAATGACTCGGTACAACTGAGCCATCGTTTCCGAAACCTGCTCACGTAATTCGTCGCTCAACTCAAGCTCCTCGAGGCTGACGACCTGCATGTTCATCTGCTCAGCGAGAGCCTGAGCGACTTGCTCGTCGGTAACGAGCCCCATTTCCTCGGCGATCTTGCCAAGCTTCTCGCCCGGCTGCCGATCCTGCTCTTCGAGCAGCATTTCGAGTTGATCATCACTGATAAACCCGAGGTCAACGAGGACTTGTCCAATGCGACGTATTGCCATGATTATTCGTAGTTGTCAGTGTTTAAGGATTCCGTTTGAAGACAAGGGCTCGCGACCGACGCCTGACAAAATGTCAGGCCGCCGACTCGCCTCCCTCGTCCTCCTCCTCCAAAATCCCCCGCTTCGCGTTGACGATTCGCTTAGCCAATTCGTCCGGGCTGGCGGCCTTCGCCAAAACATCCTCGATCGTGCAGTTCTCGGCCTGCCAGTGGTTAAACAGGGCGTCGTCCATCAACTGCATTCCAAACTTGGCTCCAGTTTGCATCGCCGAGTTAATACGGAACGTCTTGTTTTCACGGATCAGGTTGGCGATACCCGGCGTAACAACCAGGATTTCATAAGCAGCGCATCGCCCGCCGCTGATCTTCGCCAACAGAGTTTGTGCGACGACGCCGATTAGCGCCGTTGAAAGTTGCGTCCGAATCTGATCTTGCAAGTTCCCGGGAAAGGCGTCGATAACACGATTGACCGTGCCTTGAGCACTGTTGGTATGTAGTGTGCCGAACACAACGTGGCCGGTTTCCGCAGCCGAAATCGCAGCTTCGATCGTTTCCAGGTCACGCAATTCGCCAACGAGAATCACGTCTGGATCTTGACGCAAGGCGCGACGCAGCGCGTCCGAGAAACTCGGTACATCGACATGCACTTCTCGTTGATTGATCGTTGACATCTTGTGTTCGTGATAGAACTCAATCGGGTCTTCGATCGTGATAATGTGATGATCAACCGTCTCGTTGATGTAGTTCACCAAGCTCGCCAGCGTTGTACTCTTTCCAGAACCGGTCGGGCCAGTCACAAGAAACAGCCCGCGAGGCCTCATCACCATCTTCACCACGCACTCGGGCAATCCAAGCTGCTCCGGCGTCAGCTTGTCTGTCGGAATCTGCCGCAAGACCATCGAGATGTAGCCACGCTGCTTAAAGATCGACACGCGAAACCGAGCCATGTCACCGAAGGCGAACCCAAAGTCGGAGCTGCCGTTCTCTTGCAGCTCGAGCTGACAACGCTCCGGCGTGATGCTCTTCATCAACGCCACGCAGTCTTCCGCCTCCAGGGTCTTTGTTTCGAGCTTCCTCATCCGACCATCCAGCCGGAATACGGGAGGCTGTCCGTAGACAATATGAATATCGCTCGCGCCCTGTTTAACGGCAGCTTGCAAGAGTTTGTCAATCAGAATCTGTTGCGCCATGTCTCTAGCCTTCACCTAAGAATGTTCGTGGGAAGACGAACGGAACCAAACGGTTCCGCCACCGAAATGCCTGAGAAGCGGGCCGGCAATACAGATTCTCATTTCCTCGCTCGTTCCTGCGAATCGTCGCCCTGTTGCGACTCCTCGCATGTCCGATTATTCACCGACCTCCCTAGGCGAGGCAAAGAATTCAGCAAACAGACCAATCATTCTCCCAAGTTCATGACTATCAGTTCCGTCAACACGCAGCAACGGGTTAGTTGTTGAGTTTGTAACTTTTCGCTCCGCGAAAATGCGATCGTTCGCGGAGCGAACGGCCGCCTGCCGACGAACGAGCTAGCCGCCTCGCGGCGGTTTACTGATCACCGGTAATTAGATCTTGCTCTGTTCTCTTCGCGACACGATAAACCTCCTCCAGCGTCGTCACGCCATTTAAGACCTTGCGAACGCCGTCTACGTAAAGCGTGTCCATGCCTTGGCTAATCGCAACCTTGCGGATCTCTGCGGTGGATACGCCCCCGAAAATCATCTCTCTGACCTTCGAGGTCACCGCCATCAACTCATAGATTCCCATGCGGCCGCGATACCCCTTCTTCTGGCAATAATTGCATCCCTTGCCGCGGGCCATATCCGCATTCTTAGCAACCTCGAGCGGAATGCCCGCATCCTCTAGCACTGTGTCCGAAGGTACGTACTTCTGTTTGCATCGACTGCAGATAACGCGAACCAGACGCTGGGCCAGGATCCCAATTACACTGCTCGCAACGAGATATCCGGGAACACCCATATCTGTCATGCGTGTTATAGCGCTAGGCGCATCGTTCGTATGAAGTGTACTGAAAACCAAGTGTCCAGTCAAAGAAGCCTGAATTCCCATGGACGCGGTCTCGTTGTCACGCATTTCTCCAACAAGAATGATGTTTGGGGCTTGCCGCAGCATAGCGCGAATGATCCGAGCGAAATCGAGCCCGATGCTATGCCGCGTTTCGCACTGATTGATGCCCGGCAGGTAGTATTCAACAGGATCTTCGGCGGTGATGATCTTGCGGTCTGGGCGGTTCAGAAAGTTCAAGGCCGCGTAGAGAGTCGTCGTCTTCCCCGAACCGGTGGGCCCGGTTACCAGCAGAATCCCGTTTGGGCGTTTGATAAGCTGGGTGAACTGTTTGAACGTCGTTTCGGCGAAACCAAGCTGGCGCACTCCGACCTTGATGTTGTCCTTGTCGAGCAGTCGCATGACGACGGACTGGCCGTGATTCGTTGGAATGACACTGACCCGAAGATCAAGCTCCTTTTCTCCGACTGTTACTTTAATACGACCATCCTGCGGTCGCCGCCGCTCGGCGATATCGAGCTTCGAGAGGATCTTGATGCGGGAGAGAATGGCGCCCAAAAGCCGGCGGGGCGGACTATCACGTTCAACCAGCACTCCGTCGATTCGATACCGGATACGAATGTATTCCTCGAACGGCTCGACATGAATGTCGGACGCGCGAAGCTGCACCGCTTCACTGATCATTAGATGCACCAGCCGGACGATTGGCGCGCTGTTCTCATCGACGATCTCACCCCCTTCGGCCGTCGATCCCTCCGTCTCCGTGAAGTCAATCGCCGTATCGGTAAACTCCTGCAGCATCGAGTCGGCACTTTCACCCTCGACCTGTCCGTAGTACTTGTTAATCGCTTCCTGAATACTCTCATCGGGAGCCAACGCGACATCGACCCGACGGTTGAGGATAAATCGCAGCTTCTCGATGGTCTCCATATCGAGAGGGTCGCTCATAATGACGACCAGCGAATCATCGTCCTCTGACATCGGGAGGATGCCATTTTCGCGGGCGACCGATTCGGGGACCAGTTCGATAATGTGTTCAGGAATGCTGACTTCGGACAGATCGATATAGTCGAGCTTATTGTGCTCGGCCATCGCCCGCATGACCTCTTCACCCGAAGCATACTGGAGCTGGACGAGGCAATCTGCCACCTTCTTGTTGTTCTCGCGAGCCATCCGCTCCGCTTCAGAGAGCTGATCGAGGCTGACTACGCCTCGGCGTAGCAAGAGCTCCGTATAGTCACCCATTCTTGTAGCCATTCAGTTTTCCTTGGGAGGATCGTGTTCCGGGCGTGGTCTACGAGGAACCTGTGGCGAACGCCAAGTGTAGACCGACAACCATCTGTACATCTTTGCCTATATGAAGTGCCGTTGTCAATAAACTCCCTGCTCACAAGGGGCTACGACTATCCAGCCTGTTGTGGCAGCGACCGCTAGCAGGCAGGGTTTGCGTTGACACAAGGCATCGACCTCGACATAATCCGCCCGATTTCCTCATCCTGGGGCGTTCTGCCCATGGGCTTCGTACAACCAATCCGCCGGTTCGGTGCCGCCGCGTGCGTGACCTTGGTCATGGCATCGGTGAGCCATGCGCAGACGACATCGCCCTATGGTGATCTGGCGCACCTGGCTGGTAGCCCGACCGGTCCCCGTGCCACCGTGATACCTTCGTTCGGTAGTGCGCTTTCAACTCCGCGAGAGCCACACGCACTGTTCGCGACGGAGATACCTGGACTGAACCGAATCGCTTGGCCTCCTCATTTCCGCCACGGCGACCCGGATGACCCGAGCCGCAATGTAGGAATCGGCGGTCCTCTCGAGGGCACGAGTTGGCGGAATCGTCCGTTTCACGTCGGTTGGCTCTATGGTGGTTGTTTGGAGATAGACTCGTTCCCGGCACGCTCGAGCAGGACGACGACATGTTCGGAGGCTATCGAGTCGGATGGGATTTCGATCACTATTGGGGAACGGAGATTCGATTCGGCTCGGCTCACTTGGACATCATGGACGCCCAACAAGCGGATACCGGTCGCACTGGCCACAATCAGTTCTGGGATCTGAATCTGGCTTACTATCCTTGGGGAGATGCCCATTGGCGGCCGTTCGCTTCTTTGGGATTCGGCACTCGTAAAGTGCGCTTCGACAATGGCCTCGGCCAATTGGTGGATGACTTTGCTTTCACGATGCCGATCAGCGTCGGAACCAAATACTACTACCGTTCCTGGATGGCGTTGAGGATGAGCGTGGTTGACAACTGGACCGTTGCCTCGCAGTCGCTGGATACGATGCACGACCTTTCGCTAACGGTTGGCGTCGAAGTACACTTCGGCGGGCGCCGCAGAAGCTACTTTCCGTATCACCCGGGCGGCGTGCTGTGGTAAGCCAGAACGTGCTTGCGTCAGTCCAGCTCAATGACGGCCGCATCGATCTTGACATCAAGGCCATGCTTCGGGACGGGAATCGCTAACGTCCACAGCACTGCCTGAGACATCACGCGGCGGTACTCTTCTCGCTTCCAGTTCTCGTGGAAGTGGCCGCCGCTAAAGCCGAACGAACGGCCTCCGTCGCCGCGCTGCCAAGCCCAGGCAACGGTCTCGACGGTTCCATCGATCTCGGCCTTGAGAACTGGCTTGAGATTGTCGCCGGCATCGACGAACTTGAGCTTGTAGTAGAACTCTTCATGAAGCTTAATGTCGCCGATCCCGAAGGTAACCGGGTGATCGGTCTGAGCGACGGACAATTCCGTATCAACGACTTTGTACTTCCGGTCAGGGCCACCGTGGCACCCGCCGAAGAGCTTCAAAAAACCATCGATGTATTTGGCATCTCGCGCTCCCATTCCCCAGTGCAAACAGACAAAGCCTCCGCCTCGGCCAGCCAGTTCAGCGAACGCCGCGAGCCGTCGCGGGTCTTGATGAATCCACTTTGCACCTTCTGAGACGAACAGCACGACGCCGTCTGCGTCTCGGATGAGCTCGGGCCCTTCCGGCCAATCACCGTCAGCGTGAACGTGCTTGACTTGGACGCCGGGCACGTACTTCAAGCAGGTCGCCAAGACCCTCATGCCTGCGTGGTATTCGTGTGTGCCCGCCGGATGTCCGTCAGGCGCTTGCGACAGCAATAACACCCGTTTCGGCTTTGTCGATTCATCGTCCGCGCAGGACGTCGTCGATGGCAGCAAGCAAAGAATCAGGGAACTCAAAAGAGAGACAGTGCGGAACACGAGCGACTTTAGGGTCGAAAGGAAAGAGGGGCCGGATGTGCGAGACATCCCGACCCCTCGTTGAGGTTCAGATAACGACCGATTGGTTAGCGACTGGCGAGTTGAGTGCCAATCACACCTCGGCCGAAAGTCGATGCAATCTGCTGCACATACTGAGCATCAGCCTTGCTCAAGCGACGCAAGGGCACTGTGCAAGTGTGGCCGGTTTCTTTGACCAGTCGAATGTGGTCGTCCTGGATCTCGATCAAGCGACCATCCACCTTGTACAGGCCGGTATTGTCAACCCAATGACGGAAGACCAATTGCTCAGTATTCTCTGGTTCGACTTGACCAAACGGATCGGCAGGAGCCGCTTCGTCGCCTTCGCCTTCAGCCGGCGCTTCAGTCGGTGCTTCACCAGCCGGAGCTGGATCGCCGAACAGATCGTTCGCAGCGGGAGCGGCTTCGGCGGCTGGAGCAGCCTCAGCCGGCGCGTCGCCGAACAGATCGTCAGCCGCAGCAGGAGCAGACTCGGCTGGTGCATCGCCGAACAGGTCGTCGGCGGCCGGCGCTGGTTCGGCCGGTGTGTCGCCAGCAGGTGCGGGATCACCGAACAGGTCGTCCGCAGCAGGAGCCGCTTCGGCAGGAGCAGGCTCAGCCGGCGGGTCACTAAACAGATCGTCTGCGGCAGGAGCGGCTTCGCCTTCAGCAGGCATCTCTTCGCCCTCGGCGGCCGGTGCGTCAAACAAATCACCAAGCGGATCGTCGGCCGCTGGAGCTGGTTCCGCCGGAGCGGCGGGTGCTTCACCTTCGGCGGGCGCGTTGAACAAATCTCCCAAGGGATCGTCAGCGGCCGGAGCTGGTTCCGCTGGTGCGGGCTCAGCAGGAGTAGGTTCAGCAGGAGCGGGCTCAGCAGAGGCGGGCTCAGCAGGGGCGGGCTCAGCAGGAGCGGGCTCAGCAGGAGCGGGCTCAGCAGGGGCGGGCTCAGCAGGGGCGGGTTCAGTAGGAGCTGCTTCTTCCGGCATTGGAAGTGCCGGTGGTTCGTCAGCTACGTCCGACGGAGACTCTCCAGCGCCATCGGCACCTTCGGCGTCGCTGCCCGCGCCAGTGCCACTGTTGTCTTCCGGCATCGGGGCAGGTCCTTGAACTTCGTCCGGCGTTGGCGGTTCAGGCGCGACATTCGCAACGTCGCCCTTTTGTGCCGCGTCGCCTTTCTGCACCGCACCACCCTTCTGCACCGCACCATGATCGACGACCGTCATCGTACAATCGACAGGACAGCATCGACTCGCGCGCCGTTGTGCCCGACGGCAGGCCAGCGACACATCGACGGTCATGAGGACGACCATCGTCCAGATCAACGTCATGTAAGTAAGTTTCTTCAGTGTCTTGCGCATTGAATTGATCTCCAGTTGAGCGCCGAATCGACCCAGTCAGCTCCGGACCGACAGGTCGAACAACCGTTTGAGGCAGGAATGTCTAGGCTACTATGCTACTCTGCCTGTTTTGCCATCGCAACCAATCAGGCACATTCCTCTTCAATTTAGGATGAGTTGGCCAGAATGGTCAGAAGTCAGGGCCATTTGTAACGGATGCTCCCGATTTGTGGTGCCGGGGAGCACGTTTCTGGCGTAGAACGCGGCCCTCCGTGGGGCGCCGAGAGGAGCAATCACAGACCGAGCCACGGCCTTCTAGCCAGCGTCCTCTTGGCGTCGGCTCGCCTCGCGACGGTCATCGTCTTCTCGGCGTTCAGGCTGGTCTTCGGCGAGCTCCTGGGACTCCTCACCGCGTCGCTGGGCAGCACGGCGTTCGCCTTCGCGTTTCTCGATGAGAGACTGCAAGTCTGGCGGAAGCTCTAGGTAGTCTGGCATGGACTATTGACCAACCACTGTGAACGAATCGTGACGGACGGCACATAGCCACTACTACTAGCGTAGCATAGTCCGCGGTGCCGACTGCCAGACCGGGGGCTTGTCGATGTGCTCTGTCCGGCTGATAAGCCATTCCGTGTTGCAGGCAATCGGGTCATGCGGATTCTTCCGGTTGGAAGCGTCTGCGGTAGTCGTTGACCGGTGTAGACGGGAGACGGTGCCAACATATCCTCCGGGGACGGAGGTACCGGTGGGACAGCAGATCCGTTTCTTGCGCGAGTCCTTCTGTCGATGCCGGGAGGACATCTCAGCAGCGACACCGGTGCGACCGCAGATCCGTTTTTTTCGCGAGTCGGCAACTTCACCTCTCTAATGCCTTTGATTTGGCGATCATCGCGTTGGAACCAATTCGCCCACGGTGGCGGCGGATGCTGGATGGGGTTCTCGACTGCGTCATGCAGCTGCGGCTCCCTTGGGCGCGGAAACTCGTCGAGAGCTCCTTGGAGCAAAGGTGTAACAGCGCGCTCGGTGTCGATTTGGTATTGCTCGTGCGCGAAGGGCTCAAACGGCATCACTCGCGGCAGTAACGCGATGATGATTTCCGAGCGCCGCTTCGTAACTTCACGACGCTGAAAGAGGCGGCCGAGATGATGCCAGTCGCCGAGCCACGGCACTTTGGCTTGCGTGTCGTTGTCGGTTTCTTGAATCAAGCCACCGATGATGAATGCCTTGTTGTTATGAAACATGACATCCGTTTCTAACTCTGTCGTCTCTTCTTGGGGCAAACCGGTATTTGGATTGACTTCGCCGCTCGAGACTTCGGGGCTAACTCGCATCACGACGGTGCCGTCCGCGGCAATCCGTGGCGTCACTTCCAGAACGACTCCAACATCGAGAAACTCGACAGACTCGATCGCGGTCGTCTCGGTGACCGTTGTTACGCGAAAACCCAACTGCTCGCCAACCTGTATACGTGCCGTTTGTCCATTCAACACGCGGATCTTTGGCGAAGCGAGTGTCTTGGCGTCGGCTGCGGTCTCGAGCATTTCGATCACCGCGCCCAGATTGCCTCCGGTCAGGTTTACGAAGAAGCCTTGCGAGCCTGTGGCCGACGCGAAGTTGCGTCCTTCTAGCTGAAACAAGTTGCTGTGCATGTTGAACAGGTGATCGAAGTTCACACCGTGTCGAATGTCGTCGCTGAGGTCAACTTGCAGAATGTACGCCTCGATCATGACTTGCCGTGGCGGAATGTCATGTTGCCGTACATAGTTGCGGATGGCGTCCATGTAACCCGGCAGATCTTCGACAATCAGCAACCCTTTCGTCCGCCGGTTGTCATCTTCGGCACTTGCGACGACCGACACGTTACCGACGGGAGACAGCATGTTTGTCACAACAGTGCTGACATCGTCGGCCGCGACGTAACCCAACTCAAAGACCTCGAGCTGCCGGCCTTGAGCTTCGGGAGAGAGAGCTCGCTTGAGCGACGCTCGTCACGAGGATGATATTCTTGTTGCGAGTCCACGTGTGCCCCGTCATTTGGAGAATGACATCCAGAGCATCCTGAATCGGCACCCGATTCAACGTCGTGTTAAGGGTCCCGGTGACCGTGTCCTGTGTGATCACGTTCAGACCTTGAAGCTCGGCTAAAGCAGTCAGAACGTCGGCGACCGCCGCGCCGCGAGCCGCCAACGAGATCAAGCCATCGTCCGCGTGAATCACAAGTCCATCTGCTGGCTGCCGAAGAGGAACCTGGTAGCTTTCAGGAAGCGGTGCCGGCCCGACGAGCTCTTCGGGCGATTCAACTTCCCCGCGTTCTGGAGGCCTCAAGACCGGTTCGGCATCTCCTTCACCTTCTCGACTAGCCGGCGGCGGCGGCGCGCCGAAGGCGGGTGCTTGCGCGACTCGATAAGCCGAGCGTCGATATGGTTGCTGTGCTGAAGTGGCGTTCAGTGGAAGCGCAGCAGCGACCGCCACGATTGCGTAAATCGCGCATCGACATCCGAGAAGGAGGCCTGGTACACGCATGCTCAGCAAACCTCCGTTGTTCGCTGCTATGGCTGCTCTGATGCTGGCTCTTAGACGAATACGATTCCTGAAACGCTGATTTCCTTCACGACTAGGCCTTCGACAACATCACCTTCGCGGAAGGACGTGTCTCCCACTCGCGCAACTCTACCGTGGGGTGTCATTAGAACCATATCGACGCCTTGGTCTTTCAGACTAGTCATCAAATCGGCTTGCCGACGTCGCAAATCCTGTACTTCAGCCGTAATAGCTTCGCCAGCTTCCGCTTCTGACTCGTCAGGCGGTAGCAAAGCCTTGGCAGCGAAAACGGGTTGTGCGACAGAAGGTCCTTGAGTTCATAGGCTGGCCACTGGTCAAATTGCTTCTCTGCTTCAACGATTGGTCCGCCGCTGGTCGTCGTGTCACCGGTGGCCTCCGCCTGTGCCGTCCGTCGCGATCGTGACGCCACACGTGGCGATTTGCGTCCGCCGCCGAACTGCATCACGATGACGACGAGCAGGACGATCGAGAGCACGATGATCATGCCAAGTTTCCCTGGCGACAAGAGATGGGCCTTGGCGAGGACTATTGCGAGCGGCTATACCTCACGGGCTTGTTACACGACGTTGGCAAGATCGGTGTTCGGGATGCCGTCCTTAGCAAACCTGGCGCATTGACCGATGAAGAGTTTGAAGAGATCAAGGAGCATCCCGACAAGGGTTGGGCGATCTTGCAGGATCTTAACCCGCTCAGCTATGTCTTGCCGAGTGTACTGCATCACCACGAGAACTACGATGGCCGTGGCTACCCCGACAATCTGGCGGGCGAGGACATTCCTCTCGACGGTCGAATTCTGGCCGTTGCCGATGCATACGATGCCATGACCAGCGACCGTCCCTATCGATCCGGCATGCCGCACGAAAAGGCTGAGGCGATTCTGCGAAATGGTGCCGGCAGCCAGTGGGACGCAGAAGGGATCGATGCTTTCTTCCGCGCCATGCCCGACATCTTGCACATCAAAGAGACCTACGCGCCGCGCACGCCGCCGCAACGGAAGAAACCGCAGTCGGTGTAAGAGGGATTAGGGATTAGCCCAGACTAGCACCAAATGGAATTCGGGTGAATTTGTATAAACTTTGAAATCGAACGCTTACGTCCCCTCCGAGCAAGCTCGGAGGGGACGAAGTCGTAGAAAGCGTAAAACTTCAATGTGAACGCACCCTTGGTCAAATTCCGTTTGGTG
>PBSM01000085.1 GCA_002726245.1 Planctomycetaceae bacterium | reverse complement strand
CTCGAGCGACCGCCAAGCATCATCAACACCTGAAACAACTGGAACTCCAAAATGCCGCCTAAAACTCATTCACGGCGTTGCCCGAAGGGGCTTTGCCTAATCATTCACCGCCATCCCCAGGCTTACGCCCGGGGCCACTATCTGTCGCCGCTATGCGGCTGTGGAAGACCGAAAGTATGCTTGATCGCAAATACATTGTTGAGAATGCGGAAGCTGTCAAACAGAACTGCATTCACCGGGGCATCGAGGCAGACATCGACCGGCTCGTCACACTAGAACAGCAACGGCGCGAGCTGTTGAACCAAGCTCAAGAGTTGAACCGACAAGCCAACGAAGTCGCCAAGACGATCGGAAAAGCAAAGAATGACGCCGAACGCGACGCTCGCAAAGAAGAAGGACGGAAGCTTCGCGAGCAGAAGGACGAAGTCCAGTCTCAACATGACAAACTAGACAAAGAAATCGTCTGCCTGCAAGGTGGCATTCCCAACCTGTCACATCCCGACGCGCCGATCGGCGAGGATGACAAGTCGAATCTCGAAATAAGAAAAGGCGAGCATGCTCCGCTGAGTTTCGACTTCCAGCCGCTCGATCATGTCGAGTTGGCGGAGAAACTCGATCTGATTGACTTCGAGGGTGGAGCACGTGTCGCGGGCGCCGGGTTTTACTTCTTGAAGAACGACGCGGTGCTGCTTGAACTCGCTTTGCAGCAATACGCACTACGGATGCTCATGGGCGAAGGATTCACTCCCGTCACAACGCCGGACCTGGCCTACACCGAGATCCTGCACGGTACCGGTTACATCCCGCGCGGCCCAGAAACGCAGATCTACAGCATCGAGAACTCGAATCTGAATCTGGTCGCCACCGCGGAGATCACGATCGGCGGTTTGTTGTCAGGACAGACGGTCGATGCCGAGGAGTTACCGCTGAAGATCTGCGGCAGCAGCCACTGTTTCCGAACCGAAGCCGGTGCGGCGGGGCGTGCTTCGCGCGGGCTTTACCGCGTGCATCAATTCACGAAGGTCGAGATGTTTGCCTTCACACTGCCCGATCAAAGTGACGCGATGCTCGACCACTTCTGTGAGTTGGAATGTCGCATCTTTGATGGCCTCGGCCTGCCGTACCGGGTTGTCGATACGGCGACAGGCGATCTCGGCGGTCCGGCGTATCGAAAATTCGACCTGGAAGCTTGGATGCCCGGTCGTGGCGAGAACGGTGAGTACGGCGAAGTGACTAGCACTTCGAACTGCACCGACTACCAAGCTCGCCGCTTGAACGTGCGTTTCAAGCGAAAAGGCGAGAAGGGCACGCAATTCGTCCATACCCTGAACGGCACTGCCCTCGCAATCAGCCGCGCGTTGATTGCCGTCCTCGAAAACAACCAGCAACCCGACGGATCGATCTCCGTTCCCCAGGCCCTTCGCCCCTGGGTCGGCAAGGACGTCATCGGCTCTCCGTCTGAAGTTTTCTTATCCCGAGATGAAGAATAACTCACTTGCTGTCGGGCCGTCGAAAAGGCTCACTCTGGAGGGAGCTCAGAGAGACGAATATCAACGCTTGCTCGATGGGCCGTGAGTCCTTCTTTGTCCGCCATGCGTTGGACGTCGGAGGCAATCTCGCGAAGGGCAACTTCGCCATACGAGATCACACTTCCTGTGCGGAGAAAATCGTTTGCCGTTAGGCCCGACGCCCAGCGAGCAGTGCCGCTCGTCGGTAGCACGTGGGATGGACCGGCAGCATAGTCGCCAAGTGCTACCGGACTGAAGTTACCGAGGAAGGTTGCACCTGCGTTGCGTATCTTCGCCAGAAGCTGCTCGGCATTGTCAGTCGCAATATGCAGATGCTCCGGAGCGAGCGCGTCGGTGATTTTACAAGCTTCTTCTTCGTCACGAACCAAGATCAAACATCCGAACGATTCGAGACTCTGGACCGTGAGTTCGGACCGCGAAAGTGTTGCAACCTGTCGGGCAAGTTCGGCCGCTGTCGCTTCGAGCGTCTCTTCGCTCCAAGTAACGAGAATGCTTGCTCCGGGAGCATGTTCCGCTTGCGCGAGCATATCGGCAGCGGTGAAGTCGGGGCGAGTGGACTCGTCGGCAATTACAACGACTTCGCTGGGGCCGGCGATCGAATCGATATCCACCTCGCCATAGACATGTTTCTTTGCGAGAGCGACGAACAAATTCCCAGGGCCAACGATCTTATCAACTTTCGGTAGCCCTTCGACTCCGTGAGCAAGAGCGGCGATCGCTTGAGCGCCTCCCACACGGTAAACCTGATCGACACCGATCTCACGGCACGTCGCGAGCACATCTGGATTGTTGGCGCCGAAGTCTGTCGGCGGAGCGACGACAGCGATCTGCTCAACGCCGGCAGCTTTCGCGGGAACAGCCGTCATCAAAACCGTTGAAGGATACGCGGCAGCGCCGCCGGGGACACAAATGCCAATCCGCTCCAGAGGCAAGTACCGTTGACGCAGCGATACTCCACTGGGGCGAGTTACTTCGACATCCTTGTGCAGGATGGCCGTTTGGAATTCGAGGACGTTATCGCGAATGCGACGGATCGTTGCCAGAAACTCTGGATCCGCCTGAGCATGAGCCAGATCAATCTGGTCGAAACTGACTCGAATGTCGTTCTTCGTCAGCTTCGCGTGATCGAGCTTCTCCGTATACCGAAGCAAGGCCTCGATACCTTCATCGCGGACTTCGGACGCGATTCGCTCGACAACCTGTTGCGGCGAGAGTGGTTCACCGAAGACCGCAATCGTCCGCTGACGGCCAGCTTCGCTAACGATGTCACCGCGAGGACTGAGCTTCTCGCGCACGGCAGCGAGCGCAACGTGAACATCGTCACGACGCGTGTCGATTCGCTGGATCTGTAGCTCGGATGCGGCTCGACTCATTCTTCTCGGCAACGTTAATACACAGGGCTTCTACATGACGCACGAACCGTTCATTGTGTTCGCGTCCCTGTCGGAAGGGAAGGGCCGGAAAAGCACGCCAGAACACGCCGCCAGAAGAAAAAATCCCGCATAGCCAAAGCTACGCGGGCCAGCGGGCGTTCCGCAGGGAAGTCAGCTAGTTGGGGAGGTCTTCAGTTCACAACGGTAACGTCTTTCGGATCGAGCCAGACGAACTGTCCGCTCTCCTTGAGCACGCTGCCCGTGACCTTCAACGGCAGACCGTCAAAGCGGCCTTCGTAGGTGTTCTTGTAATCGCGATGAGCGCCTTCGACGATGTACACCTTTCCGTCTTGCGACTTGACGGCCAAGCCGAGTTGTCCCCCGTCGCGGATGGGATGGACACCATGGTCGCAGGCCGCACAACCGCTCCGACCTTCAATCGAAACAAGTTGAGTCGTTTCGGGAGATGCGACAGAGGCTCCAGCCGTGCTTTCCTTCTGTTCATACTTGGCTGGATTGGCGATGAACATCTTCATTTGGTCCGCGCCAGGAAATTGATATCGCAAACCTTTATGAATCACGGTGAACTCGGGCTTCCCAGGCACTTGCTTCTGCATCTCTACCGAACAAACCGCACAAGCAACCCCCGTGTGCCAAATCGACGTTCTCGAATTGCTTGGCGTTGGCGAGGAACATCTTCCGCTGGTCATCTCCCGGGAACATCCAGACGCGGCCTTTATGCACCGCGCCGAACTTGACAGAACCTGGAACGCGCTTTCCCATTTTCGCCAAGCAAACACTGCAGTCGCCACCTAAGGCGGGAACATATTTGGCCGGATCCTCCAGGAACATCTGCTTTTGATCCGCACCGGGAAAGCGATAGGTTTTGCCGTCGTACACGACTTGGTGCTCGGCGCTACCCTTGACCCACTTCTTCATCTTCACGACACACACCGGGCAGTATCCGTCCAAACCCAATGCTGCCTTGTTCACTTGTTGTGCGCTTGCCGCTGTAACAACCAACATTAACCCAGCTAGCACACTGACAATTCGCTTTCGATTCATAACAATCAACCTCGTGGTAACAACATTCTGACAACGCGAGTGCTTAACTCTTCCTTGCACGTTGGCATTATCGGAACAAGTTGCCGCAGGCTCCGTAAGGCGCCGCACGTTGGCTGCAAAATCAGACCGAGAGTTAGCTGCATCGCCGCTTTGCGTGAGATGGTTCACGTTGCGAAGCCATCACCTGAGATAGCCCAACACTTCGGTCAACGAACTGATCGTGTCGGCAGAAGCATCTGAGTGGCCACGTGCGAGCCAAAGACTTCCCCAACCGACGGCACGCGCCGCCGCATAGTCGTTCGTCTGGCTATCGCCGACCATCAGCAACTGTGACGGTTCGAGCTGCAGCGATCTTTGCACTCGCCGGAAGAATTCGGCGTGCGGTTTGCTGTACCCGACCTGTGATGAGACGAAGATCGAGCCGATTGCGTCGAGAGGTGGCAACGCTTGCGAGATCCGGTTCAATCGTCCGTCGAAGTTCGAGGCCACCGCAACCACATAGCCGCGCGAAGACAACTCTTGGCAGACTGCCTTCGCATCATCAACGGCCCGCCAGTGCGCAGCGTCCGCGAAATGATTCCATAGCTCTTGAAATAGCTGGGATGTGTCATCGATATCGATGAACGTCTCCGCAACAACGCAACTCCAGCGAGACCGCTCCAAGACTTCGTCGGATGCCTCGCCGCGGAAATTGCGTGCGATCGCTGCTTTCAAGTTCGCGACGATGTCGCCCATCAGCAAGGATGACCCGTGACGCGCACCCGCTTCGCGATACACGCTTGCGACCGGTGGATCAGCATCGATCAGTGTGCCGACGGCATCGAAGACAACCGCGCGGACTTCACGGAAGACCGTCATCTTCTCACGAGTCCCGGCATCTCTAGAAGAACAACCGATCGATATCCATGACGACAACAAATAGCATCAGGCACAGCAAACATGCGACGCCGGCCAGTGTGAGAGCGATTTGCACGCGTTCATTCACGGGCTTTCCTGAGATGCCTTCCCAACACAAGAATATGAAGTGGCCGCCGTCTAACGCCGGGATTGGCAGGAAGTTGACAACCGCCAGGTTCGCGCTCAGGAACGTGAGGAAGATCAACAGCCGGGGCAAGCCGGCGGAGGCTTCTGATCCGGCAATCGTTGCGATCATGATCGGTCCGCCGACGTTGGTCATAGCGATCTGGCCGGTGACGAGCTTTCTAAGAAACAGCAACACGCGTGATGCATCTTCCTTGGTGCGCTGAGCGCCGAGCACTAACGCTTCGCCCCAACTCTTAGCCGTGTAGATTTCTTTCTTGGCGGCAAAGACAAACCCTCGATCCGGATTGAAGCCGTCGCCTTTCTGCGGTTTGAGCGTTACGTTAAACGCCTCGCCACTACGTTCGATAGACAGTACCAAGCTCCGATCGTCCGGCAACACCTGAATTTCGCGAAACACGAAAGGCCAGCTAAACGATGGTCCACCAACCGGCTGCGGCTGCTCGCGGTTAGCCGCTTTCTCGGAACGAGTCGTAGGATTATCAAGCACGATCTTGAAGGCTGTGATCATGTCACCTGGCTTCAGTTCCTTCGCGGCGCTGCTTCCTTCAATAACACGCTCGACCTTTGGTTGGACTTCGATCGCTAGTCCCAAAGCCTCCGCCACCATAGGCGAGTTGTATCCTGGATTCCAATCGAAGACCGGCGGTGCCGCGAGATCGACGGAAAGGCTGACTTCATCCTTGCCACGGCGCACTTTAACTTCGACTTGGCTGCCGTAGTGCGGCACCAGCAGGGTTGGCAACATCATGGGGTCGCCCAACGGCTGGTTGCCGATGCTAACGATCGAGTCGCCGATCTCGAAGCCGGCTTCTTTCGCTATCGAGCCAGGAACGATACTGACGACTGGACCAGCCTTCATTACCAGTCCGACGCGCCGCAGTGGATTCGGTTGAACGACGGCCTCTTCTTCCGTCACGCGAGACGTGCCGTCCTCATTCTGATGAGTTCGCTTAACCTTAACGGTCAGTGGATCGTTCGGACGAGCGGCGAAAGCCGCTTTCATCGCGTATGGATCGCCGGCGGATTGGCCATCGACTTCGATCAGGACGGATCGGCCATCGACTTCGACGACCACGTCACCGCCCTGGAAAGTTGCGGTTGCTTCGGCCGCGGACGTACCCGGAATGGCTGGCAAACCGGTCGCCTCCTCCGTTGTCGATGCTAGTTTCGTCGTTGATGCTGAACCAACTCCGATCGTGGGAGCAGGCCCTTTCGTCGTTACAGTGATCGTCGGTTTGAGACGGAACGATTTCTCGTCTCCCGCAGGAGTCCGAACAACGAGCAATAGCTTCTCGTCTTGATTCGTCATCCCGACACCGGCGTTTCGCAGATCCCAAGTGAAACGAAGAGCTTCACTACGCCGCCCCCTTTCGCCGACTTGGATGATGCGGCTGCCAGGCTGAATGCCCGCCTTCCAAGCTGGACCGCCAGCGACCACCGAGCCGACTTCGCAAGGTGTGTAAGGAACGCCGGCGCGGAAGGCGCAGGTTGCGAAGATCACGGCAAAGAACAGGTTCATCAGCACGCCAGCAGAGATGATCCACATCCGCTGTGGAACTGTCTTGGCCGGGAAGCTGCGAGGGTCGAGTTCGAAATTGCCGTCGCTGTTGGCCTGCTCGACAGTCTGGCCTTCGACCATTCCTTCCGCGGCGGTACTGTCACTCAAGGCTTGCGCCCGTGCGGCATCCGAATCAGAGGCGGCCGTGTCGCTGCCTGTCTCACCGGCTTCTTCTTCGCGCTTCTGCACTCGAATGCGCGCAAGCTCTTCCTCTTGCTTAGAGACCCGCGGATCGTCGTCCTGTCCGAGCATCTTCACGTAGCCACCGAGCGGTATGATGCCGATGCCATACTCCGTCTCACCCCACTGATAGTGAAACAACTTGGACGGAAACTCGAAGCCAAAGATCTTGATCGGGACATCAAAGCCGACATAGAACTTCTCGCACTTCACGCCACACCACTTGGCAACGAGAAAATGTCCCAGTTCGTGCACGAAGATCACGAACCCAAGTCCACAGGCAACGCTACCGATCTGCCACGTTAGCTCGCCAAGCCGCGCAAGATCAAAATCCGCAATTAGGTGCAAACCCACCGTGTTACCTCCTGGCGAGCCCAACCATCCAACTCAATGAGTTTTTCAAGTGATGGTTTGGCTTCAAAGTGATGACCGTCGAGTACCGACCTACAGGCCGGGACGATTTCTGTAAATGGAATCTGCCCGTCCAGAAAACTCTGAACAGCTGCTTCATTGGCGGCGTTTAGGACCGCTCCGGTCGTGCCACCTGCGGCGGCGACTTCGTGGCCTAAACGCAAGGCTGGAAAACGTTCTTCGTCCGGCGGTTCGAAATCGAGCTGCATCGCTTCGGTCAAATCCAACCGAGGCGACGGGCACTCCCAACGCTCGGGATAGGAAAGAGCATACTGAATGGGAAGCTTCATGTCGGGAGGGCTCAATTGAGCAATCACCGATCCGTCGCGAAACTCCACCATCGAATGCACGATCGATTGCGGATGCACGACGACATCGATCTGGTCCGGTTCCAGATCGAACAGCCAACGAGCTTCGATGATTTCCAACGCTTTGTTCATCATCGTTGCCGAATCGACCGTGATCTTGGGGCCCATGCTCCAGGTGGGATGAGCGAGCGCGTCCTCGACGGTCACTTCGGCAAGTTGTTGCGAGCTTCGTTCACGAAACGGCCCGCCGCTCGCGGTGAGGATAACTCGCTTCACATCTTCGCGGCGACCCGACTGCAACGCTTGGAACACCGCACTGTGTTCGCTGTCGATCGGAAGGATCTTGGCGTTTCGTGCTTTCGCAAGCTCCATGACCTGAGGCCCGGCCATGACAAGCGTTTCTTTATTGGCGAGCGCAACCGTCTTCGCGGCTTCCAACGCTCGCCAGGCCCCGCGCAAACCCACGCTCCCGACCATCGCGGCTACGACGACGTCGATTTCTGGCTGGCCGACAAGGGTTTCGATTCCGTCTTGCCCGTACAGAAGTTGTGACTTTGCCGGCTTTTCCGACCAATCAAACTTCGCGGCTTGATCGGCATCGGTCACGACCAGCCACGGCGGTTGAAACTGCTTCGCTTGCGCACACAGATCGTCGAGTCGCGAGTGTGCCGTCAGGCCGATCACGCGCAGTCTACCGTCAGACTCACCAACAACACTCAACGCGCTGCGACCGATGCTTCCGGTCGAACCGAGTATCGCGATGTTGCGGGCGGCTGTTGTCATCCGTTGCTTGGGTGGTCTGGGCAGATCGCGATGAGTTTTCGCACGTGCCACAAGGTGTTTCGGGGCGTTTCGAGCCCCTTGTATTGATTGCTTCCAAGCGGCTAAGGTAGTGCACTGCTTGGACTTCCGCGCCAACACGGCATTCTATTTGTGTTGCTTGGCAGCGGCAACCCGGATCGTGCCTTGCAGGCCGGGGTATAATTGCAAACTTACGACATCGAAGCTGCCGGCTCCGCGGGCTTTTTTTGCTTCCGGGGCTTGGTTCCGCCAGCCGAAGAGATACCAAAAGCTCAGCATTGCGAGCGACGGGCCAATTCACCCCTTGAGCGAATAACCATCCGGAGTATTGCAGATGAGTCACGAAGACGGTCCTGGCCGCCGCCAAAACGAATCGAAAGGGCCCGCGGGAGGGCAGGGCATTCTGTGGTATATGGCCCTCTTGGTGCTTGGCTTCACCGTGGTCGCGCTCGTCATGACCAGCATGCAGGGGACGGAGATCGCCTACTCCGACCTCATTCGCCTGATCGAGAACAGCAAGCACGTCAAAGAGTACGGCGAGTTGGCTGAGGGCATGACGGGCGACGTCATTGTTCAAACGATCATGAACAAACAGACGATCCGCACAAAGTACTCCAATCTTCAAGATGTGAAGATCGCGGATCGGTTAGTGACAGGTAAGGTCGATGTTAAGCAGCTTGTCCCCGTGCCTGAGGATCAGGAACCCGTCACGAAGAAGTTTCACACTAACATCGTGCCGACCGACGAGACGATCGCCCAACTGAGACAACTCCTAGCAGAGAGCAAGATCGTCAGCCGCTTTGACAGCGAACCGAGCATGTGGAAGACACATGGTTTTCTGTTCCTGATGACAGCCGTGATCATCCTCGTGTTCTTCATCATGATGCGTCGACTCAGCGGTGCCGGATCGCCAATGTCTTTCGGACGTAGCCGCGGAAAGCTGTATGCTCAGGAAGACCTGGGCGTCATGTTCGATGATGTCGCCGGTATCGATGAAGCTGTCGATGAAGTCAAAGAAGTTGTCGATTTCCTGCGGTCTCCTGAGAAATATCAAAAGCTGGGCGGGCGCATTCCGAAAGGCGTTCTGCTGGTCGGGCCTCCCGGAACCGGAAAGACGCTGCTGGCCAAGGCAATCGCTGGCGAAGCAAGCGTTCCGTTCTTCAGCCTTTCGGGAAGCGACTTTGTCGAGATGTTCGTCGGGGTTGGTGCCGCGCGCGTTCGGGATATGTTCCAGCAAGCTGAACAAAAAGCCCCGTGCATCATTTTCATTGACGAGTTGGACGCGCTTGGAAAGAGCCGCGGATCGGGCCTTATCGGCGGACACGACGAACGCGAACAAACTCTGAATGCTTTGCTCGTCGAGATGGATGGTTTTGATTCCAACAGCGGCGTGATCGTGATGGCGGCGACGAATCGCCCCGAGACACTAGACCAAGCATTGCTCCGCCCCGGCCGGTTCGACCGGCATGTACTTGTCGATCGGCCCGACATCGGGGGCCGTGAGGCGATTCTGAAAGTTCACGTCAAAAACGTGAAGCTGGACGATTCCGTTGACTTGTCAGATGTCGCGGCAATTACTCCCGGCTTTTCCGGAGCTGACCTTGCGAATCTCGTCAACGAAGGCGCGTTGCTCGCCGCCCGGCACGAGAAGGCATCCGTCGGAATGGTGGAGTTCAACGAAGGTGTCGAACGGGTCACGGCCGGGTTGGAGAAGAAGCAGCGTGTGATGAACCAAGACGAGAAGCACCGAGTCGCTTACCACGAAGCGGGCCACGCGCTGGTCGCCTTTTCGCTGCCAAACACAGATCCAGTGCATAAGGTGTCAATCATTCCACGCGGTCTTGCGGCGCTCGGCTATACGATGCAACGACCCGAGGGCGACCGCTTCCTCATGACACAGTCGGAACTCGAAAGTCGCATTCAAGTTCTCCTGGCCGGAACGATCGCCGAGGAGATCATCTATACCGACATCTCGACTGGTGCGCAGAACGATCTCGAACGAGCCACCGACATCTCTCGCAGTATGGTCATGGAGTACGGGATGAGCCGGCTTGGTCGTGTTAACTATCGAGAGTCGAATCGATCCGCCTTCCTGGCCACCGGAGGGAGCGAAGAATCGCTGCGTTCTCACAGCGAACGCACCGCTCGCGAGATTGACGAGGAAGTCAAACGCATCATCGACGAATCGATCGAGAAGGTGCGACACATCCTCGATGTCCGGCGAGCCGCGTTGGTTGCTCTGACCGATCGGTTGATTGAGATCGAGTCGGTCGATTCGGGCGAGTTGAAGCAAATCATTGATGCAGCGTCACCCGGCCCGCTCGTTGTCCCCGGAACGTTGCCGGGATCGCGGCTCAAAGAGCCCGACACGCCAGGGCGTTCCGATGGCGGGACCTCAGAACAGACCGGATGACTCGCAAGGCTATTGCTTCACTAGCCGTTCCTCTTTGGCGAACGGATAGTTCGAAAAAAGCAGATCGCCCAATCCGAGATAGGGATCCTCGATATCAGCGTTTAAGACGTCTCGATACAGCCAGCCGGTGATTTCTTCCGGTGGCTTCATCCCCAACTCGGCGAGCTTCGCATGGACCTTCGGTCGCCGCATCGTCTCGTTATGGCGAGTATCCTTTTCCAACATATCTTCCAACTCGCTCGCCTGGCTCGTTCGTGGTTGGGCTGCTTGTTCCCGCGATCGAGGTGGCAGCACAAGCTCGACCAAGCGCTCGATGCGAAGCGTCTTACTGAAACCCGCGACATTTGGCCGTTGCTGATAAGCAATCTGCGGCTCTCCGCCGCGAGTCAGTGAAGCACGCTGTGCGACATGGTAAGTTCGCAGGCGATCCAGCGCATTCACCGGTCAATCAGTCGGCGCGGTATCGGCGGACGCTAACTCGGCAATTTCGTTCTCACTCAAGGCACCAGAATAAACTCGCACGTCTGCCAGCTTTCCGCTGAAGTAATCGTGGGCACCGAAGCCGATCTTGAGAGGCTTGTCGTTCGAGAGGCCGTAGTCCGCGGCGGAGAACTTCGCGGATGTTGCGACACGTTTACCATTCACATAAAGACGCAGATGATCGTCCGCTCTCACAGCCGCCAGGTGCACCCAACCTGCAGGCAACGCACGGTCGCACGTCACATTTCGACCAACCTCGATCGAATGCACGTGTCCCGAAGGCAAAGTGCCGGCGAAGAGCCTGCCCTTGTAAACGGCCATCGTCCAAGTACGTCGATAACGCACGTCGGGTGTGAAATCGAGACGGGCAAATTTCGTCCAGTTCGGATCGTCGAAGCGGTAGACCTCGGCCGAGGGGAGCGTGCCGGCATACATCTTTCCGTTGTAAACGATCAATGGCATCGTCTCCAACTCTTCACCGAGCCGGCCGGATGGAATCCATTTCTTTCCACCGGCCCAACGAAACACTTTGGCATGCGGCCACTCGCTGACGAACAATTGCCCGCTATGAGTCGCGAAGCCATAAGTTTGATTCGCACCCTCGAGCACGCCGAGATCCTCCCAACCCTGACCGTCATAACGATAAACGGCTCCCTCGTCGTAACCGGTCGCGAAAATGCTCCCGTTATAAACCGTCAACGATTCGACTCGCTTGTCACCAGGCGTGCCGCACGACACCCACTTCGTACCGCCTTCGTATCGAAAGAAGCCCGCCGGTGCGTACATCGAACTGGCGTACATCTTCCCACGGTAAACGACTAGCCCGTTGATCGCCTCGACGTCGGGAAGTGTCCCGCAATGCGTCCATTGATTGTCACCGTCGTATCGATAGATCTTTCCACCAAGATTTGGGTTGTCCGATTCAGCAAGCGATGATCCGGCGAGACGGTATTTGCTGACCCCGACGTACAGTTTTCCATCGTAGACGGCGAGCGACGACACCGAGTTACACTTGTCAGGGCTACCGCAATCGATCCACTTCTGGCCGTCGTAGCGGAAGACGCGTCCAGATTCTTGGATGCCTGCTTCGCATGTGCCGACAAACAACTGATCGTGATAGACAGTCATGCCGTAGATCAGCACAGCGTCGCCCATGCGTCCGTGATCAGTCCACTTTGCTTCGCTGCGACCGTTGTCGATCCCGAAATGAACATGTCGATGATTCGATTGCGACGACGTCACGCCCGCGTTGTTCTGAATACTGAAATTGAATCCTGTCCGTGTCGCTGGATCGTACTTGCTGATCAGGTCACCCAACACGTCGTCTAACTTCTCGGCCGTGTTGACCCACAGCGCTAACGAGAACGTACTGTTCCCAAGGCGAAGCGAGTCGCTCGCCGCGACTTCGATATGGCCGTTCCGTCCATCAAAGCGGCCGCTGCCCTTTGAAGCTGGCTCCCCAAGCTTTACTCCGTGGTTTTGCCCATCGTTGCCGCTACCCGAATGGTCTCGCACGTCGCCGGCCAACCTCCAGTGGCCCACAAGCTTGTTTTCGCCGCCGTGTACCGCAGGCAAAGTTGAGACAGAAGTCGCTAGTGCGAGAAGGACGGCGGTTCGTTTGTACGAGAACATGGTCTTCATAACGCTCGTCTCCGGTTGTGTCTGCCAAGGGATGCGTACCGGACATGATAACTGGATCTGATGGCATCTTCACGCTTGTTCTTGGTAGAATCGTACCCGTTCACGATCCACGAACGACACTCAACCAGAACGATCTCATCATGAGTCTGAACAGACTCTCGCTTGGCGTCACATCACTGCTTCTGATGTCAAGACTAGCCTGCCTTGCCGCCGAGGAACCGATCGCGACAATCGCCGTGATTTCGAACCCTTATATCACCACACTGCCGGCCGAGGAGATCAAGGACGAGAGCGATCGGCTGCGGGACTTTCTGGCGAAGACAGGGCCGGAGAGTATGGAGAAAACGGTGGCGTTGGTGAACGAGCTGAAGCCCGACGCGCTCGTCGTGCTTGGTTCGCTGACGTGGTCCGGTTCGGGTGCTGACTTCGAAGCGATTGCGACTTATCTCGACAAAGTTCAGGTGCCCACATTTGTCGTCCACGGACATCGGGATCGCCTCTCGGGATCACTCGACGGATACGACCGGCTATTTGGCAACTGCAGCGTCGCCAACACAACGAAGAGCGTCAACGGCGTCACGCTGGCGTTCGCCACCGACTTGGATGCCGATCCCGACGCAGCAACACAACGACTGGAACAGCAACTTGCCGAGACTGACGATTCGAAGGCGGTCTTGCTGTTCAACGGCAAGGACCGAGGCGTGCCACGCTCCAAGCTCACGCCGACTCACGAGCAGTTTTGGAAACTGGTCGAGCAGCAGCATATCGCTGTCCGCTTCGATCCCACGCGATACAATCACCAGACCGGTTATACAAACACCTTGCCGATCTGGACTGTCGGTTCAACGGGCTGGTCGATACGTGGCGCGATTACAGTCGCCCGCGTCTTCGCTGATCGAATCGAGATGCGTCAGGTTGCGGAGGTCGCGCAACCAACTTTCTCCTTGACGGTTCCCAACCCGGTCACGCAACCACGCCTCGCGACCGCCGAAGACGATCCCTTTGCTTGCCCTTCCTACAGCGAAGACCTTGCCAGCAACCCCGATTTCACGTTCGCTCTGGTCTCCGATCCGCAATTCGACCGTGAGTCGAACCGAGGCTATCTGATTCAAAAGGCCGAAGCGGCAATCACCGAACTGAATCGTTTGAATCCGGCAATGGTCTTCGTCGCGGGGGATCTCGTAAACAACAATCTGCCGGAAGAGTGGCAGCTCTTCAACGAGAAGTTCTCGAAACTGAAGCCACCTCGTCACGTCGTGCCGGGTAATCATGACGTGCTCTTCAACTACGACTTCGTCGAAGAGTCGTACTCTTCGGCTCCGACCAAGCGACCCGACTACGCGGCGATCGTCAGGGAAGCCCTCGCGTCGGCCAAGAAGGAAGGGTTTTCTGGCGCGGCAGCTCTATACGAAAAATACACCGACAGCAAACCGCGGCAGATGATCGAACATGGCGAATGCGCGTTCGTGACCGTTCCGTTTCTGACGATGAGAGCCGACGCCGAGCAAATCGACTTCCTGCGATCGCAGTTAAAGAAAACAAAGGATAAGCGACATGTCTTCGTGATCGCTCACTATCCTTCGCTGCCCGCTTTCGGCAACAACGTCCAGCCGCAACTAGGCGGAACGGAAGTGTTATCGCTGTTGCACGAGCATCGCGTGACCGGTTATCTCTTCGGGCATCGCCACAGAAACGGATTTCGGATTCATGAGCGCACCGCCCATGTCCTGACCGACAACATGTTGACGATTCACTTGCTACACGTCTTCGCCGATCGAATCGTTCTCGGCCGCAAACAAGTTGGCTCGCCGTTGTACGAGCGGCTCGTGATCCATTCACCGCGGCAATAAGTAGCCCTCACGTTCCACGTGAGGACAGCGGCATCGAGTGAGACGTGAGCGTACGAATTCAGCCCGATTGACAATTGACGTCGGTTCGCCGCGCCGCTTACATCACGCGGAGCGTGATGGCTACTACGCCTTGCGGATGAAATCGGCGGCGTAACTGCGAACGTGCTTGCCGTTCAGTACATGGACCATGCGAAGCTGCTGCAGGGTCGATTCTCCGAACTGCCCGAGCGGGATGTGTACCCACTTCTTCTTGAAACGCTTGGCCAGTCGTCTCCAGCCCGCACCAGGTGGCGCGGGGCTCATCAGCGCGATGTGAGGGCACTCGCTGTGTAAGCAAGCTGCCGCGAGGATGCGTTCCTCCAGTGTCTCCGTGAAGTCGAGCCGAGGGTCGATCCAAATGTCGGGGATCGGAACTGGCGGATACAAAAACAACGCACCGCCATACGTCCCCAACCCAATCCCGGGACCCACCATCTCTTTGTGGAAGTCGGTGGCGAAGAACGCGAGCGTCGATTCCTCTTCATGTTCAGCGAACCAAGTCGT
The DNA here is from genome assembly GCA_002726245.1 of Planctomycetaceae bacterium. GTDB lineage: Bacteria > Planctomycetota > Planctomycetia > Pirellulales > Pirellulaceae > PBSM01. Next base: position 2,746 of record PBSM01000085.1, on the reverse strand, counting down.
TCGCCAGGGGTAGTCGCGTGGGTCGGCAGGGCTGTCGAACAACATCACGGAACAGTCCAGCTTGCCGCGACTCGGCGGAAGCACCTTCACATGGATCTCGCCGTCGTGCCAATGCCGCAGCGTGTCGCGAATGTCGATGCCGTCCCTGATGCTGGTGGTGAACTTCTCGGTCTGGACCAAATCAGCTCCCATGATCCCTTTCGCCCGATCGAAGACATGCGAGCGAAAATCTTCGATCAACGTGTCTTCAGGTGGATAGCTGCATTGACCATACGGATTCCAGCGCTGCTGCCACTTCCTTAACTCATCGCGATCGGGACGTCGCTTCAACTCCAGACTTCGCCATTCGAGCGGTGGTCCTTCCAAACGACTGACCATCTCGACAATATCATCGTTTGGTAAGCGCGCCTGGTCGATTCCCATACGGATCGCGTCCAGCCCCGTTGGCGGTACGTACGGATAATCGCGAGCGGTCTCGGCAACGTGTAACGCATACTGATCGCCGGCGACCTGCTTGGCGGCTGTGACGATCGAATAGAGGTCTGGCGTCATTCGCCGTTCGATCAGCGAGAGGTTACGAATGTACTTCATGCACTGAGCGAGTAGATTCGGAGTAATCTTGCGGGCCCGCTTTTTGAGATCGGCTCGGTACGCATCACGAGCTGTCACAAGTAACTCTTTGACACCATCGATCGACAGATTCTCATCGTCTTCCAACTCGGCCCGTGCCCGTTCGTACAAGCCCGTAATGAACGGCAACTCACCAAGCAGGAACAGCAACGTGTGCGGTTCGACTTCGTAGGTTTCGGTTTCGTTGACGAAGTCATGTTCCGCTGCCGAGCCGCGCTGTTCGACGAACGCTTCGCGAATCCAAGGCCAATCGAGCACCGAACAGATGAAGAGGACCGACTTGTATTGCGACTGTAACTCCCACAAACGAGCCGCAATGTGCGCGATACGCCTCAACCGCTGCTCGTCATCCGGGCGCGATACTGTTGGCAGCACGGCCGCTGCAAAACGCTCGATCGATACTTGCTTCAGAGCGTACGGATCGGGAAGCACGTCCGAATGCGGAAAAAAGGGAGCGGTTTCAAGATCGATGAAGTGACGCGGAAGATGTTCGCCGAGTGCTACACGCAAAGCCGCAATGACACCCTGGCACGGATCGATCGGGACATAGCTGCAACTGACGTCGCCGTCATCAAAGTCATCGTCTTCGTCCAGACCCTCCGCCTCGGGACTCCATTCCGTTTGGAACCGCGGAGTCTCGCGCTGCAGCACGACAGTCGGACGTGGCAGCAATTCGATTGCTTCTTCGACACCTTGCTGAAACGACGGTGGCAGCGGAACAGCCAGACAATCATAATCGCCATTCAACATCATCCGCCGCACTTCCAGCGCAAAGTCGCCGCTGCCGTGGATGATCGGCAGCGCGGTGATGTGAGGACCGATTTGTAGGATAGTGTTTGTCATTCAGTCTTTGCCCGTTTTCGTTTAACCGCAAGCCGGAGGCGTGCGCTTCTTTCGCGCCGCAGGGAAAATCGCACGCCTCCGGCTTGCGGTTAAACGAAGGAATTCACGTCTGAGCTAGTTCCCGCACTAGAATTCGATTTCGTCTTCATCATCGTCATCCAAATCGGGATGCAACGGATCGTCCGCGGCAAAGAAGAAATCGCCTAGGCCAAGCCGAACGGCGTCGCCGCCGAGTGTTCTGGTGCGGCGTTCGGCAAGGGATTTGAGATCGAGGGCGTCTTCGCCGAGGCACTTCTGCAATGCTTCGCGCCAGGATTCATCCTTCCCCATCGGATGTGCTGCATCCTGACTCAGCCGTTTCATCGCGTAACGCAGGAGATTGAGCCCGTCTCGTGGCGAGAAGTCGAGCTTGAGCTCGTGCGAGTTCTGTAGGAACTCGACCGTCATCGCGAGCATTTCCGGCTCGGCAAACGGCAGGTGATATTGCAGGATCGCCAGCTCATCGTGTTTGTCGGGGAAGCCGACCTGCAATGTAGGTTGCAGCCGGCTCATGACGTAGTCGGGGATTTCGTAAGTCGATTCGTCTTGGTTCATCGTCACGGCACAGCGGAAGTCGCGATGAGCCTTAATCGCGATGCCGGCAACGATCGATTCGACATAGCGGCGATGATCGAGTAGCGGCGCGAGGCTCGCCCACGACTTCTCGTTCATCCGGTTGCCTTCGTCAAGGATACAGACACCACCCCCAATCATGGCAGTTACCAGCGGCGAAGCGTGATACGCGATCTTGCCATTCTGGGCCAGCACCGGAGTGACCAGCAAATCTTCGGGGCGCGTGTCGGCCGTGCATTGATAGATGTACAGCTCTTGCTCGCGCTGCCGAGCCGCGGCCATTGCCAAAGCAGTCTTGCCAATACCGGGAGAGCCTACAACGCGCGGGGCTAATGCCAGGTCTTGCTCATCGACGACAATCCAGCAAGCCAGCAACTGTTTGAGGATCTCCTGTTGGCCGATCCACTTGCCATCGTTTTCGTTCGGTTTACTGAGCGTCAACTGGACGCCATCGACTTCGACTTGATTCTGCATCGTTTAGACTTTGCGATATAAGAGGTGTTCCCCAATAGGTTCATACTAACGAGCAAGTGCTTGTAGGTCGATATGTACGTCGAGTGCACGACCCTATTCGTTTAACCGCAAGCCGTCCCTGAAAGAGTTTGAACTTGAGGACGGTCTCCGGACTTTTTAACACAGATACATTTCGTTGTGGTTACGT
>PBSM01000084.1 GCA_002726245.1 Planctomycetaceae bacterium | reverse complement strand
GGGAAACCGGAATGAAATACCTCACCTTCCACAAGTAGAAACCCCGAAACCGATCTACTCGAATTTACAGAATGAGTGTTGCTTTATCCGCTCTCCCACAGGCGACAACAAAGTGCCCATCGAAATCGACTCCGAGATTCGAGTGTTTTCCGAAGATGAGTTCCACGCGTTGGCGCACGAAGTGATGGGTGTCGTCTTCGGTGTTCATAATGACTTCGGCCGGTTGATGGACGAAGAGATCTACAAACAAGCTATCCGGCGAAGATGTGAGGCCGCTGGTATCGTTCCTGCTTGTCGCGAGGTGCAAATCAAGGTCCGTCACGAACAATTCGAGAAGTCGTTCTTCATGGACTTGTTGTTCTCCTCTGGGCTGATGATCGAAGCGAAGACCATCGAGGCACTCAATAACGCACATCATACGCAGACGCTTCACTATTTGCTGTTAGCCGGAATGCAGCACGGCCTCTTGATTAACATGCGGTCGAGCAAGGTCAAGAAGCGGTATGTCTCCACTACACTGAACGTGTCCGAACGCCGACGATTTTTCGTTCACGATTCTGACTGGCAGTCCATCAACGAACCCAGCCAACGACTACGAGATGTTCTGTTGGGGTTACTTGGCGACTGGGGTGCTTTCCTGCAAACGTCGCTGTATCGTGAGGCGATCGTCCATGTCTTCGGTGGAGCATCAGTGGCGTTGCGAAGAATCCCAATCTACGACGGTGACGCCACACTCGGAACTCACGAGGTTTGTCTAATAGCAGACGATACAGCGCTGGCGCTGACCACATTGAAGGATGGCGAATCGCAAATGAAAGACCATTTACAGAGATTCCTCGGTCATACGACGCTCGGCTGCGTTCAGTGGATCAACATGCACCATCACGACATTGAGTTTCGGACGTTGACGAAAGGAATGGCAGAATGATGGGACAGAATAACGCTGCCGCTTTCTCTTCTCTCTCTTCTCCGTTTCTAATTCTCATTATTCTGCCCCATCATTCTGCCAGATCCGCCAGCGACGTTAACCCGTAACGGTTATGCCGATCATCGGCATCATCGCGATCATACGGTGTCGTCGCTCCCGAGTATCTTCTGCGAGCGATACAACCGATACCAAAGTCATCAGCGGTATGTGCTGCACATACCCTACACGTCCTATAACACACGACTCGTTTGCTTTGGCTTGCAGGGAAGTGGAGTGAGAAGCTCCCGCCGCGAGCGCGACTGTATGGGTGACGAACACCGAGATGGCCACTGGTTGCTCATCCGCAACTGGGAAGGCCGGTCAGTAGGTTGATCCCGAGCCAGGATACCGGATCCAAAGCATTTTCCTCACATCTTCTTCGCTCGAAGGGAAGGGAATCCTAATGCACCGATCGACCCTCTTCTGGCTGCTCGCTAGCAGTCTGCTCGCCGGAGCGATCTTCGCTCAGGAACCAGACGAACCTGTTATTCCGCCGAACCCGTTCCGTGAAGACACGCTACCGGAAACGCCCTCGATAGATGACCAGCCCTCTGATGCGGTCGATCTGCCGACGCTTCCGGACATTGTTGTTCCAGGACGACCGTATCCCTTCCCAGCCAATCCGCTGACGGCCGACACGGTCGTGACGCCTTCGCGCAGTCAAAGCATCGCCGGCGAGTCGGGTAGCTCAGTCACGGTCATCAGTAGTGAGCAGATCGCAGCTAGCGGGCAGTCTTCTGTACTCGGCGTCTTGCGAGGCGTTGTTGGGCTGGACGTCGTGCAACAATCGAGCCCGGGCAGTATCACATCCGTCTTCACGCGCGGAGCCAACTCGGAACACACGAAAGTCCTTCTCGACGGAATTCCACTTAACAACCCCGCCAATCCGACGCGGGCCTTCGACTTCGGGACGCTGACGCTCGACAACATCGAACGCATCGAAGTCGTGCGCGGGCCACAAAGTGTCATCTACGGATCGGATGCGATTGGCGGCGTGATCAACATCGTCACGAAGCGAGGCCAAGGACCGATGTCGTTCCAAGCTAGTGGGATGGGTGGGAGTTTCGGAACCCACGAAGAGCGGCTTAGTGTCAGCGGCGGCGATTGCCGTCACTATTACTCGTTCAGTGCATCGTATCTTCAGTCGGATGGCTTCTCATCCGTCAGCCGTCGATTTGGTGCCGTCGAGAATGACGGGTATCGCAATGCGTCGTTCTCCGGCCGATACGGCTGGACGCCTTCCGAGGAATTGAATATTGACTACGTCTTCCGTTACACCGATGCCGATGTCGAAGTCGATGGCTTCCTGGTAGACAATCTCATCCGCCAGACTCGTTCGAACCAGTTTTTCAATCGTGTGCAACTGCAGTCGCTCACGATGGATGGAATCATCGAGCAGAAGATCGGCTTTAGCCTGACAGACAACTCGTTAGTCGATACGGACCCAGGCTTCTTCGGCACGCCGCGCTTCTTTGGTCAAGCTCGCTTGCTCGATTACCAAGCCAATATCTTGCTGCTCGATAACGAGTGCGTTCGGAACACGTTCACTGCGGGAGCCGATTACTTGCACGAAGAAGGTTCGCCGTTCAGCGGTGCTCTGCAAACTCAACACCTGCGCGGAGCGTATTTGCAAGATAGCATGAGCATCGGTAACCGAAGCCACAGCACAGTCGGTGTTCGTTGGGACGAACATAGCAACGCGGGCAAAGCCGAAACGTATCGCTTCACGCAGGTGTTCGATATCGACGAAACCGATTCGCGGGTTCACGGCAGCATCGGACGCGGTTTTCGAGCGCCGGCGATCGCACAGCGTTTCGGCTTCGCTGGCAACCCGAATCTTCGCCCGGAGTTCAGCAAAGGCTGGGATGTCGGCTTTGAGCAAACCTTACACGAAGGCGATCTCGTTCTGGATGTGACGTACTTTCGGAACGACTTCCAAGACTTGATCCAGTTCGTGTTCGACCCTCTCGCGCCGAACGGCTTCGGCTTCTTGCAGAACGTACAGTTGGCGAGTGCTATGGGCGTCGAGTTTACGGCAACGGCGTATTTGACCGACGTGACAACCGTGACTGCAGCGTACACCTACACCGACACGGAAGACTTGCTCAACAACCGCCGCCTGTTGCGCAGGCCGCGAAACAAGGTTGGTCTGAACATTCATCACCGCTGCTTGAACGACCGTGCAGGCGTAAATGCTTACGTGTTGTACGCGAGCAATCGCCAGGACTTCGATGCCCTAGGTGGAATCGTCGAACTGGCGGACTACATCACGCTGAATCTCTCTGGGACCTACGAGCTGAATGACTTGTGGGAACTCTTCGGTCGCGTCGATAACTTGACCGACAGCGACTATGAAGAAGTCTTCGGTTTCGCGACAGCAGGCATCTCGGGATACGCCGGCTTGCGATACAGCCGCTGAGTCCGTCAGTTGCGTTCGATTCTGAAGGTGATCGGGACGCCGATCGCCGTCGCGACGGGAATGCCTAAGCGCGTGGCTGCTTCGAACCGCCATTGAGCAACGGCTTGCTTTGCCGCTTCGTCGAGACTCGTGTGCCCACTCGAAGTGATGACGGTGGCTCGAGCAACTTCGCCGCGGCGATCCAACTCGACTCGCAACACGACTCGGCCCTCAACACCCGCTGCCAAGGCTTCGGCCGGGTACTCTGGTCGCGGGCTGTGAATGGTGGCGGGGATCTCATCGAGTTGACCAGCGTTAGCGATCGATGGAGGCATCGCTACGGCGGACGGAGGGACGCGGAGTGCCGACGTCTTGCTCACCGGAGTGCTCGTTGCCGACAACGGCGGAAGATCGGATCGTGTTTCGCCAAGCCGACTCGATTGATGGGGCAGTCCGATTGCCGTCGCGGGAGGACTTGGAGAGATCGGCTGAGCGGCCAGTTGCTGCGCGGCACGATCGGACTTCACTAACTCCGTGTCGCTTGCGGATAGGATCGTGAACTGCGGCGGTTCGGCTTGCGTTGCCTCGACGGCATCCACAACGATCACCGACGAGGCGGTAAGTTGGACCGAGTTGCGACCGTGTGGCGGCGGAAGGAGATTCGGCGAGACAACTCCAAACACGGCGACAATCACTACCACAGCGATTGCATGCAGCGCACCACTTGCTCCGACGCTCGAAAGCATCAAACGCGTTGAGGCTTCGAGTCGCGGTAGAAGAATCCGTAACATCTGCAGAATTCGGTGCGTTAGCCTGTGAAGCGGTACGAGATCACAACTCAGCGAATGTAGACGAAACAGCTTCTACGGCCCAGGCCCGAGTGGCGTGGACTTAACGACGTTGATTGTCTGGAGCCGTAATACAGCTTAAGTCCATGCCATTCCTCCCAGGCCCCCCAGTGCAGGTAGCTGCTCAAGAATCGGGAAAAGAAGCTGGAATCAAGTGCCCGATTATGTAAGCATACTGGTACTCATTTCACCTTATCTTCCCATCGTCCATCGTTCGGTAATCACGTCTCTCTTGGGAAGGAGGTGCGCAGATTTCACGCTAGGTCCGTCGCCGGTTTCACGTTGGTCGAGTTGTTGGTCGTTATTGCGATCATTGGCATCTTGGTGAGTCTTACGCTGCCAGCGGTCATGGCAGCCATCGAAGCGGCACGACGAAGGACATGCGCTAACCGTTTGAAACAACTTGCCGTTGGGACAGTTTCGCTTGCCGGTGGTAAACACTTCCCTGGCTGGCAAGAAGTGGTTGCGCGTCGTAGCGATCAACCGCTTGAGTTTCCCAGCACGCTGCCCGGCGCTTCAATCAACAAGATCGCGCCTTGGCCGGTTGTGTTGCTGCCGCACATCGACCAAGGACCGATGGCAGACCGATGGGATGATCAGAGCGTTCCGAAGTATGTCCCCGATCCCCTCACGGGCTTGCCGATGTTAAACGCGGACCTCGTCATGTCGATCGAGTTATTCGAGTGCCCTAGCCGTCCCTCCAAATATCGAAGCGGGTCGAGCATCGCCTACGTTGCCAGTCGGGGTTACTATCCACTCGCCGGTGACCCGGCTCCTTTGAATGCGGCCGTCTCGAAAGGTCCGGCAACCGCTGGCTACGACTGCTGGGACAACCAGCAAGGTCATAATGGAGTCTTCGTTGATCGGGTTCCGATTCCGAACACCAGTGGAATGGTGAATCCTGACAATTCACCGAAGGTCACGGAGATCAAGGACGGTCGCACCAACACGCTGCTCTACACTGAAAACCTCGTAGCTGGCGACTGGTGGCAGCCGGGATTGGATAACGCGTTCGTTTGGTTGTACGCGACCGAGGCAGCTTGCCCGCCGGAACCCGGCAAGCCGATTCCAACGATATCCGTCTCCGATGAGATGCGCGTCAACGGGTTGCGCAAGCAAGTGATTGCACTGAATCCTCGAACAGCTCGTCCGTCGAGTCAGCATCCTGGTGGAGTGAACGCGGTCTTCGCCGGTGGAAACGTCTCGTTCATACGTGACGGTATCGATTACCACGTGTATCAACAATTGATGACGCCGAACGGAAAGAAATCGGAGATGCCGTGCTCGAGCTATCTGCTGCGAGAGGGCGATTACCAGTATTAAGCCTCCAACCGCCAGATGTTGGTGGAGGTCACGCATAACTGCTGGCGGAGACTGTCGTTATGCCGAAGCATGACCTACGCGAGCAGTGGTTTTTCATGGCTGGGGCTTCCAGCCGCAGCGCTGGGGCAAGATGCCGCCGGCCACACGGCAGCCAGCCCAAGGTAGTGATCCCGTTTGCCGTAGGGCGGATTGCCAGTATTGCCAATCCGTCCCAAGACCACGCAGATCGACGGATTAGCAATTTAGCGATCCGTCCTACGAAGAAAATCGCCAAACGGTATCACTACCCAGCCAAAAACATAGTGGACACCGACCCTGTTTTTTGCGACGATGCGAGTGTTCATATCTTCCCGACCGTTTCGATCTTAATCCACTTTTCGGAGAAGGAGGCGGCCACTATGTCCAAATCGACACGTAGAGGCTTTACGTTGGTTGAGTTGTTGGTCGTTATTGCGATCATCGGAGTCCTTGTCGGATTGCTCTTACCCGCCGTTCAGATGGCTCGCGCCACGGCGAGGAAAGCTGCTTGCACTAGTAACCTGCGGCAGTTCGCAACCGCGCTGATGAGCTTTGAGAGTGCCAAGAACCGCTACCCCGGTTCCAGAGAAGTCATCAAACTGCCAACATCGCCAGCAACATTCCGCATAGCGGGTTGGCACGTGACGCTGATGCCATATATGGACCAGAAGCAGGTGGAAGAACAGTGGCGCGACGGGGCGGTTGCAATCGGAGCCGAACCAAGGCCGTATATCGATTTCTTTTACTGCCCGAGTGCCGGGTCGCCCAAAAAGCAGGCGCCGCAAACAACGTACATCGCAAATGGCGGTTTCTATCCGAGGCCGGCCGAGACGGTGTTTTTCAGTGCTGCATTTCCCCCAAAAGTCATCCAACGCACGGCGAACACACCGTTCAACGACAAGGCGATCCAATCCAGCCCGGGCGTCTTCATCCCGATGCCGAAGTTCTCTCTTAGTGATATGAAGGACGGTGCCACCAACACGATTGTCTTCTCGGAGAACTCGTTAGAAGGTGTTAAGAACGGTGGGGCCGCCAACTGGGATTCACCAGCTCTTGGCTACAACACAAGCCTCGTTACAGCCAAGTCAACGATTTTCGTTTGGCTGTACGAATCCGAGCGAACTGGCACACAAGACGTTAACCCTATCACAGGGAACATTATTCCGAAGCCAGTCACGCCACCGCCGGTTCATACGAAGATCAATGGTGACGGCGGAGCCAGTGGGCCAGAGACCTGGCGGCCATACAGCCGGCACTCGGGAGGTGTCGTGATGGCGTTCGCTGACGGCAGTACGAAGTTCATCAAGCAAGAGATCGAGTACGACGTCTACCAAGCTTTAATGACGCCCGATGGCAGCAAGTCGGACATGCCTTTCAGCAAGTTCATTCCATCCGGTGCTGATATCGAGTGACAAACGGCTCGATCACCCAGAAAGACTTAACGCCCACCGGCTGGTGGGCGTTTTCTTTCGGGTTTTCATCGAATCCGCGACACGACCCCAGCCACCCCGGACTTGCCGCTGATCGTCGTGAACTACGCGTTGTTTAACGCGGCTTGAGCGGCGGCGAGCCGAGCGATTGGGACGCGGAAGGGCGAGCAGCTTACGTAGTCAAGGCCGACTCGGTGGCAGAAGTCGATCGAGGAAGGATCGCCGCCGTGCTCGCCGCAGATTCCAACCTTGAGGTCCTTGCGAGTGCTGCGGCCTTTCTGAACGCCCATTTCGACAAGCTGACCGACACCGGTTTGATCAAGCGACTGGAAGGGATCGACCTGCAAAATCTCCTGCTTGATGTAATCCGGCAGGAACGAGTTGACATCGTCGCGGCTGTAGCCGAAGGTCATTTGGGTCAGATCGTTCGTGCCGAAGCTGAAGAAGTCGGCTTCTTCAGCGATCTGGTCCGCTGTCAACGCGGCTCGAGGAATCTCGATCATCGTTCCAATCGAGATGTCAAGCTTGCCGCGGAACTTCTTATCCGCCTTTACTTGCTCGATCGTCGCAGCCGCAAGCGATCGCAGCGTTGACAGTTCGGCCACCGTGCCGACCAGCGGGATCATGATCTCCGGATGAGCATCGATCTTCTTTTGTTTACAGGCGATAGCGGCTTCGACGATGGCCCGCACCTGCATCTCGAGGATCTCGGGATAAGTGATACTCAATCGACAGCCACGATGCCCGAGCATCGGATTCGCTTCGTGAAGCTGAGCGACGCGATCCTTCACGGTGGCGGGATTGACTCCGATTAGCTTGGCCATGTCGGCTTGCGCCTTCGGCTCGTGCGGCAGGAACTCGTGCAGAGGCGGATCGAGCAAACGAACCGTCACTGGCAGTCCTTTCATCGCCTTGAAGATGCCGATGAAGTCCTTCCGTTGGAACGGCAGCAGCTTCTTCAAGGCCTTGCGGCGGGACTTTTCGTCTTCAGCCAGAATCATCTCACGCATGGCCGTGATACGGTCACCTTCGAAGAACATGTGCTCGGTCCGGCACAGGCCGATTCCTTGAGCACCGAATTCGCGAGCACGCTTTGAGTCCTCCGGCGTGTCGGCGTTTGTTCGCACTTTCAGCGTGCGGTACTTGTCAGCCCATTTCATCACCGTGGCGAAGTCGCCCGAAAGACTCGGCTGCATCGTGGCAATCGAGCCAGCCATGACCTGACCGGTTGAACCATCGATGGACAGCGTATCCTTGTGAGTGTACGTCTTGCCATCGACTTTGATCTTGCGAGCTTTCTCGTCGATATGCACTTCGCCCGCGCCGGCAACACAGCAACGCCCCCAGCCGCGAGCAACAACCGCCGCATGGCTGGTCATGCCGCCCGTGCTAGTCAAGATGCCCGCGGCACTGTGCATGCCATCAACATCTTCCGGGCTGGTCTCTTTGCGCACGAGCAGCACCTTTTCGCCTGCCGCGGTTCGTTGCACCGCCTCGTCGGCGGTAAAAGCAAGCGTGCCCACCGACGCGCCTGGAGAGGCCGGCAAGCCGGTCGTCAAGACGTTAGCCTTCTTCTTGGCGTTGGGATCAAAGCTGGGCAACAACAGTTGCGTTAGATCGTTGGCTGGAATCCGCTTCACAGCGGTCTTCTCGTCGATCAGCTTCTCCTTCACCATGTTGCAGGCGATCTTGACAGAAGCTGCTCCGGTTCGCTTGCCATTCCGCGTTTGAAGCATGAAGAGCTTGCCACGCTCGATCGTGAACTCGATGTCCTGCATGTCCTTGTAGTGGTTCTCAAGGATCTTCTTGATGTCCAGCAATTGCTTGTGAACCGTTTTGCCGAGCGTCGGCATGGACGCTGTTTTCCAACCGGGCATCTCATCAACGGGCTGTGGCGTGCGGATACCGGCCACGACATCTTCGCCTTGCGCGTTAACGAGGAACTCGCCGTAGAACTTGTTCTCGCCCGTCGATGGATTGCGCGTGAAAGCGACACCTGTGCCGCTGTCTTCGCCCATGTTGCCGTAAGCCATCGACTGGACATTAACCGCGGTTCCACGCAGTCCAAAGATGCCTTCGACTTCGCGATAACGGATCGCCCGAAACGTGTTCCAGCTCTTGAAGACCGCTTCGATCGACAAAGCAAGCTGCTTGAAAGGATCTTGCGGGAAGTCTTGTTTCGTGTGTTTTTTATAGACCTTTTTATACGCGTCACAGAGCTCAACGAGGCCTTCCCCAGGCACGTCGGTGTCAAGCTTCGCTTTGTACTTTTTCTTGATCTTGTCGAATTCCGCTTCGTAATGCTCGTGGCCGATTTCCATCACCACATCGCCGAACATGTTGATCAAGCGGCGGTAGGCGTCGTAGGCAAAGCGGCGGTTCCCCGTCGCGGCGGCAAGCCCTTTGACCGAGACATCGGTCAGACCGAGGTTTAGAACGGTGTCCATCATACCAGGCATCGACACAGCAGCACCCGAACGCACCGATACCAGCAAGGGTGATTTGTCGTCGCCAAACTTCTTGCTCAGCTCTTTTTCGAGCGTCCTGACTCCTTTGTGTACTTCGTCCATCAGGCCTGCGGGCAGCTTGCCGCCTTCCTCGTAGTATCCCGCGCAACATTCGGTCGTGATTGTCAGCCCGGGAGGAACCGGCAATCCAATCGCGGTCATCTCGGCCAGATTCAATCCCTTGCCGCCGAGCAGCTCCTTGCCCTTGCCTCGGCCATCGCAGCGGGTATCTCCGAAGTAATAGACCATCTTGCCGGAAGACTTCTTCGCCATTTTCTCGACCTCTAGTTCTTATCGTTGTACTCAAACCACCGAGCAGCCGGCTCGGTGAAGAAGTTGCAGAGTCCTCATACGACCGCCAGCGGCGTATGGGCAAACCGGAGAGTTTAGCAACGGCAAATAAGGCCGTCAATGAAGGGGAAAGGCGGGTAAGAGCCTTTGCTTCGTTCAAAACCCGTGCCGCTTCGCTCAGCAGACGGGTGGACTAGCGAGCATGGGCTTGGCGCGGAGAATGGCCTGTGAGATGAGAGATGCACAGATCAATCGTTTCGTCCTGGCTGCCTTCGCGTTCGAAGCGGCACTCGGCCTGGGCGCGATAGTCGCTGGGTTGCTGCTTGCGGTCGATCCACTCAGTTCAGTTCGCCTGACGGAAAACTCCCTCGCCGACCACAGCAAGGCGGTGATCTTTGGCGTTGCCGCGACGCTGCCGTTGTTGCTTGGTCTCGTGATAGTGACGCGTTTGCAATTCGAACCGTTCGTACGACTGTGTCAATTCGTTAACGAGCGGCTTACGCCGTTGTTTGCCCCACTGTCGCTCTTTGAACTGGCCGCCGTCTCGATCGCCGCGGGCTTCGGCGAAGAAATACTCTTCCGGGGTCTGATTCAATCTGGGTTGGCGGCTCGGCTCGACGGAACGAACGGAGTCCTGATCGCGTTAGTCGTCTCATCGATCCTGTTTGGCGTATGCCACTGGATTACCCCGACCTATGGCGTGCTCGCCGGGCTGGCCGGCGCCTACTTTGGACTGCTCTTCATCTGGTCGGGCAATCTACTAACGCCGTTGGTTGCCCATGCCTTGTACGACTTTATCGCACTGGCTTACCTCACCAATGCGGAACGCGGCACTGGCGACAAGAAATGACAGCGGCTCGACCACTTGGGACGAGCCGCTGCTTCTAGCCAGAACACTTCCGGGGGAGGAAGAACTCGTTCAAAGATTAGCCGCAGGATTTGCATCCTATCCGACGTCCACAGCCACAGCTCGGTGCTGGGCAACAGACCGTCACGGGAACCTGCTTGCAGACGACTCGCGGAACGCAGCGGGTGACCGTGTAAGGCACCTGGTGGCACTCAGTGCGTGGAATCTGAATCGTCTTCGTGTAATGAACCGGCCGGCACACGGTGTACGGTACACGCTTTGTGATCGTTGCCGTTTCGTAACGACAAGTCGTGTAAGGCACTTGCTTCGTGCGGCATTCCTTGACCATGTGGCAGACACGGTAAGTGCATGTCTTGACGACCTTCTCGGGTACCATGTGGCAGACCTTGTAGGTGCACGTCTTGGTTACCTTTTCGGGCACCATGCGGCACTTCTTGTAGGTCACCGTCTTCACACGCTTCTCGGGCACCATGTGGCAAACCTTGTAGGTGCATGTCTTCACGACCTTCTCAGGCACCATGTGGCAACGCTTGTAAGTGACCGTCTTTACACGCTGCTCAGGAACCATGTGACAAACTCGGTAGGTGCAGGTCTTCGTGCGAGTCTCAGGAACCATGTGGCAAGTCGTGTAAGGCACGCTCTTGGTCACGGTTTCGCGTTCGTAGCGAACACAGTTGATGACACGCTCGCTCACTTCAGGAATCCAAACTCGCTTGCAGATCCGACGAGGCGGGCATTGCACTTCGACAGTTCGGCATTCGCCGGGCGTATAGACGCAACAGCAACGACATGGATCCCACGTCCAGCAACCAGGCTCTTGGATCACTTTCTGAATGACCGGCCCCGGGCATTCGGTAACTTCCGTTTCCCACCGGCCGCTGCAAACTTGAACCGCCTTTGTGTAATGAATCGGCTTGCAAATCGTCTGGCAAACGTCACGATAATGCGTCTGGTAGACTGGCTTGCAGACCGTATAGCAGACCTCTTTCGTACGTGTTTCCCAAACGGGCTTGCAGACGGTGTAGCAGATGTCTTTGGAACACGTCTCCCAAACGGGCTTGCAGACGGTGTAGCAAACATCCTTCGTTCGTGTCTCCCAGACCGGTTTGCAGACCGTGTAGCAGATATCCTTCGTGTACGTATCCCAAACCGGACGGCAAACCGTGTAGCAAACGTCCTTGGTTCGCGTTTCCCAAACCGGTTTGCAAACGGTGTAGCAAACGTCTTTGGTTCGCGTTTCCCAAACCGGCTTGCAAACGGTGTAGTTCACCGTGCGGTAGCAGGTCTCGTAGACCGGCTTGCATACCGTAACGGGACACTCTCGGTAGTGCGTCTCGCGGACTTGCCGTACGCAATCGATCGTCTTCGAGTCATAAACGGTGTTGTAAACCGTCTTGTAGCAGGTGTACTGCTGCTGATCGTAGACGACCTCTTTGCAGGTCTTTGTGGTGGTGTAGCACTGTTGCTTCGCGCCGCAGTAGCTACCAGGATTGCTGCCCGCTACGTGGCGATAACTCGCCCCGCCAAGGTAGGCAGCAGATGCATCGCTTACCGATAGGACGACAAACAAGGCCGCCAATACCGGCACTCCCAGGAGCGTTTTCATTCTTCCAGCCTCCTCAACGACGTAACTGTGATGTACTTTCGCCTGGCTAATCCACGTCGCCAGCTCGGCCACTCACGGTCCATCGCAAGGTGTCAGTCTGTCTGGCTAGTACAGACTAGGTCATCAATGACAAGTGGGCGCAGCAAAATCTTCCTGCGATCCATCAGCCGTTATCAAAGCACATCGTCAAAATAAGGTGACTAGCTAAAGTAATTCGCTATGGCTGACAAGATAACATGGGTTAAATGCAATGCTTTATGAGGCTTCGAAGGTTGGCGTTCTTGTGGTTAGCCAAAAAAAGGGCCGTCATAACTTGCTGTCATAACAACGGTTTACGTGTCTCAACTCACCGAACGCAGGCTGGTTTTGTTTTGACGCCGTGTGTTCGGCAACCTACTTACTCAGTGCGGAAGCTTTTGCTGGTTGCCGGAAGTTGATTACGGTCCAAAAAATGGTGAGAGGGTCAGAACATGAGCACAAAGAGACAAAGTGGATTTACGCTGGTTGAGATTTTGATTGTGGTTGTCATCATGGCTGTTTTGGCGTCCGTCGTAATTCCGCAGTTCACGGGATCAACGGATGACGCAAAAGCGAGCACTGGCAACTTCAACCTCAGTGCCGTTCGCTCGGTTATCCAAACCTATCGAGCCAACCACGCAGGTGGAAATCCTGGCACGGTAGCGGGACAACCCTGTTGACATCGCTGACGCAAAAGTCGAACAAAGATGGCTCGATTCCGACAGACGGGAGTGGCGAGTTTGGCCCCTACTTGGTCGAGCTTCCTGACAACCCATTCACCACCAGTGCAGCGGTTCGGGCGGTGACAGCCACTCCGACGGCGGCACCGACCAAAAATGGTGGCTGGGCGTACAGCAGCGGCACCGGCCAAATCTGGTTAGATTCCGACACTGGCACCAACGCCGAATGGGCCTGGTAAGCAGATTGCTGAATTGGCCGTAATCAATTGCGATCGAACCTCCTGTATCGAATCAGGAGGTTCGATCGTTTCTTGGTTTTCTGGCCACCTTGTTGGCCGTAAGATGAGACCCTAAAGTGACCGCGAGCCCAGTCTGGTTTAAAGGTCCAGTTTGGTTCACGGTAATGAGCAAGCTTGGTCGATGGACGACGCAAAAGAAAAGTCAACTCAACAGCCCGTTGACGTGCAGGTCCCGGCTGCGGTAGTCAGCCGGCTAAGTCTTTACTTGCGCGAACTGCAGGAACTCGTCCGTGCGGGCCAAGAGACTACCAATTCGACGCAACTCGGTAAGAAGCTCGGATTCACCGATGCCCAGGTTCGTAAAGATCTCGCCTACTTTGGGCAATTCGGATACCCCGGCATTGGCTATCGGTGCGAGGAGTTGATTCCCGCCATCAAGCGAATCCTCGGTACAGACCGATCGTGGCCTGTGGCCGTGGTTGGACTGGGCAACCTTGGTCGTGCGCTCCTAGGATATCGAGGCTTCGACGAACAGGGCTTCCGGGTGGTAGCGGCGTTC
This sequence comes from Planctomycetaceae bacterium, assembly GCA_002726245.1. GTDB lineage: Bacteria > Planctomycetota > Planctomycetia > Pirellulales > Pirellulaceae > PBSM01. The sequence continues at coordinate 21,470 of PBSM01000084.1, read as the reverse complement.
GACGTTGATCCGGACCAGTTGCAGCAGGACGTTGATAGCGTCGAGACTTTTCACTTGGATCGCTTATCAGAAGTCGTCAAGGAAAAGGCAATTCGGCTGGGGATTATCGCGGTCCCTGCGGCCGCCGCACAGGAAGTCGCCACGAAGCTCGTTGATGCCGGAGTCGATGGCGTGCTGAACTTCGCCCCCGTCACGCTGGCTCTGCCAGACCATGTCAGCCGAGTTGGCGTTGATCTGGCGATCGAGCTGGAGCAACTGTCATTCGCGGTTGTGAATCGACCCGAGAATCCGTAAGCTACGGGTGCCAGAAGGTCCGAATTAAATGCCCGGTAGTGTAATGGTAGCACCAGGGATTTTGATTCCCTTAGTCCTGGTTCAAATCCAGGCCGGGTAATTTTTTGGTCACCCCACCGAGGTTCTCAGCGTAGAATCGATCTCCGAAGTGGCTAGTCGCGTAGACGATGATGGGAACGCCTGCCACACGCCCTATACCCCTCCATCGAATGGGTCGCCGATGTCGGAGAAGCTCTGGTATTTGAAACGTTGCACGCTTTTCGAGCAGCTTTCCGAAGAGCAGCTTCACGACATCGAGTCAACAAGCAGAGCTCGCTCGTTTCCACGGAAGAGCCCGATCTACCTGCCTGTGGACGAGGGCAACTCGGTATTCTTGCTGGCAGCGGGTCGAGTCAAGATTTGCCATCTGACTTCTGAGGGGAAGCAGTCAATACTGGCTTTCATCGATCCGGGTGAGTTGTTCGGCGAGCTGGCGTTGCTCGATGACGGACCGCGTGAAGAATACGCCGAAGCTGTTGATACATCGACAGTTGTGTTGATTTCGGGAGAAACGATGCAGCGCGTCATGGCTGCCCGCCCTGATCTGTCGCTGGGAATCACGAAGATGATCGGGCTGAGAAGGCGCCGAATCGAGCAGCGTTTGAAGAATCTGTTGTTTCTGTCGAATCGCGAGCGTCTGACGCATCTGTTGCTTGAACTTGCGGAGCAATACGGCCAGGCAACGCCTGACGGCGTACGACTAGGAATCCAGCTATCCCATCAGGATTTGGCGAACGTCATCGGCAGCACGCGTGAGACCGTCACCGTTGTTCTGGGGGAGATGCAGCAAGAACGTCTGCTATCGATCGGGCGGCGAAAGATTGTGATTACCGGACTAGATCGACTCGCAGCGAGCGTGCAGCGGTCTTTGCCAAGGCTGCCTGGAGATCCGGCGATTCCTCGACAACCCGCGGCTCGGCCAATGTGAGTCGATTAACAGATAGTTTCGTCCCAACGGGCGATAATAAGGAATAAGCGGTGACATCAGGGAGGCGGCATGGGGCCGTCACGCTAAGAGGTTTGCAATGACAGAACACGGTCCATGGGATGAGTGCCCCACCGGCTTGGTGACGAAGATGGCTGGACAGCTCCGAGCCAAACAACTTCGAGCGCGGCTGCGACCGATGATGGCCGCTGTCGCGATCTTGCTGGTGCTGGGAGGAACTTGGGCCGTCCAAAGTAAGATCGGCGATGGAGCTGAGCCGTTGACCTGCGTCGAAACCGTGCCAATGCTTGCGGACTACCACAGCGGCAATCTCGAAGGATCGGTTGCGACACGTGTCGATGAGCATCTCGCGAACTGCCCTTCGTGCCGCAAACACTTTGAGGATCAGTTCCCGGGGGAAGCGCGCATCGTCGAAGATGCCGACAAGCTCGTGGCGCTTCGCGCCCGTTCTGTCTTGCTTGCGGCTCGTTAACAGTCTCGGACGCCACCCCTGGTCGCGCTGTTTGCTTCATGGCAAGATGTGGACGTTCTGACTCTGGCACCGCAAGACTCGGCCTTTATTCGCGATTCCATGACGATTCGGCAGGCTATCGTACTCGCGGCGGGTAAGGGCACGCGGATGAAGTCCGATTTGCCGAAGGTTCTGTTTGAGGTCTGCGGGCGACCGATGGTCAGCTTTGTGATCGACACGCTCAAATCGGCTGGAGTCGAACGAATTATCGTCGTGGTTGGCTACCGAGCGGATCTCGTTCGCGAGACATTATCGGAGTACGATGATTTGCTCTTCGTCGAGCAAACCGAGCAACTCGGCACCGGTCATGCGGTGATGGTGTGCCGGGACGAGTTGGCGGCCCGGGAAGGCTCCGTAGTCATCGTCACAGGCGACTCCCCGCTCTTGCAGCAGGATTCGGTCGGCAGCTTGCTCGCGGAGGCTGAAAGCAGTGGCGCGGCCTGCGTGATCGGGACGCTCCACAAGGACAACCCACAGGGGCTGGGCCGCATTGTGCGTGACAGCGACGGTGCGTTTGCAGCGATTGTTGAGGAAAAGGACGCTACTCCCGACCAACGCGCGATCAGCGAAGTCAACATGAGTACATACGTGTTCGACCGTCGCGAGCTACTACGCGCCTTGGACCAGCTCACCAACGATAATCGGCAGCAGGAGTATTACATCACCGATTGCCCTGGTATTCTCAAGGGTGAAGGCAAGGAGGTGCGTGCTTTACCGGTTTTGCAACCGTGCGAGGCGCTAAGCGTCAATACCGTGGCTGAACTCACCATCGTCGAAGACGAACTGCGAAAGCTTGGCAACTGAACAAGGGCCGGCTAGACGCGATAGGCACCTCTCATGCGTGAATTGAAGATCTTCAGCGGCCAATCCAATCCGCAGTTGGCACAAGACATTTGTGACTCACTGCACTTGTCCCTTGGCGAGATCACGCTTGGCAAGTTCCCTGACGGCGAGAACTACTGCAAGATCGAGGAGGACGTTCGCGGACGCGACGTTTTTCTCGTTCAGCCGACAGCACCCCCGGTCAACGACAACTTGATGGAGTTGTTGATCATGATCGACTGCTGTAAGCGAGCCAGCGCAGCTCGAATCACCGCCGTCATTCCTTACTTTGGGTACGCCCGCCAGGATCGCAAAGACGAGGGCCGCACTCCGATTACGGCGAAGCTCGCCGCTAATCTCCTCACGCGAGCCGGTGCCGACCGCGTGTTGACGATGGATCTGCACGCCGCCCAAATTCAAGGCTTCTTCGACGTACCGGTTGACCATCTCTATGCTGCACCAGTACTTAACGACTACTTTCTCGATATGGGATTGACCAAGGACGAGATCGTTATCGTCAGCCCCGACGAGGGGAGCATCAAGCGGGCAATTGGGCATGTGAAGCGACTTGGCGGCAAACTAGCGATCGTTGACAAACGCCGCTCCGACGCGCTCGAAACCAAACAAGAGAACATTATCGGTGGACCAATCGACGGCCAGGTCGCACTGATGTTCGACGATATGATCAGCACGGCCGGATCGATCTGCGGGGCGGCCAGGCTCGTCCAACGCGAAGGTGCTCGCCAGATCCACGTCGCTGCCACGCATGGTGTTTTCTGTGGACCGGCACGAGAAAACATCCACAACTCGCCGATTGATTCCATGGTCGTGACGGATACGATCCCGCTCGCCGAGGATCAAGCCGACTCGAAAATCAAGATTCTCACAGTCGCCCCATTGTTAGCCGAAGCTATCAAGCGGATCCACCACGACCAGTCGGTCAGCGAGATCTTCCGCCCGCGGGCGGAGTGATCTCTCGGTAGTTTCTATTGCCGACCCTGCTCAGTCGTCCGCCGGTTCTTCACGCCGGAAGACCGCCACCACGTCTTCTACCGGGACGACAAATAACTGGTTGTCGTGCTCCAGATCAACGGGAATCGCGTCTTTCGGGTGGAAGAGGATCTTGTCGTACTGGCGAAGAGGAACGTCTTCATCGTTCTCGACCTGAGCCGAAATTGTCACGATTCGCCCAGTAATCGTGGGGATTTCGGCCGAATCTGGCAGCTCGATCCCGCCTTTGGTCTTACGCTTCGGCTCGTCCTTACGAACGAGAACTCTGGCCCCAATCGGTTCAACGTACTCAAATACTTTCGGGCGGGTCTTTGCCATGTGAGGGTGAAAAGGCACGGTTTGCGGGAATACAGAAACTCGCTCAAAGTTAATACGTCATAGGGGTTTCGGCAAGATCACCGTTCACAGAAACATTCGCTCGTTGGGCTTGAAACATGGCTGAGATTTGACAGAATAGCGGGTTTCCATTTTGACTTTGGATGTGAGCAAGGGCCTAAGCATGGCTGATACGCTGAATGCGACCGTTCGGGAGAATCTGGGTTCGCGGAACTCCCGTCGGCTGCGCAATACTAGTCAGATCCCCGCCGTGCTATACGGCCACGGCCAAGAGAGCGTCAGTCTCTCGATACCGGAAAGCGAAATCCTTGCCGTCATTCGGCATGGTGCCAAGCTCGTCGATGTGACGGGCGCTGTCAAAGACAGCGCGTTGATTCAGCAGGTTCAGTGGGATGCGCTCGGCTCGGATGTTCTGCATCTTGACCTGCTACGTGTGTCGAAGGACGAAGCTGTGACGATCACGGTGGCAGTTCATCTGCGAGGCGAGGCTCCAGGCACCAAAGAAGGCGGCGTGTTGGACCACGCTCGACACGAGATCGAACTCGAATGTCGAGCCGACTCGATTCCCGAGCCCTTGGAGATTACGGTCAACGAGTTACACGTCGGTCAATCGATTACAGTAGGCCAGTTGGAGTTGCCAGATGGCGTGACGCTTTTGACCGACCCCGACTTGGTGCTCGTTCAATGTGTCGAAGCCGCGGTGGAAGCCGACGATGAAGATGAGGTTCCAGGCGTCGGTGGCGTGGAGCCGGAAGTGATCGGACGCAAGACCGAGGAGGACGAAGGCGAAGAGTAGCCAACGGGATCTTTCGGCTGCGGCTGTCTGGCTGTCGGTGTAAGCGATGGTATTGGAATGAAGGTAGTCGTTGGGCTTGGAAACCCCGGAAAGAAATACGAGGACACAAGGCACAACGTTGGCTTTCGTGTTGCCGCGGAACTAGCCCGGCGGCACGGAGCCGGAACACCGCGAGCAAAGTTTCAAAGTGAAATTGTTGAGGGAGCGCTCGACCGAGAGAAGCTCCTGCTGATGTGTCCGATAACCTATATGAATCGAAGTGGTGCCAGTGTGCTGGCGGCACGCGACTTTTATAAGCTGGAGTTGTCTGACTTACTCATTGTTTGCGACGACTTCAGCTTGCCGTTGGCGAAGATTCGCGTCCGAGCCAAGGGGTCTTCTGGAGGCCAGAAGGGTCTGGAAGATGTGATTCGGAGACTTGGGAGCAATGAGTTCTCGCGTCTCCGGATTGGAGTCGGTTCGCCTCCCGAACAGTGGGATGTGGCCGATTACGTGTTGAGCAAATTCACAACGAAGGAGCATGACGAGGTTGATACTGTCATCAAGCAAGCGGCGGATGCCGCGGCATGCTGGGTGCGTGAAGGTATCGACAAGTGCATGAACCAATACAACGCCGATGACTGAGCCTACTTTCAGGTTCAGCCCACGCGGCAACGGCCAGAACAAAGAGTTGGCCACAGAAAAACAGTCAGGTTAGGAGCATCGCTTTGGCACAGAACGTTTACGAATGCTTGTTTCTCTTCGATACGAATCGCTACGCTCGCGATCCCAACAAAGTCGCATCGGCAATTCCGGCGATGCTCGAAGAACTCAATGGAGAGATTCTCGCCAATCGTCTGTGGAACGAACAGCGACTGGCGTATCCGATCAACGGACAGCGTAAAGGCACCTATTGGTTGACTTACTTCCGGCTCGACAGCAGCCGGCTGAGCGAGTTCAACCGGGCTTGCCAGTTGAATGACAACATCCTTCGCAACATGACTTTGAAGGTGGATCCGCGCCTCGTCGATGCTCTCGTGTCGCACGCCCAAGGCAACACGACCGAAGCACCGGCAGAGAAGGCTGCACCGGCAGAGCCGAAAAAGGCCGAGATGCCCAAGGAAGACGCCGGAGAAAAGAACGAAGCATCAGCCGAAAAGTCGGCCGAATAGTCTACGTTCGTTGTTGATACCGCGTAGGCTTGCTAACTTGACACGAGTGTGAGCTGAAATAATCTCTCGAGTGCAACAAAGGAGCAAGCCATGGCAAACTTCAATCGAGTTATCTTGATGGGCAACGTGACCAGGGAGATTGAACTTCGATATCTGCAAAGCGGTATGGCCGTGACGGACATGGCGATGGCGATGAACCACCGCTACAAGAACCAGTCCGGCGAGTGGGCCGAAGAGCCGGTGTTTGTTGATGTAACGCTCTGGGGGCGGACAGCCGAAGTCGCCAGCGAGTATCTCAGTAAGGGCTCACCGGTCTTCATCGAGGGCCGCCTGAAGCTTGACACGTGGGAAACCGACGGACAGAAAAAATCGAAGCTCCGCGTTGTCGGTGAACGCATGCAGTTAATCGGCGGACGCAATGACAGGCAAGGTGGCGGTGGGGCCAGCTCCGATCAATCCGAATACAACGAGCCAGCAGCAGCCAGTACGGCGGCAGCTGGCCCGAGCGATGGCGGCGGGCCGCCCAAAGATGACATTCCGTTCTAACCGTGTTCTTTTCCACAAGCACACAGCAACTCATTAACTCATTCTGACGAGTAGAAGATTTACGTCATGCCAGCAACGAAGAAGACGCGAAATCGGTTTAAGAGACTGCCCAAGGGACCAAACGGCGGTATCCAACTGCTGCTGATCCAGTCCGTGGACCATCTTGGTAAACAAGGCGATGTCGTTGAGGTAAAGTCAGGTTACGCCAACAACTACCTGTTGCCCCAGGGCTTGGCGACTCTCGCCAGCGACCATCACAAGCGAATGGTCGAGAAGCACAAGACGAAGTTGTTGGAAATCGAAAAGTCTCGCCTGAAGGATCTGAAAGGCTTGGCCGAGGCATTGGGAAAGCAGAGCGTTACGATCGAAGCGAATGCCAACGACGAAGGCCATCTGTACGGCAGTGTTAGTGCCCCGGAGATTGTTAGTGCTCTCAAGCAAGCCGAATTCACGATCAAGACCGACCAAGTACGGTTGGAAGGTCCACTGAAGGAACTCGGCCTGTACACCGTCAAGATCCACTTGCACCAAGAGATCGAAGCGGATCTGAAAGTCTGGGTTGTACCAACTGCCGCTGAAGAAGCTTAGGTTACCCGTAGGACGGACGCTGCGTCCGTCCTACTTAACAGCCTGACGCTGCGTTTGGTCGTCTGCCATCAAGGAGGAGGCTCACCGTGTCTACTGTTCAGCGTACTGATGCGCCGCGCGCACCGCGGCCCGTCACTTCCGAAATCCTCGACCGCCAGCCACCTTTCAGTATCGAGTCTGAGATGTGTGTGCTCGGCAGCATCATCGTGGACCCCAACTCGTGCGACGATGTCGCCGCCATGAGGCTTCGTCCCGATGATTTCTACGACGACGCGAATCGCACGCTTTACGAGCACATGCTTACCATGCATGACTCAGGGCGGAAGGTCGATCACAGGTTGCTCACAGAGAACCTCAAGACCGCGGGCGACTTTGAGCGGATCGGCGGCACTCCGTATTTGGCGAAGGTTATGCAGGCCGTGCCTCATGCCGCACACGCGATCTACTACGCGCAGATTGTTCAAGAGAAGGCGACTTACCGTGCGCTGATCGATGCGAGCACGGAGATCCTTCGCGAAGCCTACGAGGAGAACCATGAATCAAAACAGTTGCTAAGCCAAGCTGAACAGAAGATCTTCGGCATTCTGGACGGTCGCGGCAGCGCAACCGTCTCTAACATTCGAGAGGTTCTGCACGAAGCGATGGACCGGATCGATGCTCGCATGAAGGGCGAGCATACGCAGGGTGGCGTGGAAAGCGGCTTCACCGACATGGATGCGTTACTAGGCGGCCTACACAACTCAGAATTGGTGATCCTGGCTGCTCGACCGAGTATGGGGAAGACGGCCTTTGCAATGAATATTGCCGAGCACGTTTCGATGCGGCAACAGGTGCCAACGCTCTTTGTCAGCTTGGAAATGTCATCGATCGAACTCGCTGATCGCATGCTCTGTTCCGTGGCACAAGTTAACGGTCATCGGTTGCGTAATGGTACGATCTCGAATGAGGATCGAGCTCGCCTGATTAAGAAGGCCGGCGAGGTCAGCCAAGCCCCGTTGTTCGTGGACGATTCGCCTTCGCGCACGGTAACCGAAATCGCCGCTGCCTCTCGCCGGATCAAGCGACGAGAAGGACGACTCGGGCTCGTTGTCATTGACTACTTGCAACTCATTGAACCTGACAATCAGAAGGATCCACGTCAGGAGCAGGTCGCCAAGATCGCGAGACGGCTCAAGGGGCTCGCTCGCGAGTTGGAAGTCCCCGTGCTTTGCCTAGCTCAGCTCAATCGTCAGGCCGAGGACAGCAAGGACCATGTACCACGTCTAAGCCACCTTCGCGAGTCGGGCGCCATCGAGCAGGATGCTGACGTTGTGATGTTCGTGCACCGCGAAGAGTATTACCGACGCGGCGACGACCGCGACCAAGTCGCCGGCCAGGCGGAGATCATCGTCGCCAAGCAACGCAACGGCCCGGTCGGCAATATCGATTTGATCTGGCGAAAAGAATACACTCGCTTCGAAGACAAAGCGCCCGATCGCCTTCAAGTCTTCGACGATTTCAACTCCGGCGCACCTGCCCAAGACAATTTCTAACTCGTTTTTCGTTCCCATCTTTTCTCACAAAGACAGCGAACGGAATCAGTTTGCTTCCGCGGCAACTCGCTGACGGTAATACTTCAGTCCGGGAATGAAGAAGCAGGCGGCGGAAACGACGCCGAAAATCAGGTGTCCGACTTCGGGGAAGAGTGCCATCAGCGGACAGGTTGCGAAGAGCGCCGCGGCTTGGATGTAAAACGTCCCGGTCAGGATTCCCGCTTTGACAACGAACACCATGCCGGCGATTAAGGGCAGCACCGGCGAGAGCGAAAGCGGTGGTTGATCTAAGAGTATTTCGACGAGGAACAATCCCGCGATTGCTGCCATGCTGGACGCCCATACATGGGCGATCTGCCGCTCGACAAACGTCACGGGCCCCATCCGCCGCCGTAGCCACCAGAAGACTCCCCCCCAGATCCAAATCCCCAACGTCCACAAGGCGATGTAGTACCAACGGTCAACGCCAAACCACTGCAAAGCGTTGGTCGTAGCACAGGCGGTGAAGAGTGCCAGGCTGTGCCACATCCACAGCAGGCCCCAGTTTTCGAGAACGACCGAGTGATGCGTTTCGCGGAACATGCGTGCCATCACCTGCCCAATGCGTCCGCTGCGAGCAGCGATCGGTTCATCCCTCAGGTAAGCTTCGAGATCGTCGGCCAGCCTCGCGGCCGTGTCGTACCGCAGATCGATCGGCTTTTGCAGGCACTTGAGCGCGATCATCTCCAAGTCGCGATCGACTCGTGGATTGACGACTCGCGGCGGCACGACGTCTTGTTCGAGCAGCAGCAGTACCGTATCGACGGGCGAAGCAGCCTGAAAAGGCGGCCGCCCTGTCAGCATGTGATACAGCACGGTACCGAGACTGAAGATGTCGCTGCCCGGCCCAACGGCTCCGCGCGCGCCAGCCGCTTGTTCGGGAGCCATGTACGCTGGCGTTCCGAGAATGGCCCCGGTCCGAGTCAGACTCTCCGCTTCCTGCACACGTTTGGCCAAGCCGAAGTCGGTGACGTGCGGTTTGCCTTGGACATCGGTCATGATGTTGGATGGCTTGAGATCCCGATGCAGGACGCCTTGGCGATGAGCGTAGTGAATCGACCGAGCAACGGCCACGATCAGTTCTGCAGCAGCCTTCTCGGCCATCAAGCCTCCCGCGAGCAACTGCGACAGCGTCTGCCCCTTGACGTACTTCATGCTGAAATACGGTTGACCGTCGATCTCTCCGACTTCGAAGACCGGCACGATGCCCGGATGATCGAGACGCGCCACCGCTTCTGCTTCCGCTTGAAAACGTTCGCGGTCCGCGTCCGAAGCGAATTGCCCGCGCAGAATCATCTTCAAAGCGACTTCGCGATTCAAACTGAGTTGCCGCGCGCGGTAGACAACTCCCATCCCGCCGCGGCCCACCTCTTCCTGCAATTCATAATCGCCAAAACGACACGGCAGATCAAAGCTCAGCGCCGGGGCTTCCTGTGCGGTTGAATCAGAAGTCGCCTCGCTGCTGCCTGCAGCATCCGCGATCATCACCGCTCCCCACAGTTCGCGCAGTTCATCGGCGAGATCAGGATGCTCCTCACAGACAGCATGGATATCGACATGCTGCCCATCGTTCGCCTGATCCGTCAGATCAGCGAGAAGCAATGCAAGCGCCTCGTCTCGTTGGACGTTCGTTTCACGCGTCATGAGCCGTGGACGAGTTGGGTGACTCCGGTGGGCCGACGAACCATATTGCTAAGATGACCAGGGCGTAGAGTAATCCGCCCAGAACTAGCACCAAATGGAATCGGGTGAATTCGTATAAACTTTGAATTTGAACGCTTTCGTCCCCTCCGAGCTTGCTCGGAGGGGACGAAAGCGTAGAAAGCGTAAAACTTCAATGTGAACGCACCTTTGGTCAAATTCCGTTTGGTGCTAGGAGCAATCCGAAGATGTAAGTTGGACCGGGACCAGCGACGACATACCGCATCGCGTCGGTAACTTGTGCGACGTCGGCAGCGGATTGAAGGTTTGTGTTCAGTTGATCCACTCTCTGAGCATACATGAACGTCGATGCGATCACGATTCCTAGGCCGAGCAGCGAGACGGACAATCCACCGACGAGATGAATTCGTTGAATGCGTTTCATTCTTCTGCTCCATCGCCCCCGGTTAACATCTCCCGCAAACGCCTTACCGCCCGCAGGTATCTCATGCTCGCTGCCGGTTCACTCAGACCGAGAGCTTGCGCGACTTCTTGATTCGTGAGTTGTTCGTAATGTCGCATGATGATGATCTCTGCGTCTTGGTCGCCGAGTTCGCTGACCGCGTCGGCGACGCGTTTTGCCATTTCCCGCTGAGTCGCCGCAGCGGCGGGAGTTAGCTCGCCATCGCACAAGTGAGCCGCAAGGTTCATCGTCGAATGATCGTTCGCGCCTGGAACGGCGAGAGCTTGCTCGCGATCAACGCTGCGCTTCTGCGAGCCGCGATGACGCCGATGCGCGTCGATGATGCGATCCTTCGCAATGTGTCGCAGCCAGAGATGGAATGGCATCACGGGGTTCGCGATGTAGTCCTGTAGGCGGCGGTGGGCATCGATCATCACGTCTTGGACGACATCGCTTACATCGACCCGACGACGGATCTTGTGATCGAGCCGCATCTGTACCATCCGGAGCACGGCGTCTCGGTGGCGTTCGATCAGACGGTTGACTGCATCATCGTCCCCATCCCGGACTCCGAGGAGGAGTTCTCGGGTCTTATCGCCAGTGGGCCACATGATTGCACTCGCTTCGTGTTTGCATCGTTGCGTGCAATCGCCTGGCGACGGCTGCCGCAAGGTCCGCCTCAGCGATGCGGACCTACAGAAAAGTCAGAACTTATTATCCTCCAATGACTAACAAACCGGCAAGATCGTCGTTATTAGAATAGAGACGTCCTCGTTTTCTTGCCCCTTGCCGACCCTAAGTGCTGAATACGATGGAGTTTTCTGCTAAAAACTCTATCAAGGTGAATCCGCCAGGCTCACCTCCTCGTCTAATTCAGCGAAGAGGCGTTCGCGTGACCAAAGTTGCTCGCCAGTCAAAGGCTCCCAGCGACACCGATTGCGGTGCGCTCGAGAATGCCTTTGCACAATACCAAGGCGAGTTGCTGGGGACATTGTATTACCTGGTCGGCAATATCGAGGATGCTCGCGACGCCTTACAGGAGACTTTTGTTAAGTGCTGGCGCCATAAGGAGAAAGTCGCTGAGGTCCAGAACCTCAAGGCATGGATATTCCGCATTGCGATGAATACCGGCCGAGACCTGCGACAGACTGCTTGGCGACGCAAGAGACAAGGGCTTCCAGACGACGAGGGCACGATTGAGAGTTCGCATGTTGGTCCAGAGGTCATCGCGCAGAATAACGAGCGGCTCGAACGAGTCCGCGACGCGGTGCGCGAGCTGCGTAGTGAGGAGCAAGAAGTGTTCCTCTTGCGTCAGAATGGCGAACTGAAGTACGAGGAGATAGCCGAAACGGTCGGTATACCCCTCGGAACGGTTAAGACACGCATGCGGCTCGCGATTACGAAACTGAGAGAAAGTCTGGCGGAAGAGAGTAGCTAGCAGGTAGTCGATAGTAGGTAGTGAAGAAGTGTTCTTACTACCCGCTACCCGCTACCTACTACCCACTATGTCCAACCTACATCAACAACTTTGGGAGTTCATCTACGACCTCCTTCCGGAGGACGAGGAAATCGCGGTACGCAAACGTATCTCGTCCGATCCGGAGGTGGCTCGCGCGTATTCGACTGTCAAGTTACAGACGGAATCTGTTGAGCGAGCCAGCCGCTTCGACACGGAGCAGATGGAATGGACTCGGCCCGGCGAGTCAGATCAAGTGCCAACGCCCGCTTCTCAACCGGCAGCAAGCTCAGCTTGGCGCACGACGGCCAACTGGCTGGTCGGAGTAGCTGCCGCCGGTTTGTTGTGCGTGATGTCTTCGCCACTGCTCATTTCGGATTCACATCGGGACGTACACGTCGCGGACAACGCCGAGGCCACTGCTGCGCCTGCCACCGTTGCCCCGGCGCCTATGCGCACGGTGCTCGTCGGGTCGTCCAAGCTGAATGCCGAGGCGGTCAATACATTCGCGGTTCGCACGACCACTCCCGACGGCGAGCCGTTGGAGACCGACGTTACCGTTCGGTTCTACGACCAGAAGAATGATCTTGCGTATGAAGACATGTCTCGAACGGATTCTTCAGGCACGTTGTCGTTGGAATTGCCATCAGCTTTCGCGAAGAAGGCGGCTCGGATCGAAGTTGCGCCCGCGAACGCCTCGGACTTCCTTTCGCGACCACTGGAGGTTTCCGATGCCAAGCAGCTCACTTATCTTCGCTTGGATAGACCGCTGTTCCAGCCCGGTGAAACAGTCAACTATCGCTCCGTCACGTTGTCTCGTTTGAGCTTTGATGCAGACTCGGAGACGGAGGTTCGTTATGTCGTCACTGGAACGGCTGGTGACGTGCTCAAGTCGTCGGAGAAGATCGCATCGACAACCGATGGCGTGGGCGTAAGCGAGTTCGCGTTGCCCGAGGATGCGATGGACGGATCGTACGCCGTTGTGGTTCAGAGCCCGAACGATAGTTTTTCCGAAGAGTGGCGCGAGTTCGAAGTACGTCGCTATCGCGCTCCGCGTTTCAAACAGAAGCTTGAGCTGGCCAAGGACAGCTATACAAATGGCGAGATGGTCGAAGCCGAGTTTCTTGCCGAGTATGCGGCTGGCGGACCGATTGCCAACGCCGAACTAAAGGCAGAGGCATACTTCGGTGGTGAGAAGTTGGCGATTCCGGAGATGAAGACAGACGCCAATGGTGCGGCGAAACTAAGCTTTCGCGTTCCTGACAAGCTCGCCGACAATCGAGCGAGTTTATCGGTCACGATCACAGATTCCAACGGTGATGAGACGATTTCCGAAGACGTCCCCATCAATCTTGGAAAGGTGAACGTCCATTTCTATCCCGAAGGGGGCAAGTTGGCGGCGGGATTACGGAACCGTTTGTACTTCCACAGCCGCGACCCTCACGGGGAACCGACGCATATCGAAGGACGCATCGTCGATTCAGCGGACAATGCAGTCGCCGACGTCGCCACGACTCACGAGGGGCGCGGCGTCACGTCTTTCACTCCGCAAACGGATGCGCAGTATTGGTTCGCGATCGATAAACCAGTTGGAATCGCGCAGTCGATTGAGTTACCGCGAGCTGATCCGGAGCAACGCTTGGTGATGCAGACCGGGCCGGGAGTCTTTGCAGCTTCCGAGCCGATTGAGCTGAAGCTCGACACGACAAGTGCCGAAACACCGCTCGTCGTCGCCGGCTACTGCCGCGGCGCGATGGTCGGGCAGCTAAGCATTGAGAAACCCGACTACGAGGTCGCGGAGAACGGCGTGGCGTCGTTTGCCGGTAGACTTGTTCTGGCACCCGACGCACAAGGCGTGATTCGGATTACCGTCTTCGATCGCAGCGTAACCCCGATGGTCCCGATCGCAGAGCGACTCGCCTATCGAAAGGTTCGCAAGGCTCTACAAGTTCGCCTGTCAGGAGTGCAAGAGAAGTACACGCCGGGGAGCAGCGTCGAATTACAAGTCGCCGTGACCGATGAGGACGATTCTCCAGTGGCCGCAACGCTCGGCCTCTCGGTCGTAGACGATGCTGTCCTGAATCTTGGCCAAGACAAATCGACACGTCTGCCGACGTACTTCCACCTGCTCACCGATATCGCCGACCCGCAAGATATGGAAGACGCCAACTTCTATCTGTCGTCGGAAGAGGGTGCCGAACAGGCTTTAGATTTGCTGCTCGGAACGCAAGGCTGGCGACGCTTTGTGGAAGTCCCGTCGGATCATTTCTTGGCCGCTCGTCTTGATGATCTAACTGATGAGTTTAGATATCAACAGTTACGAGCAAGCTCGCGAGAAGAAGCAGGGCTGGCCGTGATCGGCGATGCTTTCGAGTTGCCCTTCGTCGCCGAGCAACAAAGTAATCCGCAACCTGCGGCCAGCCAAACGGCGATTATCGCGCAGCCGAAAGCGAAGGAACCGCCATTCGCCGTAGGAATGGTCCTTGTGGTTGGCGGCGCGGGGTTATTATTGCTGCTGGCGGTGTTAGGGCTCGCGCGAACAGGACTTAGCTTCAAGCTCTGGGTTCCCTCGGGCGCGATTGCCGCCACCGCGCTCGCTATCGGGCTGATCTGGACTCAAGCGCCATCATACCCCGCGGCAACAGCGATTGCCTTTCACGCTGCGTCGGACGAAGCCAAGTCGGAGGATCAAACCGACTCGGAGCGGATTGAGGAAGCGCAGCTCCCGTCCGACGGCATCGACTTGTTTGCCGGTGCGGAGAGTGAGAGCGCCGCCGCCAAGGGACAAGTCGAGCTTCAGGTGCAGATGGAAAGCGCCGAACGGCCAGCGCCGGAGCCTGCGATGCAACCGCGCCGCAACATGGCTGTGGCTGCGGGGAACGCCCCGTCCGCCGCTCCTTCGGTGGCGGAACTGCCTACTTCGTCCGATCCCGCGGCACCAATCGAATCTGCATCGCGGCAACGGTATACGATCGACCAGCCTAAGGCAGTCGCTGGCGGGGCCGGGAAGCAGCCGAAGGAAACAAGGGACACGCTCATCGCGAGGGATGTGCAGCCCGGGCGTTTCGTTCGCCAGTATGCTCGGCTTCTCGGACGCTCGCCCGGCTCAAGTGTCACTCCTACGGAGTCGGCAGCCACGATCTACTGGGAGCCTTACGTGAAGCTTGACGCGTCGGGTACGAAGACCATCACGTTCGACCTGCCTCGACGCGAGACGACGTACCGTGCAATCGTCGAAGCTCACGGCTCCGGGCGGCTTGGTGCGGCGGAAACGCTGATTATCTCCCGGTCGGGGGAATGAGCCTCAGCCAGATGTTCGCTGCTTGCATCTCACCGGCGCAGCGACGATAGTTAAGGGCAAATCCAACTCACCATGAGGACGCATCCTTGCAATTGGTTCGGAGACTTCGATGAAATACGAAACGCAAGACCACAACAAGCTGGAACTCCCTCAAATCGGACGCCGCGCGTTCCTTGCGGCTTCGGCCGCGGCAACGGCCTCAACGGCGCTCGGCCGCGATTACGGTCCGGATGCTCCGCCCGTGCGTTATCCTGAACCGGATGTGGTCGTCCTGGATGATCGCTTCGCGAAGTACAAGCTTGGCAACAGTCCGATCTTGCGGCTGTATCACAGTCAGGACATGTTGTGGGCCGAGGGACCGGCGTGGAACGGCGTTGGGCGGTATCTCTTGTGGAGCGACATCCCGCGGAACATCCAGTTGCGTTGGTTGGAAGAGGATGGACATGTCAGCGTCTTTCGTCATCCTTCGGGCAACAGCAACGGTAATACTTTTGATTACCAAGGCCGTCAGATTTCGTGTCAGCACGGAACGCGCAAAGTCGTTCGCTTCGAACACAACGGCGGAGTGACCGTACTTGCCGAGAGCTATGGCGGCAAGTCGTTGAACGCACCGAACGACGCGGTCGTGCATCCTAATGGCGACATCTGGTTCACCGATCCTGGCTACGGTGGCTTGATGAACTACGAAGGCCGCCGCGCCGACACGGGTTCGCCGCAGCCTTATCAGAAGGAAGCGATCTACCGGATCGATAGCAAGACTGGCAAAGTGAATCAGGTTGCGGACGACATCAACAAACCGAACGGACTGTGCTTCTCACCCGACTACAAGATGTTGTATGTCGCGGACACAGGAGCCTCGCATTACGACGACGCTCCACGGAACATCAAGGTCTGGGACGTCGCTGGGGAGGCTACACTGAAGAATGGCCGCGAGTTCGCTTCGATGATGTTGGAAATGGACGGTGAGGAGAAGGGTGGTTTCGCGGACGGCATTCGGGCCGATGCCGATGGCAACGTCTGGGCAAGTGCCGGCTGGGTTGGCGATGGGTACGATGGGGTTCACATCTTCTCGCCCGACGGAACTCGCATCGGTCAGATCTTGTTGCCCGAGATTTGCAGTAACGTTTGCTTCGGTGGATCGAAACGCAATCGTCTGTTCATGACCGGCAGCACGTCACTCTACGCGGTCTATGTCGAGACGACCGGCGCTCACATTACGTAGGCCCACCGAGTGGGTGCCGCTTGCCGAGCGGTACTCCGGATCGGGAGAATCGCAGCGAATCTCCGCGAGATGCCACTCGGCCAGTGGGATCCACCGGCTGCCCTACCGTGTATTTTGGGCACGCCGAGCGGCATAGGCACGACGTTCCGCTCGTAAGCGGGCACGACGTTTGGTCTCGCTCGGCTTTTCGTAATACTGCCGACGCCGCATTTCCTTCTTCAAGCCACTTCGCTCAACGAGCTTGCGAAAGCGGCGGACCGCCTCTTGAATCGATTCGCGGTCGCGAACACGCATGACAACCATTCGTCTTCCTCACTCCAGAACCAGGACAAGCCATCTAGCTTAAACGAAGATGTCGTCAGCGGATAGGACGCTTCGTCGATACCGTACGAAACGCCCAGGAAAACGACTCCGCCCTTTCCAGATGTTTCAGGGACGAGTCCGTTAGAAGTTCCCTCGCCTGAAGTTGAAACGACTGACAACTTCGTCACGCCGCGTCGAACAACTTCTCAGAAGCAGCGGCCTTTGCGATGACGACGATTCCTTTCTCGGTCACCTCGAAGCCTCGGCGACGGTCTTCTTCGTGGTCGTAGCCAATCCGAGCGTCTTGCGGGATCGTGACGCCCTTATCGACGATCGCGCGGCGGATCTGCGCGCGGCGGCCAACCGTTACACCAGCGAAAAGAATCGATCCTTCCACGCTGGCAAAGCTGTTGACCCGGCAACTGGGCCCGACAGTCGATCCTTGGACATGTCCACCCGAGATGATGGAGCCGGGACAAACGATGCTATCTAGTGCCTCACCTCGCCGCCCGTCCGGAGCTTCTTCGGCGAACACGAACTTCGGGGGCGGCAAGTTCGGCCGATGCGTCCAGATTGGCCACGATTCGTCATAGACATTCAGCAACGGGTCAACCTGCACGAGGTCCATGTTGGCTTCGTAGTAAGCGTCCAAAGTGCCGACGTCGCGCCAGTAGGCTTCTGCTTTCTGGTTTTCGTCTCGGAACGGGAAAGCAAAGACACGCTGCGAATCGATGATCGATGGAATGATGTTATGTCCAAAGTCGTGCCCCGCATCCAGTTGTGCCGCGTTCTTGCACAACTGCTCGTATAAGAATCGGGCGGAGAATACATAGATTCCCATCGACGCTAAGCAATTCTCTTCGTCGCCGTGAATCGATCGCGGTTTGAGCGGCTTCTCTTGGAAGCCAATGATTTGCGAGTTCTCTTCGACTTCCATGACGCCGAATTGACCAGCCGCCGTTTCGACGGGAACTTGCAGCGCCGCCACGGTAACGTCGGCGTTGTTTTCCTTGTGCGACTTGACCATCTCGTCATAGTTCATTTTATAGACGTGATCGCCTGCCAAGATGACGACGTATTCCGGATCGGCCTTTTCGATCGCGAAGATGTTCTGATAAACGGCGTCGGCGGTTCCTCGATACCAATGCTCATCGATGCGCTGCTGCGGCGGGACGACATCGACAAACTCGCCAAGCTCCCAGTTTACCAGTCCGCGCCACGCGAGATTGATATGACGACCGAGGCTCATTGCCTTGTACTGAGTCAGGACGAGGATCTGCCGCAGCCCACTGTTCAGACAGTTCGAGAGTGTGAAATCGATGATCCGATAGCCGCCGCCGAACGGAACCGCCGGCTTAGCTCGATCACGGGTTAGCGGTTCCAGCCGCGTTCCCTTTCCTCCCGCGAGAACAACCGTCAACACTCGATCCATCTGACTCTCCTTGTCATTGCTGTCCACCCAAAGCTGTCAGCTCATAGTTTCGTCGTTTTGACGTTTATGTCTACAGCAGATCTCATGCCGGTCGCTTGTGAAAGCAGAATCCCCGGTCATGCAACTCGAAGCCAAGTTGTTGACACGCCTCTGACAAGAGTGTCTGCCGGCTCGCTACTTGTATCTCGACAAGTGTCGTCCCATACGAAGCCAGTTGCCGCAGAATCTCGCCCAAGAAAAAGGTCGCAACCGCCGGAGTGCCTATCTCTTGTTCAATCTGGAAGTCCACCAGCCCCATCGCGTGCACACCCCATGAACTCGCTAGTGGCTCGATGTCCCAGAAACTTGCCTTCGCTGCTGCAGCCTCGTCCGCACCGTCGCCTGATTTGCTAGTGAGCAGAAATCGCAAGCGATCTGTGTGCCCAAACGCACACCCGTCCCACCAGTCTGTGGGCAGCGGATCATCGGCCTGCCCGAGTTGGAACTCCCGGCGAACCTGCATCAGATGACGATCCATGGGAGGGCGGAAACCGGCCAGATCGCGGCGTTGCACTTCGCAATAAAGCTCACGCTCGTATCCGGCTTGCTCGAAGACGTCGAGCATGCCTTGATCCGTTGCCAGAACGCCAGGCAGCCCGCTGCCTCCATATAAGCCGAAGTAAAAAGGCCCCAATTGAGCTGTCCCACCGCCATGCAACACCGCCGCGCCGCGCGAGCGTAGATAGTCTTCACTAGCCGCGAGCAAATCCACTGCGATCCGCGGAGCCTGGGGATGGGGAGATCCCAGCAGTAGCGACGTGACTCCCAGCGTCTCGTCCAACTCCGAACCATCGTCTGTCGGCCCGAAGCCCGCGTGGACGAAGCCGATTGGCTTGTCATCTTCGATAGCGAGAATCAAACCCGCGCGGTCGAAGTAAGGCTTTGAGAAAACACACTCGTCGAGCGTCGCCGCCGTCATCGTCTGCATCAACCCTGGCGAAGGGTGCTGGCTGCGCCATATCTCCGCGATTGCCGGCGGGTCGCTGTTCAAGAACGGGCGGTAGAGAATCATCCTTCCAAGTCCACCCAGACAGCGTCATTGTCCACCTTAACGGCGAACGGCGCATGCCGAAGGGATGCGCTCGTTTGATGTTGGCCCGTCGTTACGTCAAACTGCCAGCCGTGCCAAGGGCAGGTGACAACACAACCGGTCAACGTTCCCTTGCCCAGTGGTCCGCCTTGGTGCGGACAGATGCCATCCAATGCGTGGAACGTGCCGTCGATATTGTAGAGAGCGATGATGCGGTCTTCCACGACGAGTTCGCAAGCCGTTCCCGGCGGACAATCATCGATTGACGCAATGCGAATCCATTTCGACATCGGAGTAACTGCAGGACAGCAGGCAGTGGACGCTAAGGCGGAACCTTAGCTTACCGGGATTACAGAATACGCGAAGAGGGCTGCCAATCGCATCGGCGGCATCCCGCCTCCGTATTCACACCGTTACTGAACGGCGACAGGATGCCACCGCCACGAGAGAATCACTTGAACTCGACGCTCTTGGCGGCTTTCTTCAGTTCTTCAAGTTGTGCCGTCTTGGCGTCGTCGCTGAGCGGATTGCCTGTAAGATAGACTTTCCAAAACGGGGTGAAGTTGCTTTCCTTGTCACCCTTGGCCATCTCGATTAGCACCTTCACGTCCGTCAGCTTGTTATTGGCCAGGAAAAGATACTTCCAAGCCTTGAGCTCTTTCAGTGGCGACACATCGGCAACTTGATTGCCGGAGAGATCGAGTGCATCCAATTTGCCTAGACCGGCCAATGGTGCGATGTCGGAGATCTCATTGTTGTTCGCGTAAAGCGACCACATCTTCGTGAGGCCAGCGACGGGCTTCAAGTCTTTCACCTTGTTGTGCGCGACGTACAGCGACCGGAGGTTTTCGAGCTTGCTCAAGGCTGACAAGTCACTGACTTCGTTGTTGGACAGCTCGATGTATTGCAGCTTGGTCAAGCCAGCGATCGGCGCGATGTCTTTGATTTTGTTCTTCGACAGATCGAGTGACTGGATGTTCTTGAGGTCCTTGATAGCGTCGATCTTCTCGATCTCGTTGCCGGCCAAGTCAAGCAAAGCCAAGCTGCGACACTTTTCGAGTCCTGTCAGGTCCTTGATGCCGCTGCCTTTGGATACGACCTGCGAGATGTTGACAACATCTGCTTCGACGATCGGCTCTTCGTTGTTTCGTTTCTCAAAGACATACTTGCGAACCGCAGCCTCGAGAGCCTTGTCGGGGAAGAGCCCGTCCGCGATGGCCAAGTTGGGTACCAGCGACAACAACGTAGTGGCGAGAATAACGCATACAAAGGACTTCATCGGGCGACCTCTTTGTGCTTGGAAGCTCGTTGTTGGAAAACGGGAGGAAGGCGGTCAACAGCAGGGCGCGAGACAGTCACGACGATCCGTCTGCTGTAAGGCGTGTCTATTAAGATAGGGTAGTTCGTTAAGCTTTGACAATCCACCCCCAAACGTGTTTTCCGGGCAGTGATAGTCGCCGCCGAAGTAGGTTCCACGAGCCGAGCGGAATCTCTCAACGCAGCGGCGAAGCTCCTTGGGCAGCCTGTCCGGCAGAACGGTGTGTAGCAACACTCACGGAATAACTTCCCCATTTGTTCAGGTTCGTTTAACCCGTAGCCGTAGGCGAGGGTCGTCCGGTGGATGACATCCCTCGCCTACGGCTACGGGTTAAACGAGGAAGTTATTTCGTGAGCGTTCCTAGTACCAAATGGAATTCGGGTGAATTTGTATAAACTTTGAAATCGAACGCTTTCGTCCCCTCCGAGCTTGCTCGGTTGGAACGCATGATTTTGTACTATGCGGCGTACGACGCCACTCTCCTGCTTTCCTCTCCCCGACCGCCGCTTCGCGGCGGTGGTCGGGGAGAGGAAAGCGTGTGTCATTGGGGAGGTCGGTTAGTGCAAAGTCACCCGTTCCACCGAGCAAGCTCGGAGGGGACGAAGTCGTAGAAAGCGTAAAACTTCAATGTGAACGCACCCTTGGTCAAATTCC
>PBSM01000083.1 GCA_002726245.1 Planctomycetaceae bacterium | reverse complement strand
TGGTTCCATCTTCGAGGAGCTTTTAACGAACAAATCCCTGCGATTGCAGGGCTCAAAATATTCTTGGTCGGACACTAGCTAGTCAATCGCTGGCCCGACGGCAGTTCAGGCTTATCGCGATAATGTGACTTGGCGTATTCACTCGGATCGATCATGTCCACTCGGATTGTCTCGCTGGAAATGATTCCTTTTCGTTCCGGAAATACCACGATGTGTTCGTTGTCTTCATAGTTCCCAGGATGGAAGTCGGGCCCTGGCGATACAAAACGCATTGAACCCGTCGTTTGCAAAACGCCTGAGTTCACTGGCCACGCGTTTTCGAAACGGGACGTTTCGTAGGCCACGGAATCGATGGAAGTCGAATCTTTGCTGGCGCGGACCGCGTGCCCCTCTCGCAACAGGTGAGGCGGGGCGTCAGGACGATTCGTCCGCGGCGAACTTACCGCCACTTCACCTTCGAAAACGCATACATCGGTGAGCCCTGAATCATTTACGGAAACGCCAAAAGAAGTGCCGAGATCGACGACATGAGCGGCTGCCGTATCGATCACGAAGCCAATCGCCGACTCGGGAATCGTCGCAGTGACCACTCCTCGATGTAAAACCAGCCGTTTCTCATCGATCAACTCCAGCCGCGCCGGACCTTCGACCGTGACACGTGCGCCGTTCGAAAAGTCCAGTCGAACCAAACCCTTTGAGACAACCATGGGGCCCGGTTCCACCGATTCGCCGGTAGTGTAGGCAATCCCGGTATCACGGTAAGCACCCACAACCTGTGCGACGATCACAGGCGACTGTGGGATTGAAAACGATCTAACACTTATCCCGACTATCAGCGCCAGGCATGCAGCGGTGGCTAGTCCAATCGCGAGACGTCGGCGCGATACAGATCGAACCGGCGTTACATTTCCCGATAGTTGGGATTCGACTCCGGATGAGAATCGACGGCGCAATGACGCATGAACATTTACAGCGTTCAGATAGTTATCGCGGGCCTGTGCATCACAAAGCAAACGATCTTCAAGAGCACGCAGCTCGTCCTCGGTTGCGGTTTCGGTTTCGTTGAGCGCTTTATCAATTAGTTCCTGCATTTCGTCGGTCATCCGGTCACCTCCACCATTCCCAACTGACGTTCGATGCGTTTCTGTAGTTGACGTCGAACACGGCTGACTCGTTTATAGATCTTGTTGGCGGTGTCCCCGGATTTCTCCGCAAACGAGCGAATCGTAGCACCCTCGGCATAGCAACCCGCCAACATCTCGTGGTCATTGGCAGGCAGTTTTTCCACACAGGAATCGAGCGCCCGGCGGCGGGCATTGAGATTTTCAGCTCGTTCCTCGGCCTGTTCCGCCAGCAAGGCAACCAGCTTTTCGCCAAAGACGTGTCGATCACGGCTCACTTTGGTGAGGTGATTCAGCGCCGCGTTCTTGGCGACCTGGAAAGACCAATTTCGAAAATTGGTTCCGGACTGATACTGATCGAAGCAGCGCCACATGGTGATACTGGCTCGCTGCACCACATCTTCGGCATCCGCTGTGTTTTGCACCATCGAGAGCACGAATGAAAAGACCGCTGCCTCGTGTCGCACAAAGAGCGAAACGAATTCCTCGTGTCTGGTTGAATCTGAATTGTCCATTTCCATAAAACGCCTTTCCACAGACTAAGTTGCGCTCCCAGGCGAATTGGCCGCTTTTTGTTTTCTTTTTTGCGATTAACATCTCGTGATGACTTAGCTGGCTCCTCGAAACCCTACGCTCAAAATACCATCTTGCTCAAAGAACGACTTCACCCGATCACGCAGGGTGAGTATCCGGGCATCGAATTAGACCTGTCAAATCGCGAACTGCGAGCAAATCGCAGCATTTGGGAAACATCACCTCCCTCGTGGCAATGAGCAACTGCCGTTCTGGATCACGAACAATTCGTATACCAGATCGCAAGCCTCTTCAATCCGAGAAGAAAGTGGGCGATCTGATGTAGACCGATGCGAGTTTCGCCATCAACTAACTGCACTCGGTTGCATCGACTTCGTCGAGTTGCCTTGGACTCCAACTCGCTTCGGTGAAATCGACCTCTCGAGTCTTAGACAGCTCTTAACCTGCTTCGGATTGGCACACCGAAGCGCGCAAGCGAAGAAGTTCCTCGCTAGGCAACTGCCGACCACACAACGGCATAAATGGGCTCCAGGAAGAGAGTGTCATCGCCGCACTCCGCAACAAATCTCTCCCCTTTGCCAATCCGATCACTTTTGCCATAATTCATTTCTCGCCTGCGGCACGCGCCGCGTATTGTGACTCTCCCGCTTGGATTATGTTGATTTTCTATGTTTAAGAATCTAAATCCTTCTGCCGTAGGTATTTCTGCTCGCCAAAGTGAGCTGATCGAGCTCGCGCTTACCACCGGCTTTCGCGGTCTTGATCTTGAAGTCGATGACTTCCTGCGGCGGGCCAAAAACCAAGGACTCGCACAAACCATCCAGTTCATTGCCAGCGCACGTATCAGCATTGGCGGCTTCGAGCTACCTGTCGAGTGGCGAGGCGACGAAGAGACTTACAAGGCGCAGCTCGCCGAGTTCGAGGGGGCCTTGGGTTTCGCCAAGGATGCCAAGGTTCACGCTTGTCTGACGCACGTGTTGCCGGAGAGCGATTATCTTCCGTACCACGAGAACTTTGAATTGCATCGCACGCGACTGGCTGAGATTTCGGAGGTGCTTGGTAAGCACAACATTCGATTGGCGGTTGGCTACTACGCGGCGCAATCGCGTCGTGGACGCGAGCAG
Source organism: Planctomycetaceae bacterium (assembly GCA_002726245.1). GTDB lineage: Bacteria > Planctomycetota > Planctomycetia > Pirellulales > Pirellulaceae > PBSM01. The sequence goes on along the minus strand of PBSM01000083.1, from coordinate 17,296 downwards.
TTCCAATTCATTCACGAGGCGGACGCACTATCGCTGCTGTTGAAATCAGTTCCTGGCGACAACGTTGGCTTGTTACTTGATACGTGGGACTGGTATGTAGGCGGCGGAACGGTCGATTCATTGAACGGGCTGGGAGTCAACGACGTCGCCTACGTGCGGATTGCAGACGCACCCGCCGATGCGGATCGTGAGTCTCTCTCAGAAGAACAGCGTCAGTTGCACAACGAAGAGGGAACTACCAGCATCGACGAGATCGCTCGGGCTTTGAAAGAGGGTGGATACAAAGGCCCCGTCACGGTCGCGGCACATCGGAGCTGCTTTGACGGTATGAACGGCGAAGCGATTGCTCGAAAATGCAATGAAGTTCTGACCGCGATCTGGAAGGTTGCCGAAGAAGGGCCAATCGCTTCATAGATGCCCGTGAATAGCCGACGCTAGTCGTCGTGCCGGTTCGCCAGCGCATATGCCGTCGCATGAGACCGACAGTGTGAAATGGTGATCAGCATTTCCGAGACACCAAGCGATTCACACACCTCGCGCGCTCCGCCACCCAGAGCGATGAAGGGACGGCCACCTTCGTCGTTGCGGACTTCAATGTCTTGCCAACTGATCCCACGTGCCCAGCCGGTGCCCATTGCTTTCAACACGGCTTCCTTGGCAGCCCAGCGGCCCGCGTAATGCTGCGTGGCCGCCTTGCGCGAACTGCAGTATTCGATCTCGCGAGCCGTATAGACGCGGTTGAGAAACAACTCCCCATGCCTTTCGATCATCTGAGCGATCCGCAGACACTCGACGATATCAGTTCCGATTCCGAGGACGGCCATGCCGATTAACCCTTCACTCCGCAGGCGTCCTGAGCACGCCGCAACACCTCAGCGGCTTTCTTCCGAGCACAATTCGCTCCATCACCGAGAATTTCGCGGATGCGGTCCGGCTGGGCTTCTAGTTCCTCGCGCCGAGCGCGGGCTTCGGCGAAGTAATCCTCGGAGGCATCCGCGATTGCCTTCTTGACTTCTCCATACCCAAAGCCGCCCGCGCGGTACTTGTTTGCCATCGCTTCAAGGTCGGCTTGGTTGGCAAAGCAGGCGTAGAGTTGATAGAGGTGATCCGATTCCGGCTCCTTGGGATCCTCCATCGGCCGCGAGTCGGTCGTGACTCTCATGATCTTCTTGCGCTGCGGCTTGAGCGGCTCAAAGATCTCGATCGTATTGTCGTAACTCTTCGACATCTTCTCGCCATCCGTCCCGGGTACTTTGGCGGTCGCCTCCAACACACGCGGCTTGGGCAGAATGAACGTCTCGCCGAAATGATGGTTGAAGCTCTGCGCGATATCACGACACACCTCGACGTGCTGCACTTGATCCTGTCCAACGGGAACGATGTCCGCGTCATAGATCAGGATATCGGCAGCTTGTAGCACAGGATAAGTAAACAGACCGGCATTGGCCGCCAGTCCCTTCGCAACCTTGTCTTTATAGGATACGCAACGCTCCAGCAACCCCATCGGCGTGCCGCTCATTAGCAGCCAGCATAGCTCGGAAGCTTCCGGGATGTCGGACTGTATGAAGAGCGTCGCACGGTCTGGATCGAGCCCCAGTGCGAGTAGATCGAGCACAGCGTCGAGCGTATTCTGTTGCAGTTCCTTCGGCTCGCGGATCGTTGTCAGTGCATGCAGATTGGCAATGAAGTAGTAGGCTTCATCCTCGTTCTGCAACTCGATGTACTGCCGGATCGCGCCGAAGTAGTTACCCCAATGGAATCGGCCCGTCGGTTGTATTCCCGATAAAACTCGCATGGCTTGCAGTTAGACTCCAAGTGTTGTTCTGTCGCGAAGGTTGGGCTGCTATGTCGATGTTGTCGCTTCGCACTTGCGTTCGGCCGGCACCGCGGATTGGCGTGGAAGGGTACCAACGACGTCAGCAACAGAGACCGCGTTCAGTTCGGCAAGTGCGCCAGGAAGTTCGTCAACCAACCGTGTAGACACTGTCGGATCGTAGTAGTTCGCGGTACCAATCTGTACGGCGCAGGCGCCGGCAACCAGGAACTCCAGCACGTCGTCAATCGTGGCAATTCCACCGATGCCAACGATCGGAATGTCTACTGCATTGGCGACTTGATAGACGCAGCGTAAAGCAACCGGCTTGATGGCCGGCCCGCTCAAACCGCCCAGCGTGTTGCCTAACATGGGACGTTGCTTGCGCCAGTCGATCGCCATGCCGAGGAGCGTGTTGATCAGACTCACCGCGTCAGCACCACCGTCGGCCGCCGCCTTTGCGATATCGACGATCTTCGTGACGTTCGGCGTCAGCTTGGCAAGGATTGGCAACGAGCAACGATCCCGCACTTGCGACACCAAAGCCCCACACTCACTTGCATTGGTGCCATAGTCAACACCACCGCTGACATTCGGGCAGGAGATGTTCAACTCCAACGCGGCGATGCCGGACTCGGCCGCCAGTCGCTCGGCCAACTCAACGAACTCTGCGATCGTCTTGCCGGCAATGCTAACGATGACAGCGGTATCCAGTGTCGCGAGGTAGGGCAGATGGTGATCGATGAAAGCGTCGATGCCATCGTTATCAAGCCCAATCGAATTGAGTAGACCAGCCGAGGTCTCAACCGTTCTCCACGGCGCGTTACCGGCCCGCGGTGCCTTGGTGATTGTCTTCGGCAAGATACCACCAAGCCGGTCCAGTTCGACGACCCTCTCCATCTCGCGGGCGTAGCCGAACGTACCCGAAGCGACAAGGATTGGGTTCTTGAGATCAAGCCGCCCAAGTTGGACAGCCAAGTTGGGAGTCGAGGCAGGATTTGACATTGAATACTTCAGACGCGGAGAATTGTCTTCGAGTTCTAGTTCTCTCGTAATCTATCCGCGTCTGTTGAAGTGAACAATGACGGGAGGAATCGCGTGCGGTTTGCGCGCACCGGTAGCTCGCGACGAACGAAAGCATTCGTTTCGAAGTGCGAATCTGCTAGATCACGCCGCCGTGAACTCGCTGAGGCGTCATATGGTCGGGCATATCCCTAAACCAAATCCGTTCCCAGACATCGACAAACGCGCGGAGATCTTCCGATGTGAAGATCAACTGCTGCGCACGCTGTGCCGGGTCGCCGGAATAGATGGGCAGGAAGCAGCCCACACTGGAGCTAAGCGTTGCGCTCAGCAGCAGCGTGAATAAGATCCGACGCATCGAAATTCCTCCGTGATGTGATTCATCCAGCCATCATGGCTGAACTGCCTGAGGCAACGAACGCCGCCAAGACAGGAACAAAGTGAAGGGCACCAGCCTGATTTGAGACCCGCTGGCCGAGGTCTTGCTATTCTCTAGTTGCCTCCGGACGAAAACCCTGGATTTCCAAAGGATTCCGTCGCTGGTGGCATCGAACGGGCTGGCTCGGATGGAGGGATAGTGCCGTCGCTGGATTGCTGCATGCTGCCGCTGGCTGCCGCTGCTCTGGCCGCCGCCTCACGTGCTTCCAACTGACGTACCTTTTCTTCCATCTCCTTACCAGGCTTAAAGGTTACGACGTATTTCTCCGGCACATCGACTCGCTGCCCGGTTCGCGGATTGCGAGCCTTGCGAGCAGCACGCTTCTTGACCTCGAAGACCCCGAAGTTACGAAGCTCGATGCGACCCTCATCCACTAACGTCTCGACAATGGCATCGAACGTCTTCTGGACGATCTCCTTGGTCTTGAGTTGCGTCATGCCGATTTCTTCGGAAATCGTCTTGACGATCTCTTTCTTGGTCACGACTTAACTCTCCCAAACGGACCCCAGATTTCTCTTCGCACCCCATAATTCGGAGGTACTGACTTGTTCCAAGTGTAAATGGCGTAAGAAGTAGAGTCAAGATCAAAGCTTTCGGCCGGCACTGACCTGGACGTTGCGTATTCGATCACTTGTCCGGGCCCTTCGCCATAAACTGCTGTTAATAAATAGGTTACGCAGCAGAACGACGAACTATCACTCTAACCTCTTATTACTTAAGGACTAACATCAACGGCGCGGAGCCAGCTTGAGAGAACTAAGCCACGCTACGCCAACATCATCGGTTGCGCAGTCGTCAAACTTCAGCTAATCGGTTTAACCGGTAGCGTGCGCAGCCTTTACGCCCAAGGGCCAGGCAATAGATGCCCAACCGAGCTAGCTCGTGAGCGGAGCGTCCGGGATCTCGACACGAATCCGCACGACGCGACGCCTTGAGCTGTCGAGAACTGTGAATTTGACGCCATCCACCGTGATCCACTCCTTCGGCTTCGGAATGCGCCCCATTGCCGAGACGACCAAGCCAGCAATGGTGTCGTACTCATCGGGTTCGCTCAGCTCCAGACCGAGTTCTTCGTTGAGAACATCGACGTGCAGCGTGCCCAGCACCTCGGCGGTTCGCTCGTCGATGCGTTGGACCTCGTCCTCCTGGTCCTGATCCGATTCGTCAACGATCTCCCCAACAATCTCCTCCAAGACATCCTCAATCGTCACGACGCCTGCGACAGCCCTGTATTCGTCGAGCACGATCGCCAAGTGCTTTCGTGTCCGGAGGAAGTCCTGGAGCATCTCGTCCAGCGGCTTTGTCGTCGGCACAGAATCGGCTTCTCGCAGCAAATCTCGCAACGGTTTGTGGTCGCCGTTCTCGGAGAGCGAAAGTTCCTTCAGTAGGTCCTTCACATAGAGGATGCCCAGGATTCGGTCGAGCGAGTCTTCATAGACTGGAACACGGGTCCGTCCTGCATCGACGACAAATGCGAGTACTTCGTTCCAAGGAAGGTTGACGTCAAGAGCGTCGATGTTGCTTCGAGGCGTCATGATGTCCGACACATCCGTATCACCCAGCTCGATCACGCCTTCGATCATTTCGCGTTCTTCTTCCTCCAACACACCGTCGTACAAGCCCTCTGTGACAATCGATCGGATCTCGTCTTCAAACGCCTCCTCTTCGTCCTCCTCTTCCTCGGGTCGATCAGCCAGGCGTCGTAGCAGCGCCCCAACGACTTTCACTCCCAACGTCAGTGGCCAAAGGGTCCTAGTGATCGTTTGAAGTAGCGGCCAACTGTGATAAACGAACGGCGCGGTCCAAAGAGCAACGACGGCTTCCGGGATCCAAGTGGTGACAAGAAGCAACATCAGGCAGGAGACGCTCAGCACACCGACGAACTGTGGCCATTGAAACGCCGTCATGCTGCCGATGACCGTCGCCGCTGATAGCGCGATCGCCAGCATCAACACGGCCGTTCCGACAATCTGCAGACTCTCCAGGCCCAATTCCGCTTGCTCGTAATGCTCGAGGATTTGCTCGAATCGATCGCGCCGCTTCCTTCGGCGACAGTAGACTTCGAGCTCGCGGCGCGAGAACTCCTGGAGCGCTTTCGACGCCGTCGCCGCAAAGACGGTGATCAACAGGCCGACGCCGATCAAGATGCCCATCGTTGTCCACGTCACGCGGATGAGCCTCCTTTGAAAGCCTGTTCGCCACTGATTGCGCTTCGTTCCGGAGTCGGGAGCGGCCGACCTAGCAATCGCAAGTACTGCTCTTCTTTCTCTCGCATGATCATACGATCCGACACAGCTTTGTCGTCATAGCCAGCTAAGTGCAGCATCCCATGGATAACGTACAGCAAGAGCTCGTCGAGCATTTGCCAACCGAAGTCGGCAGAGCGAGCGCTGGCCGTGTCGGCGCTGACAATCACTTCTGCCTCAAGTGGTGTGTCGGCGTCACTCAGGCGAAAGCTGAGCACATCGGTCGGGTAATCGTGCGCGAGATACTTGCGGTTCAGCTTGTGTATCGTCGGGTCATCAACGACGGCCAAGCTGACGATGCCGCTTCGGATCTGCTCGCCTTCGAGCACCGTTCGCACTGCGCGACACAAAAGATCAGCGTCGATGTCGTGTTTCGATTGCTCGTTCGCCAAATCAACCTTGATCACTGTTCAGCCAGGCTATGCCGGTTGTTGGTTTGGGTACTTAACGCGGCCGTGGTACACCGCGGTCAACGATTTGACAATGCTGTCTTCGACGACAGCCAACTCGCGAAGCGTGAGATTACAATCGTCAAACTGGCCGTCAAGCAGCCTCTTCATGGCGATCTCGTGGACGAGATGCTCGATGCGGGCGGGTGCCGGGTCGCTCAGCGTGCGGCAGGCGCTCTCACTTGCATCCGCGAGCATCATGACACCGGATTCCTTGGTTTGTGGCTTCGGACCCGGATAACGGAAGCTCGTCTCATCGACATCGGCGGCGTCCGGATCGCCTTCGCGTTTCTTGGCAGCTTGGTTGTAGAAGTACTCAACCAGCGTCGTGCCGTGATGTTGCTCGATGAAGTCGATGATTGCCCTTGGCAGGCGGTGTTGTTTCGCCAAGTCAGCACCATCCTTGACGTGGGCGATGATCACCAGCGTACTCATTGCGGGCATTAACGATTCGTGCCGGTTGCCGTCTGAACCTTGGTTCTCGATGAAGTAACCCGGCTTGAGCATTTTGCCGATGTCGTGGAAATAGGCGCCGACGCGGCACAACAGCCCGTTCGCACCGATCGTATCGGCTGCCGCCTCGGCAATCGATGCCACGTTGATCGAGTGGTTATAGGTTCCGGGCGCGCGGCGTACGAGTTCTTGAAGCAACGGATGCGCCGCGTCGCCAAGCTCAAGCAGACTAATATCCGTTTGCACGTCGAAGAGCCTTTCGATGAATGGGAGCAAACCCGTCATCAACACGCCAGCTAGTATCGCGGAAAAGCCGTGCCACAACGCACCGCCTAACAAACGCCAGGCGAAGGAGTCGCCGATCCAATCGCTGAACGCCCCGAACCCGGACGTGCCGGACCAACCGTAAGCCTGTCCGACTAGAGTACCGACGCCCACCGTCGTGAGGACTGCAACCGCAGCGGCACCAAGACCGACGTAGAGCAACTTCGTCCGGCTGCGGACACGGCCAACCAGTAAGATTGCCGATGAAACGGTCGAGACGAGGATCACACACTCGGCTAGGCTGTGCCCAACCGACAGAGTCACGATCAGAGAGACGACCGCCGAGAGCAACAATGCCAGCTCGCGTTGATAGGCGATCGCCACGGTGATTCCGAACAATGTGGTCGGGATGGTTTCGGCGCGCCAGTCGTCGTCAGCAGCTAGTGCGCCCAACGCGACCGTCACGACAACCACGCCCAGGATTGCGGCTAACCGACGAGTGTCAGTCAGAACTCGGCGGTCGTGAAAGAACAGGTACGTGCCGCAGAGCACATACATCGCGAAGTACATACCGAAGGCGGCCAGCGTGTGCCAGATTTTGCCGGCGAAGCTCGAAGTATTCGCAATAGTCTTCTCTTCGGCTTCAAGACTCTCGACGTCGTCCTTCGTCAACGGCTTGCCTGCGGCGACTAAACGATCGCCGGCCTGATAGCTGATAAAGGCTACTTCAATCGCGTCAACACTCTCATCACGAGCCTGTTTGCTTGCGTCGATATCGATTCGCAACGTGGCCGGCAGCTTCTTCCCCATCAGCCAGTTGTAAGTTAGCTCCGCAGTCGTTTCGACGTGTTGCTCCGGCAGTCCCGCTGCCTGAAAACCGTTGTTCAGCCGCTCCTGCAAATCCGCTGTTGCTTGCGTGATGCGTACCTGTTCGACTTCGACTCGATGTGTGAACTCCGTATTGCCGATCGGATGCAGCAGGATCGCCGATTGACTACCGTCTTCAAGCTGATGCTCCAGTTGCTGCAAGAGTCCGTCACGCTCGTAGTCAGCAAAGGCGTTCTGCACGCCTCGCTCGAAATTCGCGAGGTCCGTGTCGGCCGCCAGAGCTTCGCGAAAGTCGCTGAACCAGCGTTCTTTCACTTCGTCGGCCGGGGAATTCTGGGCGTCGAGGAACTCGGTCCAAACAGCCGGATCCTGCGTGTTGAGAGCTTCGAGCGATTCGGCGTCGCGGACGAGAAAGACACGGTTCTTTAGTGCGTTTCGCAACTCGACAAGTGGCTGGACGTCATGCTCATAAACGCAGACCGTTTGTGCTTCCGCTCTCTGTCGGCGTCGCTCGTTCTCCGGCCCGTCTTTCGTTACGGTGCTAAAGTCAATTCGAGCGACGATATCACGGACAGGCGTGTAACCACTGGCGAAAGGTAATGGTGGTTTCCAACCAGTCGTCGCGCCCCACATTACCACGGCGGCCAACAAGCACAGAAGCAGTCTCAGCAGCACATCGCTACGGCGCAGGTAGCTTACCGTGGACGACAATGGGCTTTTCGGAAGCCGCAAGCTCGCCGTGAGATCGGAGCGTGTCCGAGGTGGTTGGCTGGTGGACATCGGTCTAACGCCGAGCCTTCCTACCGCTGCGCGGCGTTTCGTCGTAGGCCCGAACAATCTCCTGAACAAGCCGATGACGCACGATGTCGGCTTTCGTCAACTGCACCTCAGCGATGCCTTTGATCCCTTTCAAACGAGCAACCGCATCCACCAAACCGCTTCGCGTGTGGTGTGGCAAGTCAACTTGAGTCGTATCACCAGCGATCACGATTTTCGAGTCTTCGCCCATTCGCGTCAAAAACATTTTCATCTGGGCGACGGTCGTGTTTTGTGCTTCGTCCAGAATGATGAACGCCTCGTTGAGTGTCCGACCGCGCATGTAAGCCAGCGGAATTACCTCAATGACGTCCTGCTCCATATGCTCTTTGATCTGATCGTAATCGATCATCTCGTGGATGGCGTCGAGCAAGGGTCGCAGGTAAGGATTGATCTTCGCCTGCAGGTCGCCCGGCAAGAAGCCGAGACTCTCGCCAGCTTCCACAGCCGGCCGAACCAAGACGATCTTTCGGATGAGCTGGTGCTTGAGCGCTTCGACGGCGAGTGCGACTGCAAGATAGGTCTTTCCTGTGCCAGCGGGGCCAATCGCGAACGTGACGTCATGCTTGCGGATCGCATTGACGTAACCAGCTTGCCCAGCCGTCCGAGGCCGTATGGTCCGCCCCGCGTTGATGACGTCAATCGACCCCTTGAGCGATTCACCATTGCCGGTAATCCGCTCGATGGCACCATCGACATCGTCGGTTGTCACGGTTCCACCGCGCTCCGCGACAGATTTGAGCTGCTCTAAAACTTCGGTGGCGCGCGCGACGGCGGTGTCATCACCCGAGACGTGGACCTCCCCGTCCCGATGTGTGATCGTCACTCCCAGCGCTTCTCGCACTGCCCGCAGATGCTGGTCTTTGGCTCCGAAGAGCGTTAGCACCAACTGCGGCTCGACCAGCGATAAAGTAGCTTCACTCATGAAGTGGCAGCGAGATTTCTCCTCGCTGCACCCGTGCCCGAACTCCTCTGATACACAACTATAGTGAATCTTTGACGCAACGGACCAGCCGGAGTTCGCAGTAAGTCGCTAAAAACTTACTACATCTAGAGTTACGGCTTCAAAATTCATATTTCCCCAGGGACAAATCGACGATTCAGGCGTCGTGCGTCAACTCCTACCGAGAAGCGATCCCGGGTGTTATCGTGCTCGGATGCTGAGTTCCTCCGAGATCCTTGGCCCCGGTGGACGCATCGCCGCGCGGCTCGCCAATTACGAAGATCGGCCGCAGCAATTGGAAATGGCCGATGCCGTTGCAGATGCGCTGGCTCGTGGCCACCACCTGATCGTCGAAGCTGGCACGGGGGTCGGCAAGAGCTTTGGCTATCTCGTTCCCGTGATACTCGCGATGGGGAAGGATCAGCTCGGTGGGGAAGAGCCACCGAAGAACGGCAAGAAGCGGCGGATAATCATCTCGACGCATACCATCAGCCTGCAAGAGCAGTTGATGACGAAAGACTTGCCGTTGTTGCAGAGTATCATTCCGCTCGAATGCACGGCCGTCCTCGTGAAGGGCCGCCGCAACTACCTCAGCCGACGACGACTTGATACGGCACTGTCACGCGCCGACAGTTTGTTCCAGCAACAAGAAGACTTCGATCAGCTTCGGGAGATTCGTGGCTGGGCAAAGGAGACCGGTGGCGGCTCGCTCAGCGATTTGTCGTTCAAGCCAAACAGTTCTGTTTGGGACGAAGTAGCAAGCGACAGTGGGAACTGCATGGGGCGCAAATGCCCGACCCACAAGCAGTGCTTTTACTATGCCGCGCGCCGACGAGTGCAGAACGCGCAGATCCTGGTCGTGAATCACGCTCTCTTCTTCAGCGACTTAGCGCTGCGACGCGTCGGCGCGAGTATCTTGCCGGATTACGACGCCGTCATATTTGACGAGGCGCATACGCTCGAAAGTGTCGCGGCCGATCATCTCGGGATCGGCGTTACCTCCGGACAAGTCGAATACACGCTGAACAAGCTCTACAACGACCGCACCAACAAAGGGCTTCTCGTGCATCATCACCTGGGCGGTACGCAACGCTTGGTGATGGAGTGTCATCAACGCGCCGACGAGTTCTTTGGTGACGTTTTCGATTGGGCGCAGAACCGAAAGGATTCGAATCGTCGAGTCCGAACGCCAGAGATCGTCGATAATCCACTGACACCCTCGCTGGCGCGACTCGCCCAAGAAGTGCGTAGTGATGCCGATCGATTCAAGTCGGATACCGAGCAGCAAGATTTTCTCTCGGCATTCGACCGTCTTAACGGCTTGGCGGGCGAGATCGAAAAGTGGCGTAAGCAGGACGTTCCGGATGCCGTCTACTGGGTAGATACCGGTTGGACTCGCCGAAGTCGCCCTCGCATTACGCTCGCCGGCGCACCGATTGATGTTGGCCTGGCTCTTCGTGAGGCACTTTTCGAACCAGTCCGCACGGTGATCATGACGAGTGCTACGCTCTCCGTCGGAAAGAAAGGCTCGTTCGACTTCTTCAAGTCAAGAGTCGGTCTGACACAGTCACAGGCTTTGAAACTGGGAAGTCCCTTCAACTACCGCGAACAAGCCAAGCTGATCTACGTCGATGGAATGCCCGACCCAAGCGTATCGCGCAAAGACTACGAGCGTTTTTGCGTCGAGATGATCAAGCGCTACGTTGCCCGCACGAAAGGGCACGCGTTCGTCTTGTTTACAAGCTACGAAATGATCCGGCGCGTCAGTCGAGATCTCACGCCCTGGCTTGCCGAGCGGAACTTGGCTCTGTACAGCCAGGCTGACGGCACGCCCCGACACCAAATGCTGGAACGATTCAAGGAGAATCCGGGCGGTGTTTTGCTGGGAACCGACAGCTTTTGGCAAGGTGTCGATGTTCCGGGCGAGGCGTTACAAAACGTAATCATCACGAAGCTACCGTTTGCCGTCCCCGATCATCCCCTGCTGGAAGCGAAGCTCGAAGCCATCCGCGCCGCCGGCGGAAACCCCTTCATCGACTACCAACTCCCCGAAGCCATTATCAAACTCCGGCAAGGCTTTGGCCGGCTGATCCGCACCAGCAACGATCGCGGCATCGTCGTCCTTCTCGATCCGCGTTTGAAGACGAAACCTTACGGGCGACACTTTCTCGAATCGCTTCCGGACTGCGAGTTCGTTGAAGAGTCGGCGTTCGAATAGGTCACGGCGTTCTCTCTTACTGCGGAACAAGGATCGAGAGTAAGTAATGATTTCTCGATACTTTCGTGAGTCCTTACCGACTTCGTGGTGACCTGCCTTGAGATCGGAGTAGGGCGCCCGCATAATAGAGGCCACATTGATCCAACCGCTAACACACTCCGAGGTGCTTTCATGAGCCAATCGTTTTCACGCCGCAAGTTTCTCGCTTTGACATCTGCTGCCGCTGCCGGCGCGACTTTCTTTGATGCTCCTGAAGTGCTTCGTGCAGCCCACCTGTTGGCAGACGAAGATGCTTATGGCGGTTGGCCGATCGGTGTGCAGAGTTATTCGTTGCGGAAGTTCGACATGCTCGAAGCCGTGAGGCACATCCAGGGGATGGGGTTGCACTACGTTGAGTTCTACAGCAAGCACTTGTCGCCGAATGCGAGCGAGGAAGAGATCGCCGAAACGAGAAAGGTGCTGGCTGGAGCGAAGATCACTCTGAACGCACATGGCGTCAACGGTTTCACCAACAACCACGAAGCCAATCGAAAGATCTTCGCGTTCGCGAAGAAAGTCGGCATACGCAACATCACCGCCAACCCGCAGAAGGATGCGTTCGAGAGCCTCGACAAGCTCGTCGCTGAATTCGACATCCGAATCGCTATCCACAATCACGGCCCCGGAGCGCTCTACGACAAGGCAGACGATACGCTCAACGCCGTGAAGGATCACGACAAGCGGATCGGGGCCTGTGTCGATACCGGGCATTGTATTCGCAGCGGTGAGAACGCGGTGGAAGTTGTCGAGAAACTTGGAGACCGCGTCTTCGCAGCGCACCTGAAAGACGACACGCACAAGGGCGACAAGGGGTCGCACAACGTCGTCATTGGCAAAGCGAATTTGGATGTCGTCGGAGTCTTCAAGGCTCTAAAGAAAGTCAAGTTCCCTGCCGACGGCTCGTTGTCACTCGAGTACGAATCCAATCCTGATAATCCGATCGACGACATGAAGCAGTGTCTCGTCGTTGCTCGCAAGGCGATCGCACAGGCGGCTGCGTCGTAAACTACTCGCACAGCATGCGGCTTGCGTGCCCCCTATATGTCCCTTCCGACGGCGTGCGAGCTGCGCGCCCAACAACGACCATGGATGACGGCGCGTATGGAGACGATCGAGGGCCATCTTTACGACTTTCCCCGCTACTACGACTTGGTCTTCGGTTCGGATTGGAAGGCGGAGTTCGATTTCCTGGTCAAATGCTTCCCGAAACACGCCACCGGTAGCGTCGAAAAGGTGTTCGAGCCGGCGTGCGGGACCGGACGCCTGCTGTATCGCTTGGCGAAAGCCGGCTACCAAGTCTCAGGCCTCGATCTGAATGACAAGGCCGTGGCCTATTGCAACCAAAGGCTGCGGCGACACGGCTTCGCGGATACGGCCTTCGTCGCGGATATGACCGACTTCCGATTGCAGTCCGAGATTGATGCCGCTTTTAACATGATCAACAGCTTCCGGCACCTTCAGACCGGCGACGCTGCGCGAGACCACTTGATGTGTGTCGCCAATTCGTTGCGGCGCGGCGGGGTCTACGTACTCGGACTGCACCTGACTCCGACGAACGTTGAGCCGTCCGAACATGAGAGTTGGTCGGCCGCTCGGGGGAGTCTGTGTGTGAACACCCGGCTATGGATGATCGAACGTGACTTGGACGAGCGGCTGGAACGGTTCTGCATGACGTACGATGTCTACACGCCAACACGGAGTTTCCAAATCCAGGATTCAATCGCCTTCCGTACGTACACAGCCCCACAAATGACGGAACTAATTGACAGCATCGACGACCTCGAAGTTGCCGCGACGTACGACTTCGCCTACGCCATCGATCGCCCGATCGTCGTCGATAGCAGCACGGAAGATGTCGTCTACGTGTTACGCAAGAGGTCGGCGCGCTTGAACTCTCGCGCGGCGAGAACTCGCCGTGTTACCTCTTAGCTCCGACCATCGCTCCAACGATGGTGATTCCACCGACTACCGTTAATGCCAACCCCACGATGGTGGTTGTCTTCATGCGCGCACTAAACTTGCGACCCATGACAAACTCATTCTGCCCACGTCCATTAAGACCAAACTCTCGAACTTCTTTCCACGCGTCGTATAGCTCGCCCGGCGTCAGGTCGGCCAAAATCTCGTCATAGAGTTTGTGCTCGTCGATCTCCATGTAAGGTTGGGCGGCGCGAAGCCTTGGATAGCCGTAAGCCACGACACCAATACCGACAACAACAAGCACTAGTCCAAGCGTGAACGAAGCACCCTGGAGCGGGCTCCAGTTCGTCTTGCTGCTGACACTGGCAACATCGACCTCAGCTAGTTCGCGTATGCCACGAAGCGTCGGTACTTCCAACTCCCTGCCACAAACACATGGAATCGTACTGCCGGCTTGGCTGGCATCAACTTGAAGAGACTCACCACATCCGCAAGGGAGCAAGTGTTTTACGGCCATAGGATCAGCTTAATCAAAATCGTTTGTTTGGGAGCTGCTAGTCGAGAGGCGGTATCTGGCGTTGCTATTCTGGGGCTGCGGAGCCGCGATTCGCCCACCAAGGGAGAGAAATACCTCCGTCGATGAGCAGCGTCGCGCCGGTCGTGTACGTGTTCTCGGGATTGCACAGAAAGAGAATGCCTTCGGCCATCTCTTCGGAAGTGCCGAGTCGGCCCAACGGGATCTTGGACCCAGCGGAATGCAACGTCTCTTCGCTGGCAAACTTTCTCTCACCGGGAGTATCTGTCCAACCAGGTTGAATCATGTTGACGCGGATACGGTGCTCGGCCAGCTCGATCGCCGCGGTCTTTGCCATGTGTTCGATTGCGGCTTTCGACATGTTGTACGCCATGGACCGCGGCACCGGCACAAACGCATGCGGCGAGCTAACCAAAGCGATCGAACCACCTTCACCTTGAGCGATCATCTGGCGCGAAGCTGCTCGTAGCAGGTGAAAGGCTCCCCACATCGTCACATCCACCGTCCGTCGAAAGCCAGCGACATCGGCTTCGTGAAAGAGTTGTCGGTCGCTGAAAGCAGCATTACTAACGGCGATGTCCAATCTGCCGAACTCGTCCACGGCCCGGCTGACCATTTGTTCGACCGCCTCCAGATCGGAGACGTCCGCTTGATGCGAGATCGCTCGCGAGCCAAAATCCGAAATCGTGGCGACGGCTTCCTCCGCCTGCTGCGAATGGGTGTGATAGTTCACAACCACGGAAGCTCCAGCCCGCCCCAACGCGATCGCAGTCGCTCGGCCAATTCCGAGGCTGGCACCCGTCACAACGGCCACGTGTCCATCTAAACCTATGTCTGGCATGACTTTCCGTGAATGCAAAGTCCCAACTTCGAGGTGGAAAGCACTTACACGTGGTATCTTATGCTACCGCGTGTGTGGGTTCAGCGACAGGTATCCGCCCAGGATCGCGACCTGGGGCCCTCGACTGTGGACGTGAATACGCTGATCGGAAGCGTAGAGTTCGTTTTCAGAGGCACGACAAGTGCAAACCGGGTGCCGGCTTATGTCAAGAACTTTGCTGTTTACGCCTGCTTAATACTAGACCCTCGCGATCGTGTAGTTAAAATTTAGGCACAGCCGAAGGACGGCCGGGACCGGTCGCCGGAAGCACACTGTGTCGGTACCACGGGGGTCAGTACACAGGGGGTGCATCGCGAGTAGTATTACTCCACCTCGGAAAAGATATTGACGTCATTCCGATCGCAAGGCGCATCGCGCTCCCTCCCAGTTAACTCACCACTCCGACCCCCCCTGGTTCCCTCACCGGTTTACGCCGCGAGAGAGTCGCGGCGATATGTGTGAGTTGGATGTCTGCGTTGACTTTGTGTCGGCAGTATCCGTTCGCCAAACGCAATCTTTTACCAAATGTTCGACGAAGCCAGACGAGTGCTCGGCAGGTGGTAGAATTGCGTGTTTTGTTTCTGACACGGAGGTCGTGCAACGAGTGTTTCGTGAGTGGTCGTTTAGCGGTGATGTAAGACAGAAGATCGCGCTACGCCAACTCCAGCGAGTTGCTGTTAGAAGTGGAAATGGATTTGGATTCAGTTCCGGTCAGCTTGTTTTTTTTGAGTGAGGAGTACAGTCTTGTACGAGACGCTACTCGAAGATTTTGAGGACGACCTTAAGACACGAACTTCAGAAGACGAGGAGGGGTTCACGAAGTTACCCGTCGCCGATGCTGACGCCGGTGACGAGGAAAGCGAAAGTCAGACGGAGGATGCAAAGGCAAAGACGGACAGCGACGAGGATGAGTTTCTGCTGACGGCAGAAGACAGCGAGTCGTGGTCCGACGATCCTGTCCGGATGTACTTGACGCAAATGGGTGAGATTCCTCTGCTAACCCGGCAGGAGGAGATCTGGCTCGCTAAGCAGATTGAGATCACACGTCGCCGCTTCCGCACCAAGTTATTGGAATGCGATTATGTGATTCAGATGGCCTATCAAGTTCTCAAGCGAGTTCATGAAGGGGGGCTTCCCTTTGACCGCACTGTGCAGGTCTCAGTAACCGATCGCCTTGAGAAAGAACAGATACTCGGCCGTTTGCCTCACAATCTGCGAACCCTGGAAGTGTTACTCAAGCGGAATCGCCGTGATTACCGCATCGCAGTTAGCAAGTCGATACCGAAAGCCAAACGCAGAGTGGCTTGGCAACGACTCGCGAGACGACGACGACGCGCCGTTCGTTTGGTCGAAGAACTCGGCCTCCGAACGCAACGCATCGAAGTCATGATCGGTACGCTTGAAGAGTTCAGCACGCGGTTAGATGAGCTGAAAAAGCTGATCGACGATCACAGGAAGGATCGTAAGCCAGTTGCCGAACGACAGCAATGGTTAACCGAGTACCGGAACATCCTTCAGCACACGCAAGAGACTCCCACGAGTCTTCGCAAACGCGTGAACATTCTGAAGGACGTGTACACGGAATACCAGCGTGCGAAGCGAGCTTTGTCGGAAGGCAACTTGCGGCTGGTCGTTTCGATCGCGAAGAAGTACCGCAATCGTGGGCTCAGCTTCTTGGATCTTATCCAAGAAGGTAATGCTGGCCTGATGCGAGCGGTTGACAAGTTCGAGTATCGCCGCGGCTTTAAGTTCTGTACGTATGCGACGTGGTGGATTCGCCAAGCGATCACTCGCGCTGTGGCAGATCAGAGCCGAACCATTCGTATCCCGGTCCACATGGTCGAAACTATGTCCCGGGTGCGGAATGTGTCGCGGCAGTTGCTACAGCAACTCGGGCGAGAGCCAACGATCGAGGAAACGGCACGCAAAGCAAAGACGACCGTCGAGGAAGCGCGGCGCGTTTTGGCAATGAGCCGCTATCCGATCAGCTTGGACCGGCCTGTCGGCAACAGCGAAGATAGCCAATTCGGCGACTTGCTGCCCGATGGTGCGGCCGAAAGCCCGGCGCTTGGTGCTGCTCAAGAGATGCTTCGCGGTCGCATCAACAAGGTGCTGAAAACACTCAGCTACCGAGAACGCGAGATTATCAAGTTGCGTTATGGTTTGGGTGACGGATACAGCTATACGCTGGAAGAGGTTGGCCACATCTTCAAAGTGACTCGCGAACGTATTCGCCAGATCGAAGCCAAGGCAGTACGCAAGCTTCAACAACCTAGTCGCAGTCAAGAGCTGGTCGGTTTTCTCGACTGACGCAACCTCAAAGAATCTAAACACCCCTGTAGTGCCCTGTGACGGCTAAGAGTTAGGGTTGTGGCGGTAGCGAAAGTCGCCAAGACTTTCGGTGATTCCCGCAACAGGCCGAAACTCTTG
>PBSM01000082.1 GCA_002726245.1 Planctomycetaceae bacterium | reverse complement strand
TCGCCTTTTATCGTTATGCAGGAAACAAGATCAGGCGTGATCGTGAGCACATGACCCTGGGCGCCGTCCTCGACACCGCCTTTCCAAGTACCGACTAGTTTCTTCCGTGCCTCAGCGTTGTCGTCCGCCGCAACGACGAATTGTGCCACGGCAATGAGGCATACAAAACTAACGAATCTCATGGTTCTCTCCTTATTGATTGTTTTCAAGACTTATGTTGGACAGCTTTGGACCATCGTTCAAAGCTGTTGGCTGTTCAACTCGACTGCAGGGTCGTCGGCGATGTTGATCCAAATGTGTACGTGGGGGAAGCCACGGAAATACCACACAAACGCGGGGCCTTCGATCCGCCAGCAGTCCCATTGCTGATCTTCGCCGAGATCCCCTTCCTGGAAAAATGCCAGGCTGCACTTGTCGAGCCCGCCCTGTTGCTTCAGGCTGTGGTGGATTTCATCGCGATCTTCTTTCCGATAAGGCTCGGCCAGGCTCTTTAGCACTTGCTCGACCTGCTCTTTCTGGTCGCCCGCCAACTCGCCAATCGGAATGCCGGGCAGCGGACCATCCGGCCCATGGAAACTGACGTCCTGTTCGGTCGGCAGCTTTTTGACGAGTGCTTGCTTGCGCTGCTTCCCGGATAGCATCTCGTAGACCTTGTTTGCTTCGACAGCCTGGTGCCAGAAGAGGTTGCCTGGATGGCCGACCTTTTCGTTAAAGCCGCTGGCTGCGTGGCCGTGGACCCTGGGGCCGCCGAACGCTACGTGTGACTCGGTATTACCGTCGGCGCGGATTGTCATGTGCCGGCCGGTGAAGACCATCTCGAACTTTCCGTCGCCCGGTTTGCCGAAGATGGCAATGTTGTGCCGCTCGCCCCAAGGTTTGCCTGAATCGTCCTGGCCTTGCTTGAGAAACTTCTTGTACCACTCGGGAGTAAACAGCGACTTGAACGCGTCGTGGATAAGCGTTTGCTGCTGCTTGGTGAAAAAGTCGCTGGCAATGCCCGGTTTCGTGATGTGCCAGTTGTTCGACACGTGGGTGCGCAAAAGCCCGCGCTTCGGATGTTCGTAGTCCCAGTCAAAGGCAACGACTTTCTTTTGTTCGCCGCTGAGTGATTCATAGAGGGCTTTCACAGCGGTCTCGGATGCGCTGTTGGCTGTCGGCGCCGCCGTTGCCTGGGGCACCGCCCAGAGCACCGAGCTGCCAACCACCGCGGCCGAACCGGCGCTCTTAATGAACTGCCGACGATCCAGATCGCTGGACTGCGTCGCTCCGCAGTCCGGGCAAGTGGTTTCTTGTGGTTTCTTCATAACTATCTCCATCATTTAAGGGACAAGTTCTCACCGGCTTGTTGATAAGTAGCTGGCCGATGACAGCTACTCGCCTTCTGGTGGCAACACTTCTTCGCAGGACGGAATCAACTAAACAGTTCTTCGACGAATTCGCCTCCGTTGACGAGCTTATCGATCGCCCGTTGCCGCTTGTCCTGAGCCGAGTCTGCCAAGAACGCATCGAGTTCCACGGGCGATGGTCGCCGGCCGAACGGATCGAGGCTGGTGCGGCGCCGGAACTGCTGGTCGCCACAAATCTCAGCCACCGGCTCGTCGCCGATCAAACGGCTCACGGCCCAGCATCTACACGTCTTCAACGATGCCATGTACGTAACTCTCCGCAGTAGCAACATTGCATATAACAGGACCGCAATATCCAGAATCGCCTAGTCTACCAGTCGAGGAAATGGGAAGTCAACGGTCTTCCGCGACGCTCGATCAACCAAAGGTGGGGACTGTTCCGTGCAGCTTGACCGGCGTCTGGACGCTTCTCACGCCGACGCACACCAGGAGAGCGCCTGAGCTCGTTCCTTCTGCAGGAACGGCTGGCGAAGCGACCAAGTTAAGAACATAGGCGACCAGGTCCGATACCGTCGCTTTCAACGGTTGCGGATCTCCTGATGTGTCGCGGAACAGAAGTCATGTTGTCATCGCATCCAACCTGGCGTGTCACGGTTTATTAATGGAGTCGTTCACCAGCTTGCCTGGCGGGGTGGACACTACTGTCCAAGTTCTACGGCGATGATGTCACCGGCTTCGTGACCGTGACCGTGATCAGGTCTGACCACGCTGCGAACTTGGACTTCGTCTCGGCAGCTCGGGCCTCCGCGGATTTCGCCAGACGGTCCACTTCCGCCTTTGCCGTTTCAGCGCGGACGGCTTTGTCGGCAGCGAGCTTTGCAGCTTGTTCCGCCGTGTCGGATTCGGTCTGAGCTTGTCTTGCTTTCGCTTCTAACGCGGCCCTCGTCTCGGTTGTCGCGGTGGCGGCACGCTGTTTGGCTTCGTCAGCGGTAGGAGCGTGTGATGAGTCAGACCAAAGCAATGCCAAAAGGCGCGCACGCGGACTGGCAGCCTATCTGATCTGACATCCACTTGCCGGAGACGCATCATACTCGACACGCCAGATAGAGCGGGCACTGGTCCGCCAAATCTGTTAGTAGCAACTCCGATTGCAGGACTAACGCCACCCACTTCTTGCACTCCGTCGAATCGATCGGCTCCGAAACGGTTGGGGCCATTAGGCAAACTGTTTCAGAATCCAAAAACTGACGCCGGCCAGTGCGGCTGCGACGGGCAACGTGACGAACCAGGCGAGCAGAATCGTCGCGATGGTTTTCTTGTGCGCTTGGCCCGTGGCCGCACCAATGCCGAACAACGAACCGCAACTGACGTGCGTCGTCGAGACGGGCAGGCTGAAGCCGCTAGCTCCAATTACGATGAGCCCAGTCACTAGATTGGCTGTGAAGCCCTGGCCGTGATTCATCGTTGTGATCCGCTTGCTCATCGTCTCGGCCACGCGACGAGCGCTCAACAGTCCACCGACGGCAATGACCGTCCCGACAACGACGAGGCTTGCGGAAACACCGAGATAGGGAGCGACAAGCAGCATCGCGGCGATCTTCGGTGTGTCATTGAGCCCACGAGCGAAGCTGACCATTCCCGCGGATAGAAAGTGGAACCGATCAAGCGTTTCTGCTGCAGAGATTCCCAAGACCTCGCCCTGATAGCGGGTCTGGCAGGTGACCGTGTCACCCAACGTTGCGGTTAGTTGCTCGGCGCGCAGAATCGCCACGGCATGATTGCCAGCCGGCAGCACTTCAACAGTCTTGTTGCCAACACAGAGACATACGTCGCGCGTAATCCCCAGGCGGAGGCGTACCCATCGGAACATTGGGTAGATCATCCCCGTTACGACGACAGCCATGATTGGACTGACCAGCAAAGGAAGCAAGAACTTGGAACCAAGATTCGTCAGGTTCAACGCTGATCCGGCGATCAATCCGGTGCCGATTAGCGCACCTACCAGGCTGTGAGTTGTCGAGATCGGCATGCCGATCCGGGTTGCCGACAGCACCGTCAGGCCGGCGCCCAGAGCGACCGCTGCCGCGAACGCCGGTTGAGTTGCGATCGCGTCATCCACCAGCCCCTTGCCGCTGAAACTCTTGATCAGGTTTCCAGCCTACAGAAACGCGGCAAGAGAGCCCAGAAGGGTGGTGACGGTCGCCCAAATCAGTGCCCGACGGAAGTTCGTCGTGCCGCTACCGAACAGCGTGGCAACGCCTTTGAAATTGTCGTTCGCCCCGTTCGCATACGCGACGCATAGGCCCGCTATGAGAATAACTACAAAGATCATGTACTCATCGCTTCCATGCTAGAGTTCGGATGACTTGTATGTCGGTTTGTTCGGCAACGTTGGCTATCGCGTCCATGCGAGCCATTTGTGAAAGAGTGACTTTACAAACGGCGTAAGTCGCGTGCGATTGTATTGATCGCTGACTCGGCGAATGGCTTCGGCTTGAGTCGGGTAGGGATGAATCGTGCTGCCGATCTTTTTCAAGCCCAGGCCGTGAGTCATCGCTAGCGTTATCTCGGAGATCATGTCGCCAGCGTGACGAGCAACGATGGTTGCTCCGGCGATCTCATCCGTTCCTTTCTTCACATGGACTTTGACGAAGCCTTCCTCCTCACCATCCAGGATCGCGCGATCGACATCGGCGAACTCTTGAACGTACGTGTCGAGCGCGATGTTGTTTTGCGGGTCCGGAGCGTGCTCGTACATTCCGACGTGAGCAATTTCCGGTGACGTATAGGTACACCACGGTATGGCCAGCGACGAAGACTTGGCTCGTCCTTTGAGCAAAGCGTTCTGGATGACGATGCGAGCCATGAAGTCGGCCGTGTGCGTGAACTGGTACGGCGAGCAGATATCTCCAGCAGCGTAAATCCGCGGGTTCGTCGTTCGCATCCGTTCGTTGACCGTGACTCCCTTCTTGTGATACTCGACGCCCACTACCTCCAGGTTAAGGTTTTCGACGTTTGGCGTGCGTCCGACCGAAACTAGTAGCTTGTCCACCGGCTGATCATACTCTTCACCGTGGGACGCAACCGCTAACCGGATACCTCCGTCGTTTTTGATCTCTAATTCTTTGCCGCAGCAAAGCAGCTTCACGCCGTCACGAAGGATCGCCTTTTGAACGATCTCAGCCGCGGCCCGGTCTTCGCGCGGCAGAATACCATGCTCCGCTTCGACCAGGAATACTTCCGACCCAAGTTGAGCAAACGATTGAGCCATCTCGCAACCAATCGGGCCAGCACCAATGACACCCAATCGCTTCGGCAATTCGGTAAGCGAAAAGAGTGTTTCGTTCGTCAGGTAGTCCACCGTATCCAAACCAGGAATCGGCGGCGCGGCGGCTCGCGCCCCGGTTGCGATGACGGCACGCTTGAACTTGAGCTGCGTCCCATCGACATCCACGGTGCTCGAATCCACAAAGCTCGCCTGTCCGAAATAGACGTCAACGCCCAAGTCGCTGAACCGCTGTGCCGAATCGTTAGGACTGATCCGCGCTCGCAGCCGTCGCATCCGCTCCATCGCGGAGGCGAAGTTCACGTTCGCACCATCGGGCACCTCGACTCCGAATTCATGGGCCTTGCGAAGGCCGGAGGCGACACGAGCCGCGCTGATAATACCCTTCGAAGGAACACATCCGACATTCAGGCAATCGCCACCCATCAGACTGCGCTCGATCAGCGCGACCTTGGCTCCCAGCCCCGCCGCTCCGGCCGCGGCGACCAGCCCGGCGGTGCCTGCTCCAATTACAACCAAGTTGTAACGTCCCGATGGGGCCGGGTTCTTCCAATCTGGCGGATGGACGTTCGCTTCAAGCTCCTCGTTGTGTTCATCCTTGGGAAGTAGCTGATTGAATTCCGTCATCGTTTTCCTCGCGGAGTCGAGAGTTGTCGCCATGAGTCTATCCCATCCTTGTTGTTGTCGTTTGTCAAGCTAAGCGGCATTGGCCTGTTCGATGTCATTCGCCGGATTTGATTGATCTCCACGTGCTACGAGATTCATGACCCAGCGCACCGCTAGTGGGAACACGCCGAGCAGCGTGAGAGCAATTACGATTTGGGTGACTTGCGTCGGCGTGAAGATGGCGTTGATACGTTGCTCGGCGAGCGTCTGCAGACTGGGAACGCTGGAGCCAGCGTAGGTGTAGACCGCGGTTCCCGCCAGCATCCCCAACTGACTGACCCACCAGAACGTTCGCGCGCGAATTGGCGTCAGGCCCATCACCGCATTGATGACAAAGAACGGAACTGCGGGAATCAGCCGCAACGTGAACAAAAAGAACGGCCCCTCACGCTCCAGCGCCCGATTGAAGTTCTCCAGCCGATCGCCGAAGCGTCGCTGAATGGCATCACGAAACAGGAAGCGACTCAGCAGGAAAGCTAACGTCGCACCAGTTGTCGAGGCAAAGCTAACCACGACGACGCCTCGCAAAAGACCAAAATACCAGCCGTACAGTAGTGTCAGCGCCGTTGCGCCGGGCAATGAGAGTCCCGTAACGGTGACATAGACCAGGAAGGCGAGCCCGTAAACAAGCACCGGATACTCGGCCTGAAACGCCCGTAACTGCGACTCCTGCTGCGCGAGGTTCGCCAGCGTTAGCGTATCGCCGAACTGCACGTAAGCGGCAAAAACGATTCCTACTACAATCGCTAGCAGTGCGAACTTCTTCCCAAGTCCTGAGCCGGCATCCGCGACAGCGATCTGTTTTGGCATCTTGGTTTGCTCCCGTGTCGTTGGTCGGGCGTTATCGGCCCCACGTGCGATAAGTCCGATTCTGCCAAGGTGACGCACGTGATGGCCGTTCCTTACAGAAAGTTCAACAATTTGCACGACTCACTGAAGGCGCTCCGCTAGCACCACAGGATGAAAGACCACTTTCCCGAAGGCGGACTGTAAGGATTTTCCCTGCCGAACGTCACTTCATTAATTCGACTGCTTTACTTCGCCCCCTGCCAGCTTGTCTGGCAAGGGGCCGACGCACAACCACTTTTCACGCAGGAAGCACATCAAGGATGACCATGCCAGAGACGATTCATGCCGAGCACTCGGTTCGCACACGATACTCCGCCGCCGCCAACCAGCGCGAGGCGGCGCTATGTTGCCCGGTGGACTACCGATCAGAGTTGCTGGAGGCGATCCCGCAAGAGATCCTGGAACGCGATTACGGCTGTGGCGATCCATCGCCGTTCGTCAAGTCAGATGATACGGTCCTCGATCTAGGTTCCAGCGGAGGAAAGCTGTGCTACATCGCGGCTCAGCTTGTCGGATCGGAAGGGCGAGTCATCGGCGTCGATTGCAACCAAGAGATGCTCGGCTTGGCGCGGCGGTATCAGGCTCAGGTTGCCGAGCGAATTGGTTTTGACAACGTCTCGTTCCGTTGCGCCATGATCCAAGACTTACAGCTCGACTTGGAACGGCTGGCGAAGGAATTGAGTGGTCGCCAACACGGTGGCGTTCAAGGCATCTTGGAACAGCGTTTGATCGAACAGCGTTTGCGGAACGAGCGGCCTTTGATTGCCAGCGATAGTGTGGACTGTGTTGTTTCCAACTGTGTGCTGAATCTCGTGCGACCCGAGGAACGTCAACAACTGTTCCGTGAAGTCTTTCGCGTGCTGAAGTGGGGCGCCGCGCTGCGATCAGCGACATCGTTTCGGACGAAGACGTCCCAGAACACTTGAAGGCCGATCCGGAACTATGGTCCGGCTGCCTCTCTGACGCCTGGCGCGAAAACGACTTTCTGGCGGAGTTTGAACGGGCCGGCTTCTACGGTAACTTGCGCGCCGCCGGCCCAGAAACGCCTTTCGTCATCACTTTCGACCACAAGCTATCAGCCTCACCACCTCGGTCGTACATCAGCACATTGCTGTTGTATAGTAAGCCAGAGACTCCGAATTCACGCTCTCCCATGGGTGTGCGTCGATCGAACACGGCGCAGGAGTCACACAGCGGGCAATAGGTGACCGCCACCGGTCAGTTGCCGATTCGGTCATTAACGATCTCGTGATGGTCGAGAATCTTCAGCGGATACGCGCGAACTTCGTCACCAGAAACGATCCCCATTACACGGTCCTCTGGTCGCAGGTAAGTTGCCTGTCGAGCCGTGATGAACTTGGGATTCGAGAGTGCCGGGATGCCGTCTTTGGGAGGGCCGCCGGAAAGGATCTCGCTAACTGGCACGGCGGTAGTCGATAGATCGAAGGCCGGGCCACTTTGAAATGCCGCAAGTTGCGTGGAGTCTTCCGCCCACCGACCAAAGTTGTCATGCTCGTCATGCCGAGGCGTCAGTGATCCCCGTGCCAAAGCCTCTTGCCAATAGTCACGATCAGCATAGAACCGCCACCCGGCAAACGACAAGCAAAGAACTGCGAGCACCGCGTAAACTCTGTATCGCGTCCGGCAGCAGCAGTTTGATGGCTGGTCATCCAACAAAGGTTGCGATTTGATCGGATGACCGTTAATGCGAGGGGCATCGACTATGCTTGATTGATCGTCTATCTATCGATCTCCAGTGTATCGATTGCTTTGGCGTGAGAATCGTTCGTTCGTTTATGACAGCCAGAGAGAATACTTCGGAGTCATCCCGCCAACGGAGGCGCACGCTGCCCAAGATGCTCACTCGTGAGCCGACGCCACAACTCCTCACGATGAACGGCGATCTGGTCCGGCGCATCGAAACCGATACGCACGCGGCCTCCCTTGATCTGCAAAACCTCAATCGTGACGGTTTCGCCGTTGAGATTGAGCACCACGCGTTCACTGCATTTCCTGGAAAGGACTAACATCGCGACACCTCCGTGCGAAAAAGGCACTCCGTAATCACTGCAACCCATGGCCGGCACATGTCAGCCTATTCGTTACAACTGCTTGGCTTCCGTGATGCAGCAGACATTAAGACAACTTTCTCGATTTTGGAGTATCATGATTTATTGACTGAAACGTGTTTTGATTAACAGATCCCTGCCCGTCGGTTACTGATACTTCAACAAATGCGAGGTCGCTTGAGCCTCCCCACGCGACTGGTTCTGTAGGAGTTGGCGATGGGAAGTCTGCCACGGATCGCGATTGGGTTGTCGGCTTGGGCGGCGGCTCTGTTTGGTGTCTTGCAGATCGGCCTCGCGCTGGGACATGGCGTAGACGAGCACAGTTTCTGCGGCCCGTGGGGTTGTGGTCCACCAACTTCGGCGTTGATCGGCTGGCATGGATTCTGGTTGCTGCTCGCTGGTCCGCTTGTTGGACTCGCGATGTACGCTTGGTCCGCACGACGTCTACGCAATGTTGGCATTGCACTCTTCGCGACCGGGTTCGCTGTCCTGATCGGAGTCGGCATTTGGGAAGCATGACCTGGCTGCCGAAGATTTCGTCGGGCGAGCCAACTTACATGGTTCAGCGATACTTGTTTTCCGTGGCCACCATGACGGACGTGCCCACGATTCCTGTCACGTTGTCAGGGCTCGTCCTGTTGATCTCCTGGCGAGCCAAGAGTTGCAGGCGGCAAAACACGGAGGCGGAGCATGAACTTGGGTCCGCGCCCAAGATGCATTCCGTGCCGTGACGTTACAAGTTGGCTGAACACGTGCCGATTCCTGTGTGTGCTCATTCACAGAAGTTCTCGGCCAAGCGAGCGAGAGTTGGAACTGTATCGACCGCGCGACCGACAGGTGCGCGTTAGGCCCATCAGAAATCTTGGCTACTCCTAGCTCGTTCAAGGAAAAGGGAAGCTCGCATGACCGACTTGAATCGTGAATCCGTTGATGATGTGTTTGCAGACCCCGATCTTGTCCGACATCTCCGGGAAGAACTTGCTGCCGCACGCGAAACGGAAGACTTCAATATGCAACTCGCTTCAAGAGTGCACCGAAGTCTACTTCCCTCGCCAATCCGTCATCCGCGGATCGACGTGGATGTCAGGTACTCGCCGGTGGAGACACTCAGCGGCGACTACTGTCAAGTTCGTTTCCCCGATCCATCGAGCTGCTATGTAACAATGTGCCAAGTTCGCGGCCCCGGAGTTGCTCCGGCCTTACTGGCAACGCGAGTAAGCAGTGAAGTCCGGCACCTCATCCTGGACTGTCTTCGGCCCGCTGAGATCGTTCGGTCGCTCAATGAATTCATCTACGATCATTTTCACGGCGCGAACATGTCACTGAGTTTCCTGGCTGCCCAGATTGATCTGGACCACAAGACGATTATCTACAGCGGTGCGGGCAACGCGACAGTGCTGCACCTGCGCACGCCGGCCGGCGTTGTCGGACGACTGGAAAGCCAAAACAAAGTAATCGGTCTGCAGAAAGAGTGTCTCGGCAAGGAACCCGAACGGACTCGCTCTCTCGACGCGGGTGACCGCTTGTTGTTCTTTACAGGCGCTCTACCGCAATCGATCGATGCGACGGATGAGCGTTCTGGCAAACACCAGCTTGAGCAGCTTGCCACCGATGCTGTCTCGTCCGGCTTGTTTGACATGGCCGACAAGATCTTAGACCAAGTATCGCAACATCATGACGGTCCTCCGAAAAAGGGCACGACCTTGATTGACGCGGAGATCAAGTAGCGCCCGATGAACTAGGCGCAGCGCTCATGTTGTTGCCGCGGTTGCGTGCGGCTCGTCGCGCGTTATCACCATGAGCCGTTCTCCGGCTCTTGATTCCCATTGGTTGACCTCCTGCAGGCTGGGGCGCAGGAAGAGGTTTATAGTTTAGGCGGGGGTTGCTAGCGTGGCGGCGCGGCCGCTGCTATCACCACAAACCCGTGCCTGCGCCTGGCACATACGGGTGCAGGAACGGGCTCGTTTTTTTAGGCGGCGATGGTTGAGGTTGTGGGGGCGTTGGGATGGAACGGGTGGCCGGGGCGG
>PBSM01000081.1 GCA_002726245.1 Planctomycetaceae bacterium | reverse complement strand
TGCCGCCTTGCCTTTCGTTCGCAGGCTCACGAAACGCAAGGCGGCAATGTCAAACAGTTGAAAGTACAGAAAGAAAGTTACACCACCTTCATGATCACGCTCTTCAATCTCTGTTGAAAGAGGATGATGTCTCGGTGGCGAGAACTCGCGCAGAAACCTTCAGGATGTCGTGGCACACAGCACGGCAAGACAAGCCAAAGGCATGTCGCCCCGAGCTATTCGCAAGCACTCTTCCCTTCATCCCGACGACGTGGAAACGATCATCAAGCTCAGCCAGTCGGCTGAAAATCGATAAGTCATGGCTATGCAAAGTGAATCGCGTCCATGACTTTCTGATCGGCGGAGTATTTTGACCGGACGGCCGAGGTGCTCACTCAACTCGGTGAGGAAAAGCTGGTAATTCGCTCGCTCGGCCGCGCCGGACGCGGCCCAGCGGCTGATGAAGTCGATGATCGATGGTTGGTTGTTGCGTTGCTCGCCATGCTGCTCCCTTGAGTGGTTGCATCTTGGCAAATCGAGCGGGCTGTGGCTAGACTGTACGTTCCCGTCGCGAGAACCCGGTCATTAACCAACGAGTCCAATAACAATGCACAACAACCAACACACACGCCGTCGTTTTCTTCAATCCACCGGCGCAGCGACTGCTGCAATGACAACTCCGTATTTCCTCTCCAAACCGGCAATCGCCGACGACCAGAAGGCTGAATCTAAGAACGACCGCCCAGTGCTAGGCTGTATCGGCACCGGCAGTCGCTGGGGTGCAGTGGGTCCGGGGGCAATGAACTTTGCGGATTGTGTTGCGGTTTGTGATGTGGATGCGAATCATGCCGCGTCGGCCGCCGCGCGTGTAACGAAACACAAGAAGCAATCCGGTAAAGCACCGGAGATCCACGAAGACTATCGCAAGGTGCTCGATCGAAAGGACATCGACATCGTCACGATCGTGACGACCGATCATTGGCACTCGAAGATCGCGATCGAAGCAATGCAAGCTGGCAAGGATGTTTACTGCGAGAAGCCGCTCACGCTGACGATCGAAGAAGGTAAGCAGATCGGCAAAGTGCAAAAGGAAACCGGGCGTGTGTTCCAAGTTGGTACCCAGCAGCGCACTGAAATGGGCCGGCGTTTCCTGCAGGCCATTGCCATGATCCGCGATGGACGAATTGGCGACGTCAAGAAGATGACGGTGGACATCGGCGGTGCGCCAACGTGCGGCGCGATTCCCGTGGTCGATGTGCCTTCGGGGCTGAACTGGGAGAAGTGGCTTGGGCAAGCTCCACTGGTCGATTACCGACGCAAAGAGAAGAACACGCGCTGCCACTATGAATTCCGCTGGTGGTACGAGTACTCGGGCGGCAAGCTGACTGACTGGGGCGCTCATCACGTCGATATCGCTCAGTGGGCGATCGAGCAGAACGGGCCTGACCAAGGTGTGGTTAGCGTCGAGCCGATCGAAGTTCATCACCCGGTGGACTTCAAGGATGGGATGCCGGTTCAGGACGATCGGTACAATACCTCCGACAAGTTCGTCATCAAATGCATGTTCCCGGGCGGTGTCGAGATGAACATCGTCAGCCACTCTTCCGATGGCAACGGCGTTCTGTTCGAGGGAAGCGAAGGCCGCTTCCACGTCTCGCGAGGCAGCATCAAAGGCAAACCGTTCGAGGATCTGAAGGAGAAGCCGCTGCCTGAGAATGCCATCACGGAACTCTACGGTGGCAAACAGCCGAGCAGCCACATGGGTAACTTCTTTGAGTGCGTGAAGACGCGCGAGCTGCCGATCTCGGATGTCCACACGCATCACCGAGCCCTGACGACGTGCCACTTGTCGAACATCGCGGTCCGTCTGGGCCGCGCGTTGAAGTGGGATTCGAAAGCCCAGCAGATCGTTGGCGATGACGCGGCCAACGCCTGGCAAACCCGCCAGCAACGGGAAGGCTACGAGGTCAAAGTCTGAGCCCAAAGTAGCCATCACGCTCCGCGTGATGAAAGCGGCGTGGGTTGAGACGCTGGCTGCGCGATGTCAGTTAGCGAGGCGATTGCTGTTTAGCGCGCCGCTATCTTCACGCGGAGCGTGCAGGCTACACTAAGAACATGCCCGACACCATCGAAGTCCGCCCCGTCAACGCCGACGATGAAGTCGCCGTTCGCGCGTTGCTTCAACCCCACGTCGAACAAAAGAAGCTGCTTCGCCGAACGATTGACGAGCTAGAGACCCTGCTCCCCAATGGCTTCGTCGCTGTTTGTGGTTCAGAGCTGGCTGGCTTCGCGACGCTCGAGGTCTATTCTGAAAAGCTTGCGGAGATTCGTGCTTTAGTTGTCGCGGAGGGCCAGCAAGGCAACGGCGTCGGCCAGAAGCTCGTGCGAGCTTGTGTCGAGCGGGCTCGCCAGCGAGGGATCATGGAAGTCATGGCAATCAGTTCCGCAGAGAGGTTTTTCCATTCGTGCGGTTTCGATTTCACGCTGCCCGACGAAAAGAAGGCGTTCTTCATTCAGACGGCCAGCCGGCAGTAAAGGATCCACCGCCAGAGGAAGCGGCGAAGCAACTGCTGGCCACGCCCGAAGGACGGGTTTCTTGGAATACAATGAAATTTGGCGAGCGGGGGACGTTAGTCCGCTGACGGCTCCACAACTCGCAGAATCAGGGGACGAACGTCCCCCGCTCGCCTTGCAATTTGTCGGCGCTGAGAAGATAAAGGCGGAGCCACCACCTCCTACCATTCGAGGACTGATGATGAAACGCCACAGCACAACTCGCCACGACGTTCTGAAAGCCGCCGCGTTCGAGACACTCGAACGCGGCGTAGCGACCGCGGAGCACGAAGCCTTTGTCAAACAACTCGCTTCATCGTCCGCGTGAGTTGCCTTGGATGGCTTACTGGCAAGGCAAGATCGCGTTGATCACCGGTGGTTCGGCTGGGCTGGGCAAAGCGCTGGGTAAAGCGCTGGCGGGATCGGGTGCTAGTGTAATGCTTGCTGCTCGCGAAGGAGAGAAGCTCCAGCAAGCAGTGAGCGAGTTAACCGACGCGGGACTCGTCGCGTCAGGGTTTACTGCCGATGTAACGCGGCGCCACGAAGTCGATGCTCTCATCGCCGCAACGATCGAAGAGTTCGGACAGTTGGATTGCCTGATCAACAACGTTGGCCGTTCCACGCGCGGCAAAGCACTCGAAACGAGTGCCGACGAATTCCGTGAGCTGCTCGAAGTGAACTTTCTCTCGGTCGTCAACTGCACGCAGGCAGCGGCTGACCACTTGTGCCGCGCCAAAGGGCACCTCGTCAATATCGGTTCGCTAGCTTCGAAGTCTGTCTCACGTTATCTCGGTGCGTATCCGCCCAGCAAATTCGCCGTTGCCGCCTACACGCAGCAACTGCGTTACGAACTCGGCCCCGAAGGTGTCCACGTCATGCTCGTCTGTCCTGGCCCGATCGCCAGAGCGGATGCCGGCTCGCGTTACGACGAACAGGTTGCGGACCTTTCTGATGTCGCTCGCCAACCCGGCGGAGGGGTAAAGGTGAAGGGCATCGACGCCGATAAGCTGGCGGTGCGTGTTCTGTCTGCTTGCCAGAAACGGCAGCTTGAGTTGATCGTGCCAGCACGGGCGCGGTGGTTGTTCGCCATCTCTCAGCTCTGGCCTTCACTCGGCGATCGCATTATTCACCGCATGTCGAGCTAGTCCGGCGCTAGACTCGGCGCGTTGAGCCGCGTATTTTGGTGGCTTTCACCCGCGCATCCACCTTGGAAGGACTGGCGATGAGACTGACCGGAACACTACTCTTATTAACGGCCTTGTTGGGAAGCTCGCTAACCGCCGAAGAGCGAACTCCCAATTTCGTGGTCATCTTCTGCGACGATTTGGGGTATGGGGACCTTGCTTGTTTCGGTCATCCGACCATTGCAACGCCCAACCTCGATCGGATGGCAGCCGAAGGAATGAAGTTCACGTAGTTTTATTCCGCGGCCCCGGTTTGCACGCCCAGCCGAGCCGCGTTGATGACGGGACGGTTGCCGCTACGGAGCGGCATGCGCAGCAACAAGCGACGGGTGTTGTTTCTGGACT
This sequence comes from Planctomycetaceae bacterium, assembly GCA_002726245.1. Taxonomy (GTDB): domain Bacteria; phylum Planctomycetota; class Planctomycetia; order Pirellulales; family Pirellulaceae; genus PBSM01. The sequence continues at coordinate 11,099 of PBSM01000081.1, read as the reverse complement.
CGGCGGGAGGCATACCGGCTGAAGAGATCACAATTGCTGAAGCTTTGAAGTCGAAAGGCTATGCGACCGGCTGCTTCGGCAAATGGCATCTGGGGCATCTGCCGCAGTACTTGCCCACGTCAAACGGCTTTGATGAGTACTTCGGCATTCCGTATTCAAACGACATGGATCGCGTGAATGATGCGCCGAAAGGCCGCGAGCCATTTTGGGATCCAAAGATCAGATACTGGAACGTCCCGCTGATCCGAGGCAAGAAGGAGCTGGAGAGGCCGGCGGAGCAAACCACAATCACTCGGCGTTATACCGAAGAAGCAACACGCTTCATTCGCGAACACAAAGAGGAGCCGTTCTTTGTCTACCTCCCTCACAGCATGCCACACGTTCCACTTTTCCGCTCGCCCGATTTTGCCGGCAAGAGTCGTCGCGGGCTGTATGGTGACGTGATCGAGGGGATCGATTGGAGCGTCGGGCAAGTCCTGGACACACTGCGCGACTTGAAGCTCGACGAGAACACACTCGTCTTCTTCACGAGCGATAACGGGCCGTGGCTGATCTTCAACGATCACGGCGGAACAGCCGGGCTGCTGCGCGACGGCAAAGGCAGCACTTGGGAAGGCGGCATGCGCGAGCCGACGATTGCTTGGGGGCCGGGCCAGATCAAACCGGGCAGCGTGAGCCGCGATGTCGCCAGCACGATGGACATCTTCGCCACGCTTCATGCTCAAGCAGGCATTGATCTTCCGAATGACCACGTACTCGACAGCCACGGCCTCACACCCATTTTGCGAGGCAGGGGCCAAGCAGCCGCGAATCGCTATTCTATTATCGCGCGTACAAGCTGATGGCGATTCGCAAAGGACCTTGGAAGATACACTTGATCACGCAAGACGCCTACGGACCCGGCGCTCGCGAACCGAAGACGCAAGATCCGCCGCTGCTCTTCAATCTCGGTATCGATCCCGGCGAGAAGTTGGATGTTGCGGAAGAGCATCCTGACGTGTTGAAGGACTTGCTCGGCGAGATCATGACTCACAAGAAGCAACTCACGCCAGCGGAGTCACAGTTGGAGACCAGGCTGTAACGAAGCGTGAGTAGGTTTTGCAGGTGTCTTCCGCGCGGAGATTGCTCGAACAGAACTCGTCGGCAGCTTCCCGCCGTCAAACTATTCGCCGCTACTTTCCTCAGCCGAAGCATCGCCTTCACCGGCCGCGGCCGCAACAGGCTCCTCGGCTGGTGGCGGATCTTCCTGCCGCTTCTCGGAACGGAAGTCGAGGCGGATGATCTTGTCTTCGTCGTTCTTGACGCCATCGACGATGATCGTATCCATGCCTTGGAACGTTCCTTTGAGAAGCTCTTCGGACAGCGTGTCTTCGATCCGATTCTCGATCGCACGACGTAGCGGACGAGCACCATAATCGAGATCCGTCCCCTTGCGAATGAGGAACTCCTTCGCGTCGTCCGTCAGTTCGAGGTCGAGGCCGCGTTCCTTCAGGCGTTCACGAACCTTGCCGAGTTCGAGATCGATGACTTCCTTGAGATCTTCTTTCGTGAGGTGCCGGAAGACAATGACGTCATCCAAACGATTAAGGAACTCGGGACGAAAGACCTTTTGGATCTCGTCCGTCACACGAGCCTTCATGCTGTCGTACGAAGCATCGCCGTCCGGTTTCTGGAAGCCAAACGCCGACTCGTTCTTGATCGCATCGGCACCCGCGTTCGTGGTCATGATCATGATCACATTGCGGAAATCGACGTTGCGGCCAAAGCTATCCGTCAGACGACCTTCTTCCATGACCTGCAACAACATGTTGAAGCAGTCGGGATGCGCCTTCTCGATCTCATCGAGCAAAACCACGGCGTACGGGCGACGACGGATCTTCTCGGTGAGCTGACCGCCTTCTTCGTAGCCGACATAGCCTGGAGGGGCACCGATCAAACGGCTGACGTTGTGCTTCTCCATGTATTCGCTCATGTCAATCTGAATGAGCGCGTCGGAGTCGCCAAACATGAACTCGGCGAGCGCCTTCGCCAGCAATGTCTTACCGACACCCGTCGGACCTGCGAACACGAAGCAACCCGTGGGCCGCTTCGGATCTTTCAGTCCACTGCGGCTGCGACGGACGGCTTTCGAGATTGCCGAGATCGCTTCCTGCTGGCTGATGACCATCTTATGCAAATCCGACTCCATCTCCATGAGCCGGAGACTGTCTTCGGTCGATAGACGTGTCAGCGGAATGCCAGTCATCTTCGAGACGACTTCGGCAATCACTTCTTCGTCCACAACGCCGTCGGTCTCACGCGACTTCTCACGCCATTCGCGAGTGATCTGCTCTTTCTTCTTGCGAAGCTTGTCAGCTTGATCACGCAGCGCGGCAGCTTTCTCGAAGTCCTGATTCGCGACGGCTTCTTCTTTCTCTTTGTTCAGCCGTTCGACGTCTTCATCGATCTCCTTCAAATCCGGCGGACGCGTCATGGCTCGCAATCGCACACGAGCACCCGATTCGTCGATCACATCGATCGCCTTATCAGGCAGACAGCGAGCCGTGATGTAACGCTCGGACATCTCGACGGCAGCCACGACGGCGTCGTCGGTGATCTGCACACGATGATGCTCTTCGTAACGCTCACGCAAGCCTTTCAAGATCTCAACCGTCTCTTCCGTGTTGGTCGGTTCGACGATGATCTCTTGGAAACGACGAGCGAGCGCGTTGTCCTTCTCGATATACTTGCGGTACTCGTCCAAGGTCGTGGCACCGATGCACTGGATCTCGCCACGAGACAATGCCGGCTTCAAGACATTCGCGGCATCGATCGCGCCTTCCGCGCCACCTGCTCCGACGAGCGTGTGCAATTCGTCGATGAACAAGATCGTGTTCTTGGCGCGACGCACTTCGTTCATCACCGCCTTGATGCGTTCTTCGAATTGACCACGATACTTCGTGCCGGCGACCATCATCGCCAGGTCGAGCACGACGATTCGCTTGTCGGCCAGTAGCTCCGGCACGTTGCCGCTGATAACGCGTTGAGCAAAGCCTTCGACGATCGCCGTCTTGCCGACTCCCGCTTCACCAAGCAGAACGGGATTGTTCTTTGTCCGACGGCAGAGAACCTGAATCGCTCGTTCGATTTCGCGTTCGCGGCCGATAACAGGATCAAGCTTATTCTGCTTCGCGAGTTCGCTGAGATCGCGACCAAAGCTATCCAGAGCAGGCGTCTTCGACTTTCCACCCTTCGTCGATCCGCCGCCGCCAGCTTCCGCACCAACCGCTTCGCGCCCTCCGCGTTCGCCGCCTTCGCCTTCGAGGCCGTGACCGAGTAGATTCAGAACCTCTTCGCGAACTTCTTCGAGCTTCAAGCCAAGGTTCATTAAAACCTGAGCGGCAACGCCTTCCTGCTCACGCAGCAAACCAAGCAGGATATGCTCGGTGCCGACATAGTTATGATTCAGGTTGCGAGCCTCTTCCATCGAGTACTCGATGACCTTCTTGGCTCGCGGCGTTTGCGGCAGCTTGCCCATCGTGACCATTTCCGGCCCGCTTTGGACGAGCTTCTCGACTTCGAGCCGAATCTTTCGCAGATCGACATCGAGGTTCTTCAAGACATTCGCAGCAACGCCGCTGCCTTCCTTGACCAGGCCGAGCAGAACATGCTCGGTGCCGATGTATTCGTGGTTGAAGCGCTGCGCTTCCTGATTCGCAAGCTGCATCACCTTCCGGGCTCGATCGGTGAATCTCTCGTACATCAATTCGTCCTCTCGTTGCTTGTTTAACCCGTTGCCGCAGGCTAGGCGGTCCCCGCGTCTACGATGCAGACAACTCGCCGTTGGATCGCGTTAAACAGTCTTGGTTTCTACCGTCTTCTCGTCGTTCTCGGTCCCCAAAGCGGCCTTCCGCTTCAACAATTCGCGTTCGCGTTCGATCTCCCACCGCCATTTGACGGCCTCGTCCAACCGGTCGAGCCGATCAAGCTGCTTCGCCGCCTCGTCATATCGCCGCGTGTGTCTGTACAGGGTTGCCAGCATTAACAAGGCATCTACGTCACGGCTGCAATGTCGAAGCAACTGGCGTAGCAGCGTTTCCGCCTCGAACCAGTGACCCTTTAAGTATTCGGCTTGGGCCTGGATAAACAAGCCATGATCGTTGACTCCCGGCGGTTCGCGAAGATGCGGCAGCGAGCGGATTCCGTGAAACGCCGACCCGATCCAAACCAGGCCGACAAGAATCCAGCCGCTAGTGACCAGTGACGTGGGAAGAAGCTCCGACCAAACGAAACTGGACACCAGGACGAGATTGAGCACGACGCCAAATGCGACCGCAATCGCAAGTGCGGACCAGTCACCGCGTATCCATAATCGCGGCAATCCGGGCCACAGACATATCATGTATGGCGAGCCATGCATCCAACCTTCGCTCCGGCGTCCCTTCCGTATCACCAATCCTTACGCGAACACGGCGAAAGTCGCCTCGGAATTGTAACCCGCGTTTTTGGGTCGAGCAAGGCAAGTAAATACGTAGTTAGAAGTTAGGGCGAGTTGAGTCTTCGCTGTTCCGAAACTTCGACAGCATTGGTAGCATCGATCTAGCCGCGACAACCATCCAGGTAGACGAAGCCCATTGAATTGCGCTCAAATTGGACAGGAACGCTACATGCGCTACGTGACGGACATACTGCTAGAATGCAAAGCGCAAGGCACCTTATCGGGAGACGAGCTGTGACTAAACCCGAAGCGACCAGCCGCTATCGGTGGATCCGTCAGGTCCTCGTCGTTGTAATGGTCGCAGGCGTTTTCTTCGCACTCGGCCGACAATCGGTCCATGAGCAAGCCCCGGCCAACCTTCGCGCACGCGCGAGGGAGCTGAACGAAAGAATCGCTTCATCGCACGACGTGGTCGCAGACCCCGCGGAACTCGAGGCGAATGGCGTGGGCATAAGGATGTTGATTGCCTGGAGGGCTCCACCGACCCTGCGTCGGTGGACCCAAGACTGGTCAGCTACAAGTGCCGCGCTACATGATAATTCTTCTATTTCTTCCGGCATCGGCTCGCCTTTGGCGAGCCGATGCCGGAAGAAATGGGGTGAGGGGTTGGTGGCGATTCGAGTAGCCAGTCAGTCTCCGGTCCACCGACGCTGGGTCGGTGGAGCCGCGATACTGCGTAAGTCCACGCCATTCGAACTCGAGGCGGTGGTGACAGCGCACTTGAGAGCAAGGTCCGTCGAACTGGAACGGCAACACCGAATCAGAGTCGTTCCCGTGGGTGGGCTGCTCGGAGTGACGCACAGCGAACGGGGGCCTTGGCCAGAGTTGCCTCGGGAGATGCAGATCGATCGGGCCGTGGAGAAGTCGTTGCGTGTCACCAGATAACAACGTGGTTCGGATCTTGGACGCGAACGCCAACCGAGCGAGCGAGGGCCTGCGAGTCGTCGAGGAGTACGTTAGGTTCGTGCTCGACGATGGACACTTGACCCAGTTGTGCAAGCAACTCCGACATGACCTCGGCGTCGCGCTGGGATCATTGGCCACGAGCGATCTCTGTGCGTCACGCGACACCAACGCCGACATCGGAACGTCGATCACAACCGAGGACGAGTATCGGCGGGCCGAGCCTCGCGATGTCGCGTTGGCCAGCCAAAAACGCGTTGAGCAAGCACTTCGTTGTATCGAAGAGTATTCGAAGACGCTTGTGCCAACCGTCGCGGCGGCGATCGAGAAGCTACGCTATCGCGCATATACTTTGGGCAAAGCAATCACGACGACATCGTTCAGCTTGGCGCGACTGTCAGGCGCGCGTTTGTATGTCTTAATCGATGGCGGCTCGTCACGCGTTGACTTCGAACAACTCGCGGCGTCCCTCGTCGAAGCGGGAGTTCATGTCTTGCAGCTCCGCGACAAACAACTGACCGATCGGGAACTCGTCGGGCGCGCGAGGCAACTCCGCCAACTCACGCGAGACACGTCAACGGTCTGCATTATCAATGACCGACCGGACATCGCCGCGTTGAGCGACGCCGATGGCGTTCACGTCGGACAGGATGAACTGAGCATCAAGGACGCCCGTGCGATCGTCGGCCTCGGCAAGTTGATCGGCGTTTCAACGCATTCGATCGAGCAAGCACGACAAGCTGTCCTCGACGGAGCCAACTACATCGGCTGCGGTCCCACGTTCCCCTCGACAACCAAGCAGTTCGAGGACTTTCCAGGTACAAACTTCCTGCGCGAAGTAGCCGGCGAAATCAGCTTACCAGCGTTCGCGATTGGAGGAATCACTTTGGATGGCGTGGCACTCGTACATCACGCAGGCCTTCGTCGCGTTGCTGTTAGCAGCAGCATTGTTGACTCGGAGGACCCCGCAAAGAAGGCGAGAGTGTTCTTGGCTGCTGTCAGTTCGTAACGACAGAAGTCGCCGCTCAACGACCACATCACCTTAACAGCTTCTTGATCTTCGTCTCCATCTGCGCCTCGACGCCAGACTGATAGCCGACCCACAACCCCTGAACAGCGCCTTCGCGATCGAGGAGTACTGATGTCGGAAAACTGAATGATGGAAGCTGTAGATCTTGCATGAGCGTGTACCGCGTCACGCCGCCAGGATCGTAGTGAGCCGTCAGATCAAATCCCTCGCTACGATAATAGGCTTCCGTCGCCGACTTCAGTTTGTCGAAGTCCGCGTCTCGGCCCGGCGGGCAGGTAACCGGGATGAATCGAAAGTCCGGGTCAGCTTTCAGCCGCCCGTTCATTCTCGCGAGTTCCGGAAACTCAATCCTGCAGGGCGGGCACCACGTTCCCCAGAAGTTGATCAAAACGACTTTGCCGGCGAGGTCCTCCAGTTCAAGAGGCTGCACGTCACCGACCAGCGGCTGGAGTTGCAGATCGCTCAGCGGGACACCGAGTTCGGTGGGCGTCGGGCGAAAGACGTAAGCCAGCCCGATCACGACCACGCCGATCGCCAAGATCGGTAACAGATTGGAAGGGGAACTACGCGGCGCGTGATCTTTCCCTCGCGCGGCGGGCGGCCTATCATCCCTGAACGCGGACTCACTCATGATTTGACTTCCATGAAAACAAGACAGCAGATTGGTGGAACGTCGATAATCGCCGCCACAGTCGTTTCCATTCTATTCAGTAGCGTGCTGGCAGCAGAAGACGGGGAAGCAACATCGCCGCTGCAATATACCGCAGCGAAGCAAATCGCGACGCTGGAGAACGAGGATATCCTTGAAAGCAGCGGTCTGGCTGCTTCCCGTCGAACGCCGGGCGTCTTCTGGACGCATAACGATTCGGGTGACAAAGCACGAATCTTCGCGTTTGACGAGCGCGGCCGTCATTTGGGAGCGTGCGAGATTGAGGGTGCTGAAGCGGTGGACTGGGAAGACATCGCGGCATTCAAGCAAGGTAACCAATGTTGGCTCGTCTTGTGTGATGTAGGCGACAACGCAAAGCGTCGTGATGAAGTGCAACTGTTCTTCATTCACGAACCCATCCCAACGGCGAAGACGTCTGACGTGCGGATGACGGTTCGCTTCCGTTTTTCGCGCGGGCCACTGGACTGCGAAGCTGTCGCGGTTGATCCGCATACAAAATCAATCTTTCTCGTTGGCAAGAGTCTCAGTCCACCTCACGTCTTCGTGCTCCCGCTTCCGGAGCGGCCGCCGACCGGAACTCTGGTTGCCAAATCGCTCGGCCGCATCCCGACTCCTGCCGTCACCGGCATGGACATCTCGCATGATGGGCGACGCTTAATCGTGGTGACATACGGCGATGCCTTCGAGTTTGTTCGTCGAGCCGGCGAGAGCTGGGAAGAGGCACTCCGCCGCGCGCCACGTAGACTGCCAATGCCCCCGCGCCGCCAGGGCGAAGCGATCTGCTTCGGCCACGACAACTACTGTCTATTCCTAACGGGCGAAAAACTGCCCACTCCGCTCTGGAAACTCACGCCTCTACTCCCTAATCCTCCCTAATTCCTAATCCCTAACCGCTTCTGGAGCGAGAAAGCTAGACTTTTTATTGTTGTTCAACGGAACCTGCCGTTAGGGGAGGTGTTAGGTAAAAATGCAGCACAAATCAATCTGACCGATTCATCGCTTACACGGAGATACTCGGAATGAAACGCTTCCACACCGTAATCGCAGGTTTGATAGCTTGTTGCCTTTTTGCACCGGCGGTCGCCGAGGAAGAAGGTAAGCAGCGGCGTGGTCAAGGAATCGATCGCGAGCAGATTCCGAAACAGTTTGACGCCAACGGCGATGGCCGTTTGGACGAGGCAGAACAAGCGAAGGCGAAGGAAGCATTTGCGAATCGACGACGGCAAGGCAACCGCCCAGGCCAGGGCAAGGCTGGGCAAGGACGCCCGGGCCAGAATGGCGCAGGCCAGGGCAGACCGAATCCACAGCAGGTGCTGAAGCAATTCGACAAAGATGGCGACGGTCGCCTTAGCAAGCAGGAACAGGCTGCCGCTCGTGAACACTTCGCCAAGATGCGCCGAGGCCAAGGCGGCAACAACGGTGGACAGCGCCGTATCCCCGAGGAAGTCCTGAAGCGCTTCGACAAAGACGGCGATGGCAAACTTAACGACGAAGAGCGCGCTGCCGCGATGAAGGCGCGCGAAGAGTTCATGAAGAAGAACGGAAACACAGGTGCCGGTCGGCCGAACATGAAGGAGATCATCGCCAAGTTCGATAAGGATGGCGATGGCAAGCTCAACGAGGCGGAGCGTGCCGCCGCTCGCGAAGAGCTTGGCAGGACTAGACGGCAACGTGCCGGTGCGGGTCGTCCCGCAGCGGAAGCCAAAGAGAAGCCGGGTCGCGTCGATAAGAAAGAGCTGTTCGAGAAGTTCGACGCCGATGGCGACGGCAAACTCAACGACGAAGAACGCGCCGCCGCTCGCGAAGCCTTTCAGAACCGAGACAAAGAGTAAATCCTCAGCGGGATCTCCCACATCGCCGGCTCAACCGTTCACGTTGAGCTGGCTTTTCTTGAACGGTCAGAAGCGAAGGTCTAACACGTACTCGATCCACTTCTTCTGAAATTCCTCCATGTCCTCCTCTTCGAGGACGCGTTTCAGCGTCTCGTAGCCAGTCGGGTCATCTTTGGCGGCACGATGGAAGTCGTGATAGTACTTGCGCAGTAGGCCGTGCTGCTGGAGGTAATAGAGAAGGTAACGGGCTTGGGCGTAGTTCGTACCGGGGTCGCGATCGTAGAACTCGCGCGTTGTCGTGCTGCATAGTTCCTCGAAGGTGGGCATCTCGTAGTCTTCGTCCTTGATCGCTTCCTGCAATCCTCGCAGCCGCCAGTTGGTCGAACCCCAGATGTGACCGTTGTTGTCGCGGCACTGTTCATAAAGCGAACCGAGCCCTTCGTTTAACCACGAAGGACAATCAGCGAAGTTGGCGGCGATGAACGGATGCACGATCTCGTGGACGAGCGTTCCGCCTCCAGTGTCGATATTCATCACCAGCGCCTTCTTCCATGGCGAGTAGTAGCCGAACGGCGTGTGAGGTCGGGAGCGAAAGATGTCGAATACGTTCTGTTGATAACTTGTTTTGTCTTTGAACAGCCAGATCGTAATGACGTGGTCTGGATTCTTACTGAAGTAGGCTTGCTTCAGGCGACTGACTGCCCATTCGATCGTGCCGCGAGCGTGTCGCCGCACCATCGCCGGTTGGTCGTCGCCGACAACAACGAACGGCTTCTGCAGCACAACATAAAAGTCGCTAATCATTCGCGGATTGAGCTTGCGAGGTTCGTATTCCTCACCGGCTTCCTTCGCCTTTCTTTCCTCCTCAAGCTCTTCCTTGATCTCGGCATCTCGTTCTGCCTTCAACTCAACTTGCTGGTCGCGCAAACGCCCCAACTTCCTTTTCAGTTCCAGAACGTGCTGAGCATAGTCGGCATCGGAAAGCGTCGTCGATACGCGTCCATTGACTAACCTGCCCGGCTCAAGCCGGAAGCGTACGACCGTCCACCGCTGTTGTTCATATTTGAGTGGCCAGAGTTCCAAGAACACTTCCCGTTTCATGCGTCGATACGCGCCTCGATTAACGGCCGGTTCGTGATAGATCACTTCGTCGGTTCGTGAGTCATACCCGAGAACCAATCGGAAATGCTCCGTCGTGCCGGGCTGGTCGTCGTAGTGCATGCAGACGATCGACGGCACACCGGCCGCGAGATCAGCGTGCAAAGCGCGGAACTGAGACTCCATCTGCTGAGCGGCATCCCGTGTTGAGACGCCATACCACACGCTGCCCGTGCGGAAGCCGACGCGACTGAGCGCCGTTGACAGTTCGCGCGTGAAACAACCGCGACCTTCGAGCGGGTCCAATCCAGCCTGATCGAAAACGAAGTCCTGATCGATCTTGCTGCCAAGCTTGGCGAGAAACATCTCTGCACACGCTTCGCCACAGAAATCCGGTCGCTGCTTCACGTGCGGCACGCCTTCGATCAGGACGCTCGCATAGTTCGGCGACTCAGCGAGTATGCGATTCGCAGCCGATGCGATTGATAGCAAACATAACAAGATCGCGCGTGCTCGCCACATTTCGCGTTCCATTACCTCTCCCTGTTGCACATCCCGCGCTGATCTTGAAATCTGAAAGAATCGCATCTTACCGGACCGAGTCGGATCGCTGAAACACCGAATCGCATCCCGCTCCAAGCTGTCGTCGTGTTACAGTTGGAACAATGCATGGTTCCGTGCCGCCGGTCATAACCCGAAGCGTCAGCGAGGAAATGTGTTCCGTCCTCGCTTACGCTTTTTGAAGTTGCGCATTTCATGGCCACGGAGCGGCGGCAGGTAGTAGCCTCCTGGGGCCTAAGCCCCAGGAATTGAAGGGGTACAACCATCCCAAAGCCCTGGAGGGGCGACAGCGATCCGAGCGATTCGCTATGTGTCGCCCCTTCGGGGCTTTGGATCAGTACTTTCCTGGGGCTTACGCCCTTGTCCTTACCCACATTTCACCACCGACCCCGCGTCGGTGGAAGCATGATTGAAGGCTACAGTCGAAGCACCATGGACGCAGGCCCCTCCGACCCCGTGTCGGTGGACCTCATGACTCGACATTGCTTCCACCGACGCAGGGTCGGCGGGGAGCCGTTTCTCGCTTGC
>PBSM01000080.1 GCA_002726245.1 Planctomycetaceae bacterium | reverse complement strand
TTCCGTGGCGTAAGCTTCCAGCTTGCGATAATGCGGGTTCGCAAGCTGGAAGCTTACGCCACTTATTTCTCGAACGATCCTTACGTCCAGCGGCGGCCTTGGAAGGCCATCGTGCATTTTGTGCAACTCAAACAAATCAAAGGCCCTGCATAAACCTAGTCGTGGCTGGCAATCCACGACACAAGTGAGATAAACTAGCAGGATGACGCTCACTTGTTATTTTGCGCGTAGATTGCAACTCAGCCTTCTGGTCTTTGGTCTTTTGTCTTGCGCGACAGGCAAGGCTGCGGAGAAAACTCGCTTCGAATCTGACATTCAACCGATACTGCGAGCGAAATGCTTCGTCTGTCATGGAGACGAGAAGCAAAAGGGGGGGCTCAGTTTGGCGTCACTGCTGTCGCTGACAGAAAGGGGCGAATCAGGCTCCGCGGTCTTGGCCGGCAAGCCCGACGAAAGCCTCCTCCTGAAGATGATCCAGGAAGGCGAAATGCCTCCCGAAGGGGAAGGCCTTTCGGCGGAACAGATCGGTGTACTGCGACGCTGGATCGAAGATGGCACGGAGATCCGCAAGGTGCAGCGCGAGCGAGCGATTACGCAACACCGAATAATTCCGTTGATGTTGCTTCGGTGCACTGCTTGCCATGGTGGCCGGCGTCGCGAAGCCGATCTTGATCTGCGTTCGAAAGCGGGGATGATCGCGGGGGGGAAGTCGGGCCCGGCCGTTTTGCCTGGGAAACCAGGCGAGAGCTTGTTGATAAAACGAATCCGCGCTGAGCAAATGCCTCCGCGGCGGCAACTCGTCTCGGTCAGCGTCAAGCCGATGGATGCCGGTGAGCTGGCGGTGCTCGAAGCGTGGATCGCTGCCGGCCTGCCCGAATCGCCCGTGGGGCCTGACGTCGCAACGACCGACCCCGATCCACTGATAAGCAACGAAGATCGCGAACATTGGGCGTTCCAGCCGCCGCGCGCGCAGAATCCCGTTGCACGAGAAGTGCGTTCGGGCGATGGTGGCCTGGCCGAGAACTCGATCGACTACTTCATCATGTCGAAGCGCCGAGAACACGACATCGCGACGCCCGGCGAGGCCGATAAGCGTGTATTGATTCGTCGCGTCTACTTTGACTTGATTGGCCTACCGCCCAGTCTAGAAGAGGTCGAGACATTCGTCGCCAGCGACGACCCACGCTCGTACGAGAGGCTCGTCGATCGCTTACTCGCTTCGCCTCGGTATGGCGAGCGTTGGGCAAGGCACTGGCTGGACGTGGCGGGCTATGCGGATTCGGAAGGTTCGCAGAACGAAGATCGAATCCGGCCCAGGATGTGGCGGTATCGCGATTACGTGATCCGAGCTTTCGATAGCGACAAGCCATACGATCGGTTCCTGCACGAGCAGATTGCAGGTGACGAACTCGCCGACTACGAATCGGCCAAAGTCATCACCGACGAGATCTATGACAATCTGGTTGCTACGGGATTCCTGCGAACAACACCCGACCGAACATTCGCGAACATTACGAACTTTGTGCCGGATCGCCTGGAGTTGATTGCGGACGAGATCCAAGTCCTCGGTTCGGCCGTGATGGGATTGACGTTGCAGTGTGCTCGTTGTCATTCGCACAAGTTTGACCCGATCCCGCAGCGAGATTACTATCGATTGGCGGCGACGCTTAAAGATGCGCTCGATGAACACGACTGGTTGGGACCTCAAGCCCGGTCATTGAACTTCGTGACGACCGAGGAGCGCAAGTTGTGGGAGGGCCACGAAGCAGGCATCAACGAGCAAATCGCCGCACAAAAGAAGAAGCTTGAATCGGATGACGCCGCGAAAAAGAAGCTGGAAGAAAGTATCAAGCAGTTGGAGGCTCAACGAAAACCAGAGCCGCGAATTCGGGCGCTTTGGTCTCGCGGGCAGCCCTCGCCCACGCACATCTTAAAACGCGGCAACTATCTGACGCCCGGTCGCGAAGTCGGTCCAGGTGTCCCAAGCATGCTGACCGATGGCCAAACGCCGCTCGATGTCAAACCTCCGTGGCCTGGAGCGAAACAGAGCGGCCGGCGACTCGCGCTCGCCCGCTGGTTAACCGAACCGGATCATCCTTTGACTGCCCGAGTCATCGTCAATCGGATCTGGAAGCATCACTTTGGCCAAGCACTCGTCGCGACACCCGGCAACTTCGGCGTGACCGGCGCGAAGCCCACGCATCCAGAGTTGCTCGACTGGTTGGCCGTCGAGTTTGTGCGGCAAGGCTGGAGTATCAAAGCTCTCCATCGGCTGATTCTGACGTCGCACACTTATCGCATGTCGTCTCAAGTGACGCCCGAGTCGCTGGCTGCTGATCCGGAGAACGGTTTCTATTCGCGAATGAATCTACGACGGCTGGAAGCCGAGCCGCTTCGCGATTCCTTGTTGTCCGTCGCCGACGAACTGAGCGGATCTGCGTTTGGCTCGCCCGACGACGTGGATGCTCGCGCGGACGGGTTGGTGACGTCGAAGCGGCTGGCTGGAGGGTGGCGACGCAGCATTTACGTGCTGCATCGGCGCACCAAGCTTCCGACGCTGCTAGAGAGCTTTGATTCACCGCAGATGGGTCCGAATTGCATCGAGCGGGACGAATCGATTGTGGCTCCACAGGCGTTGCACTTGCTAAACGACGCGATGGTCTATCAACTTGCCAGTCGTTTTGCCGAGCGAATCGAGCGCGAAGCTGGTGACGATGTTGAGGCGCAAGTCCGTCGCGGCTACCTGATCGCTTTGGGACAAGAGCCCACGTCGGAAGTAGTCGATGCCGCCCGCGAGATTCTCGCCGAGATTAGGAAGCAGTGGCTGGTTACCCTGAAGGATCAATCCGACTGCGAAACTGAAGCAGCTCACCGCGCTTTGACGAATCTCTGTCACGCCATTATGAATTCAGCAGCGTTTGTTTACGTGGACTAGCATGAATCGCACGCCGACACTGACCCGCCGAGGCCTCTTCCAGCAAGTTGGAAGCGGTCTGTACGCAGCCGCTCTGACGCAACTGTTCGGACAGGACGTCTATGGCAATTCGAGGGCGGTAGTCGATACCGAGCCGCGTGCGCCGCGTCACGTTGCCAAGGCGAAAGCCGTCATTCATCTCTTTATGAACGGCGGGCCAAGCCAGATGGATCTCTTTGATCCAAAGTCGGAATTGACCAAACGGCACGGCGAAGACTACTTCAAGGAGATCGCCGGCGAAGTCGAGTTTCCGGAAGCGGCCGGCGCGCTGATGAAGTGCCCGTTCAAGTTCGCACCGCACGGCGAGTCGGGGACGTGGGTCTCGGACGTGATGCCTCACTTCGCGAAGCACATCGATAAGGTCTCGGTAATCCGCTCGATGTATACGAGCAATCTGACCCACGAGCCAGCTCTCTACAAGATCCATTCCGGCAGCGAGTTCATCGGCCGACCGACGCTTGGAGCCTGGGTTGCGTATGGTCTGGGGACGGAAAACCGCAATCTGCCAGCTTATGTTGTTCTTGATGATCCGCTCGGTCTGCCGGTTAACGGCATTGATAATTGGTCTTCGGGTTACTTGCCGCCTGTGTATCAAGGCACACGCTTCCGCGCGACGGGATCGCCCGTCCTTAACCTGAAACCGGGCTTCGAGGAACCGGAGTCGGTTACACGATTGGAAAGGCAGTTGATCTCGCGTCTCGACAAGCTGCATCAAGCGGAACGGCCCCACCTACCACAGCTAGGTGCGAGGATATCGACTTACGAGTTAGCTGCGCGGATGCAGATGGAAGCGACCGATGCACTGGATCTCTCGCAAGAGACGCAAGCGACGCTGAACATGTACGGCATCAACGAGACGGTGACGGAATCGTATGGCCGCCGCTGCTTGATCGCACGGCGTTTGATCGAGCGCGGTGTTCGCTTCGTTCAACTCTTCATCAACAGCCAGATATGGGACAACCACAGCAACATCGGCACGAGTTTGAAGGGAGCCTGTGACAGAACCGACAAACCGATCGCCGGCTTGCTCGAGGATCTGACACGGCGGGGGTTGCTGGACGAAACGCTTTTGATGTGGGGCGGCGAAATTGGGCGGCTTCCGATCTCGCAGTTGCCGGGCGATAAGGATCCTGCCAAAGCGGGACGCGATCACAACAAGAACGCGATTTGCACTTGGATGGCGGGCGGCGGCGTGAAAGGTGGGTTTGTGCTTGGCGAGACGGATGAACTCGGCTTCGCTGCCGTCAAAGACCGCGTCAGCATTGAAGATTGGCACGCCACGATGCTGCACTTACTTGGCTTGCACCACGAAGAACTGTTCATCGAACGCAACGGCCTCAACGAACGCCTCACCGGCGTGTCAGAACCACGTATCGTTCGCGAAGTGATCGCCTGACGCGCAGCTATCTCACAGCGAGCGATTCGAGCTTGGCCAGCAAGCCGGACCTCAACTGGCCGGTTGCTCTTGCCGCGGCCTTACGATAGCGAAGTCGCGCGGCTCCGAGATTGCCACTTACTTCTGCTGCACGAGCGGTCGCGATCAGCAGTTGCACTTCGTCCGTTGCGGACGCGCGAGGCTTCGCTTGCTTTTGACGGCGAATTTCCGCGACGCTGATATCGCCATGTGCCGCGCTACTTGCGGTTGTTCGCGGTGAGGAAGAAGTTGTTCGAGCGGGTTGGCTGGCCGCATTCCGTTGACTTGCACCGAGCAACAATGCCGCATCACTTTGGCTTACGCCTGGGTTCTCTAAAGCAGCTTGCTGACGGAGCCGCTTCAGCCGCTCTTCAATCGGACTTGTCATGACGGGGCCGAAGAACGTTCGACCCCCGACAACCGGCGTGAAGCTGGTGACGAAGGGCCTGACGGAGATATCCTGCACTGAACCTGGAATACCATTCTGAAGCATCAGCGTCGGAGCGGCGGTCGTTACACTGCTGTTGCTTCCTTGTCCCGCACTCAGATTAAAGAAGAAGCTGCCGTCGCCACCGCGCGTTCCAAAGCCGAAGCGCGCTTGGCTGTTGGGATCGAATCCCCCGAATGCCGGAGCTGTCGAGTTGGGGCTGCCAAAGTTAAAAGAGAAGCCGCCGTTGGGGCCGTTGCGTTGGAAGCCCCAGTTGACGCCAATGTTCTCGTAGAAACTGTCCGTGACGTTCACGAGCGGCGTCGTTACTTGTACCTGCTGGGCGTTGATCGCTTCTGCGAAAGTGACGCATATCGCGACCGCAACAGCAACACGAAGAGTATTGGTCATTGCTTAACTCAGTTTCAGAAGCCCTGGCGTTCCTGCATTCTACAAGTGCCGCGGGCTGGGCGTCAATAAAAACGGGCGAAGTATCTTTGCTTGCTCATCCGTGAATACAGTCACGCGGTTGACGCGAAAGTGAAACGCTCGCCGCATTGCAGCACACGATGAGCTTGTTCGAGTCGCGAGCACTCGTCTACGAAATCATCGGGCGAAGCAGTGTTGAACTCAAACATGTCGTAATGACAAGGGATGACACATCGGGCACGGATGTCCTTGGCAAGCTGAGCCGCCTCGCGACCCCAGAGATTTCCGGCAACGCGGCGTTCCGGCACGCGGCCGTTGATCGGCAGGATCGCCACGTCGATCCGCCACTTGCGTAGTCGATCCTGCATTCGGTCGTAAAGCAGCGTGTCACCGCTGTGATAAATCGTCCACTCACCGATCTGCGCCACATAGCCCAGGAATCGGCAGCGACCTTGTTCGTCTCGCTCGATCGTTTCGTGCGCCGCCGGGACGGCATGTATGGTGAAATCGAGAGAGCTAATGGATGCCCCGTCATCGATCTCCGTTAGCCATTCGACGGGAATGCGCAGCCGCTCGGCAGCGAACTCTCGATTGGCGGCCGGAACGACAATCGTCATGTTGGGATTAGCCGCGACGAGCGGGATCAGCGTTTCGCCGTCGAGGTGGTCGGTGTGGTTGTGGCTGGATGTCACAACATCGATGAAGTCGAGTCTTGCCGGATCAACAGCAAGCTCGGTCATCCGGACATGCGGCTTGTCCGTTGTGGCGTATTTCTTCGTGAGCGAGTCGGACAGGTATGGATCGAAGAGCAGATATCGACCCTGCGACTTAACCAGAAATCCGCTTTGGCCGAGCCACCACAGATGCAGTTCGCCCAGGTCGCAGCCGGCGTTTCGAATATCTGCGAGTAACGCATCATGAGAAAGCGCTGGTACGATCATACGCCGAGTTCCTCGCGCACCTTGGCGACGCCAGCGACCATGTTCTTCAGCTTTTGCCGCGCCGCCCAGCGAGCTGTCTGACTGAGCCCACAGTCTGGTGCGAAGGCAAGACGTTCAGCCGGGGCGTGTTTCAAGCAGAGTCGTACTCGTTCGGCGATGTCATCAACCGTTTCGATGTAGTAGCTCTTCACATCAACGATGCCAACCGCCACGTCTTTCTTCTGAGCGATCTGCTCGATGATCTCGATTTCGGCGAATTCGCGGCTCGCCATTTCGACGTGAATCTCGTCGATGGCGAAGTCAAGAAAATCGGGGAACATCGGTGCGTATTGCCGCAAGCCGACCGCATGTCCTTTGAAGTTGCCGAAGCAGAGATGCGTTGACAGGCGGCATTTGCCAACAACAGGCTCGACGGTGCGGTTGAAAATATCGACGAAACGCTGGCGATCTTCTTTGTAGGCGTAGCAACTCATCGAAGGCTCATCGACCGTCAGCTCCGTGCATCCAGCCTTGACCAGCGCGACCAACTCGTTGCGGACAATGGGGAGCAACGCTTCCGTGATCTTATAGCGATCGTCGTATCGGTAGTTGGGAAGCAGACGGCCACTCATCGTGTACGGGCCCGGCACGCTTGCCTTGAGCGTAGGGCCGTTGGGAGCAATGCGCTTCAACCGCTGGAACTCCTCGACGGCACCAAGACCTCGCGGCGCGTTCAACTCGCTCACGATGCGGTGTTTCCCGCGCTGATCGTGAGCCGGCGGACCAAACTGGCGCGGTGTGTGGTCCTCCAGCTTGATGCCTTCGAGATAGCCATAGAACGACAAATTGAAGTCCAGTCGTGTTTGTTCGCCATCCGTGATGACGTCCAATCCGGCGGCAACTTGATCTTGAATCGCGACCGTTACCGCGTCGTCTTGTGCCTCTGCGATGTCGTGGTCGCCAAAGTGATCAAGGTTCTGGGTAGCGAATTCCAGCCAACCGGGAAACGGATAGCTTCCGATGACAGTCGTGCGAAGTGGCTTGGGTTGCATAATGAAAGCCTTACTCTTTCTTCTCGCCGACGTTCACGAACAGTTTGGCAATACAATGTGCGTGCTCGTCGTAAGCGGCCTCGAATAACTCAACGGCTCGCTCACGCCCAACCACGCAGCCCGCACTCAAAACCATCGGTGGCGAGCCAGCTTGAGTCAGACGCTCGGCGACCTCCGCCTTAACGGTATTCGCGAGCATGCAGCCGCCTATCGTCGATCCCGGCGAGACAGGCGTGTCCAAACTCGGAACGTGCACCATCGCGTCGCCGGCCGGCGCACCGGTGTCGAGCACAAGGTCGGCGCAGTCGGACAGCTTCAAGCCATCCGCATGATTCGTCGAACTGGCCTCGCTATGCTGCTTGCTGATGATTGCCACAACTTTGACGCTGGCGGTTTGAAACAGTCTCGCCATCTCGATGGGGACGACATTGCACCCGCTCGACGAAATGACTAGAGCGCAGTCCTGTTCCGAGAGATCGAAATTGCGGAGAATTCTCGCCGCAAGTCCCGGTGTGTTCTCGAGGAACATGGCCTGACGCTGGCCATTCGCTCCGACAACTAGATTGTGGAACGTCATCGATAGTTCCACGATCGGATTGAAGCCTGGAAACGAACCGTAACGAGGCCAGATCTCTTCGACGATGATGCGACTGTGGCCGGCTCCGAAGAGATGGACGACGCGTCCCGCCAGGATCGACTCGGCGAACCAATCGGCGGCTTGCTCGATTTGCGCCCGTTGTGCCGCGACGATCTCGATCAGGTCCCGGCAACGCGACAGATAATCATTCGCAGCCGTCACGACTCACTCGCTTTCCGCGCCGCTGTATCCTTCTGGGCGACTGGGTATTGCCCGTCGGTGATCGACCAACCCCCGTCAACAGCTAGTACCTGCCCAGTCACGAATCGCGATTCGTCGGACAACAGGAACACAACCGCGTCATCCAGATCCTGCGTAACGCCGACACGACCGCCGTCGAGCGGCTGCTTCGACGCAATGTACTCCATGATCTCGTCATCTCCCACCGCCCGCGCCGCGAGAGGCGTATCGACGAGAGCCGGTGCGACGGCATTGAAACGGATGTCCTTGGATGCGTAATAGGCCGCGGCTGCCTTTGTCAGTCCAATCGCTGCCGCCTTCGTTGCGGCGTACGCATGTGTCGCGAAGTGCCGCGGTGACGGTGACGAAGCCAGCACAGAAGACATATTGAGGATGCTGCCGCCGTGCCCGAGTTCAAGCAGCTTGCCGGTGGCGGCTCGGTTTGAATACATCAACGAATCCAGATTCAGATTGAGCGTGTAGCTCCAGCCGTCGTCGGTAACCTCGTGTAGCGGACCATCTCCCCGCGCTCGACCGCTGCCGCCAGCAACGTGATAGAGGCCGTGTAGATCGCCGAAAGTGGTGACCGCTTCGTGAACGGCTTGCTCGGCAGTATCAGCACTACCCGCATCGCCGGTCACCGCGCGGCACCGCTCGCCCAACTCGACAACAGCGGCCTGGCACTTTGCCGAATCGCGGCCAACAACAACGACGCAAGCTCCTTGCGCGACACAGGCTTTGGCTGCGGAAAGGCCCAGTCCGGACGTCCCGCCGACAATCACAACTACTTTGTTTTCCAGCCGTTTATTGCTCACGAGCCTCATTTTCGGAACATGTCGCCGGTCGTCAAGGATATCCGCGGAGCGATTGCCTTCCAATCGCCCCTTTTTACCTTTGTTTGTGTTTTCGTGACCTATCGTTGCAAAGCCACTTCGTCCAGTTATGACGGAATGCGCGCGAGGGGAGCGTCAACGGGCCTTGCACGCCGAGGGCAATGAACACGCACAGACTTGGTGAGAGTTAAAGGGAAGTTGCGATGCAAAAAAAAACGATTTCGCGTTTTCGTTGACAAGAGCGTTCAAGGGGCTTTGGCCCGTCGCGTGGCGCTGTATTGGGTGATCTGCTTGGGGGGTACGTTCTGCGTGTTGGCAGGCTTCCCGATTGCGGTGACGCTGCTGGCGGGGATTCCGAACGGCCCGACCGTTGGCCAACTGCTCTACAAGACGTGACTTGGCTTCTGGCCGACATTGCTGGCTTCTGTGTTCGTCCTGCCGGTTGTCCTTTGGGACGTGCTGCGTCTCAGCCATCGCTTCGCTGGCCCCATGATCCGACTTCGTCATGCCTTGAGCGACTTGGCCAACGGGAAAGAAGTCAAGACAGTGTCGTTCCGCGATGGCGACTATTGGACCGAGTTTGCTGATCACTTCAATCGGTTGAACGAGCGACTTAATTAGGCTGACCAGTCGAGTGTTGAAGCCGAGGACGAGGTTGCGGTCTGAGCCGCCTCGCTCGCCCAATTCATCTCAAACTCTGCAGGCCAAGCTGGACGACATCTGTGTCGTGGCACCGGCAACTGAACAGAGTGGTATTGGGCATTCGATCACATTTCTCAGTCCTGTGGTCTGTAAGGTCTGCAAACAGGTCTTCGATGGCGATCGCCGATGTGGATGGGCGGTCGAAGGAAGCCCAGCCGATTGTGTGAAGCTCGGCATCTTCGAGCATTGCCCGACGCAACCGGAAGCCGAACCGGGGGCAGGCACCAAACGGAGCCGTGCCCCGAAATGTACAATGGGCCTATGAACGCACTGGCACGCATCTTCTTTTTCTTGCCGAATCGATTGTTTATGGGCCATCCTATGGAGCGGTGCAGGCACTGATTCGCAACCCGCAGCCGCTGGATCCAGATTACGTCTGGCATCGTATCACAGACGGTTTACCGCCTCTGCTCGACTGGCTGCGGCTCCATGTACCACCTGCCTTCGCGCGGCGGCCGTTGCTGTCGTTGAAGATGAAGCAAGACCACATGCTGGGAATCGCCGAGCACTACGACGTGTCAAACGAATTCTACGAATTGTTCTTGGACAAGAAGTATATGTTTTACAGCTGCGGGGACTTCGACACAGGCGAGGAATCGCTCGAGGAGGCGCAAGCAAACAAGGCCAATTTCCTATTAGAGCTCATCGATCCACAACCTCAAGACAAGATCCTCGAACTGGGTTGCGGCTGGGGCGCGATGATGCGGAGGATTCGCGAAGCGATCGGGAACAGTGAAAACCTTGTTGGCTATACACTTTCGCAACAGCAAGTGGAATACATCCGGCAACATCACGAGCTTAACGTCGAATTCAAGAATTTCGTTACCCATGATTATTCTCACGAGGCATACGACAAGATCTATTCCATCGGTGCTTGGGAACACGTGCGCGAAAGGGACGTTCCGATCGTTTTGGAGAAACTCCACAGTGCCTTGAAGCCTGGCGGCCGCCTCGTCCAACAATTCTTCTGCGGCATTGTAGAAACACCCGCCTCCTGTGTTGTTGCCGCTCAGGTCTTTTTCCCCGGCTCAATGCCGGCAGCATATCCCTCGCAAATCCGTGCTTTCGAGCAGCCGGGTTTCGGATTGGCCATCGGTCCATCCATGATTACCGGCCTACGCTGCGAGCATGGTTCGATAACCTGGTCGCCAACCGCGCGCGGGCTATCGAGTTAGTCGGCATCCGTGCCTACAACAAATACCTTGTTTTCTTTCCCGCATTCACGCGGATGTTTAACGACGGGGTTGCCATCCTCGCGCGCTACGTGTTGGAAAAACGTTAGAGTATTATCTTGCTGTGTATCAAGCCACGCGCGCACTCTTGGGCCCTCACCCGGTTCATCTCACGCTCGCCAGACGCTACATTGACACTACATTGACACTACGTCTTTTTCGTAGTTGTGGCGTCGGCCTCGAACGAGCATGCAGATCCTGCTGACCAACGATGACGGTATCTGTGCCCCTGGGCTTGCCGCGCTCGAACGCGCGTTGGCGAAGCTGGGCGATGTCTGTGTCGTGGCACCGGCGACCGAACAGAGCGGTGTTGGGCATTCAATCACGTTTCTCAGTCCGCTGGTTTGCAAAGAGGTCTATGACGGCGATCGGCGACGCGGATGGGCGGTCGAAGGCAGCCCCGCCGACTGCGTGAAGCTCGGCATCTTCGAGCATTGTCCGCAGCAACCGGACTTGATCGTCAGCGGAATCAACGGCGGATTAAACGCCGGTATCAACGTGCTCTACTCCGGAACAGTCGCGGCCGCGATCGAGGGAGCCTTCTTCGGGATTACGAGCATCGCCGTCTCGCTCGAGTTCGACGACCACGCCGAGTTCGACAAGGCGGCGCTGACGGCTTTGCCTTTGATCGTGCAAATCCTCGCAAAGAAGTCGGATGAAGCTCAGCTATACAACTTGAACATCCCGACGGCCGCCATCGAGGCCCCGAAGGGTGTGAAAGTCGTTCCGATGGGCGTGGCACGTTATGGCGAGCACTTTATCAAACGGACCGATCCGAAAGGGCGGACGTACTACTGGGCGACCAACGACCCGCCGCCAAGACGGTGTGAGCAGGAAACCGATCTGACGATGCTCGAACAGGGATTTGTTACGCTGACTCCGCTACAATATGACATGACCAAACCAGCCGTCTTGCGCGAAATGCAAGATTGGGAATTACAGCTTCCGACGTGAGGAGAACTACCGTGCGTTATCAAGCCCTACTTGCTATCGGCTGCGTCTGCCTGTTGGGATGCACACCTGCACCGAGTCAGCCAGCTAGTTCATCGGCGCCGGCCGCAACTCCGGCACCCGAGCCCTCTGCTCCAGAAACGCCTCCCGCTGAAGTGGTGACGTCCGCGATCCCGGGAGCCGCTGCTGCGATATCCGGAAAGCCTGGCGCTGCGCCAGCCGAAGCGGCTCCTGAAACGGAACGCGTTAAAGCCGCAGTCGGTGTTGGCAAGAAGGGCCGAAGCCTGGATGGCGAATCAGGAATGATCGTTACACCCGTGAAGGCATTTTTCTCTGTACAGGAGAAGTTGGCCTTCGAGGTTCAGCTTAAACAAGCGATGGATCTCTACAAAGCAACGAACGGCAACCTGCCTAAGTCGCATGACGACTTCATGGCGCAGATTGTGAAGGCCAACCGCATTAACCTTCCGGAGCTGCCCGCGGGTCACAAGTATGTTTACAATCCGCAACAAGGCGAGTTGCAAGTCGAACGTCCGAAGTAAAGTCACCGGCGTTTCGCATGTCTCGTAAGTCCTTACAGAGCCTTAGTTGAAGGCATTTCGCGGACGCACCGTGCGCTTCTGGCATTGCTTTTGCGAACAAGTCTTGCCGTGATGATTTTCGTCATCATGCAAATCTCTTGTCTCGTATTCAGGCATTCGCCATGAAACAAATCGTAATCGCTACTGCTGTTGCTTGGATGATCACCGGTGCCACGTTCGGTGCTGACTGGATCACCGAGCCGTCGTACTACACACATGATCCCACGTCCGGCGAGCGAGTGCAGCAGTACAGCCCGATAGGGCCCTTTTATACTTATCCGCGAGGCAACTTTACACGCAGCGGATTTCGACATACACGCAGCAGTATCCAAGTCGGCGGCAGTGCCGATAACTACCACCTGACCGAAGAATGGGGTAAGCCGATTCAGCCGTATGGCGAATGGCGTTTTCCTTACCGCCCGTATTCCGTGCCCCCAGGCTTCGTAGGGCCGCAGCCCTACGGACGCTATCCAGGTCGCGCGCCTTATGGCGGCTTCGGTGGACGGGGGTTCGGTGCGAATCCGGGATTCGGTATCAATCCGCCAGGGAACAACCCGAATCTCCCATCCGCTGCCGGCGCCCGTGCCATCGAACACCACGGCTCCCGCGGGCAACAGCAGCTTCTCGATGGACGCTACCCGTCGTTCGAGAAGCTTGATCCATTCGAGCGGAAGCAGATTCTCGACAACCTGTATCCGGCTAATCCCGCGCCGTAGGACGCGCGAACCGTGAGCCGAGTGCGTTAGAATTGTCGATCGTGGCCTGAACGCGTGATTGCATGATCTCGGTCAGCTCCGCCGCATTTTGCTTCGACTTGCCTGGTTGCAGTTCGATCGCTTCGGCGAAGCGAATCGCCACTCGCCGATTGCCGCGTACGCTTGGATAGTCAAGTCCGAGGACGTCTTCTTCGAACTTATCGACAGTCTCGGCGAGCCGCTCAATACTGGGATTAGTGACGAGGTAGTCGCCGCGATAACTGTACAACTGCATCGCGAAGAAGAGGTCTTCCATGTCGCAACGCAGATGTCTGGCTTCACCGTTCGATTCACCGGGTGGCGACTCTTCATCTTCAAGGCATCGAATGATCGCTTGGCGAAGCGTCTTGACTCGCTCCGGCGGCGTCCCGCCGGTCTTGGTGATCTTGTGTTTCCGTTCCAGTCGCGATACGACCGTTTCGAGTAACCCTCGAATCCGATCGCGAAGCTTACCGCTGCAGGTGTAGCCGAGATAGTCCAACTCTTTCAACGCGAGAGCCGCTTCGGCCAACCGATGGATACGGTCCGGCAACGGCGAATCGGGATCGACTCGCAAGTACAAACGCTCTTCGATCCGTTGCATCGCTTCGAGCAATTGCTCCCTCGGGTCGTCTACATACCAGAACTTGATTCCACACGGCACAATCGAGATCGGCCGCTCACTACGCTTTGCCGCCGACAATGCGATCGCCGCCGCACCATCCCGAAACGGTGTCACGTAGTCGGTCGTGTGATAGATGTCGCCCTCGGGAAAGATGACGAGCGGATGTGGCTCGTTCTGCACGACCTCAACGGCTTGCTTGAAGGCTTGCCGATCAGTGCCTTCGCGGTCGATACTGAAGCAGCCCAGTCGCTGCATCGCCCAACGCTCGAACTTCGTCGCCAGGCCGAACACCTGCCAGGCCGTCATGATGTACAGCGGCTGACGGATCTCATCGAACGCGGCATACAGAGCTGGAGCGTCGTAGTGCGCGGAGTGGTTGGGAGTAATCAGTACCCCGTTGCCGCTCGTTAACGCTGATTGGACGACCGCAATGTTGTCGGGCGAGATATCGACGATCCGTTGTTTGCCGATCAATTGTCGATGGCGATAACCGCGAGACAGCCGGATCCACCACGGCGCTAACTTCGCGGGCCAGGATGCTGGCGGACTGCAGTAGGGCTGGCGATTCATCGATCTTCGTGTGCAGTCTCCCGTGTTGCCACGAGACTCATTAGAAAATTAGTAAACAGCGAGGACTCGCTAACATACACAAACTCTGCGGACTGGCGGAGGGTTTTCTTGTGTTCCGGTCGTAGGGATGTCGATTAAGACGAATGACGTGCTGTTCTCCCTGCTTTGACTAGCATCGCTATCTTTTGACGTAGACGACCCTCGGGGCGACAGCTAAGGTTAGAAGATTCTACACATTTCAGATCCGGACGAGTCCAGAACAGCCCGCCCGATTCGACCGTTTGCATGTCCATTAGGTTCTTTGATCGCCGCGTCAAGCTCTTCGGCAACGTTGCCGTCGTGATTCTATGCGCGATTTTCTTTCTCGTTCCGTTCGCCATGCGCGGCGCGAGGAAGTCTGTCGAGAAGCTTGAGAACAACATCAAGGATTGGCTCCCGTCCGACTTCCCTGAAACGAAGGACCTGGAGTGGTTTGGCGAGCACTTCGTCGGCGAGCGCTTTGTGCTGGTGACGTGGCCGGGCTGCACCTCGGCGGACCAGAGGTTTCAGCTCTTTGTGAGGAAACTCGAGAATGAACTTCAGCCTCCGGAGCCGTCGGAGGGGACAACGCTCACCGAGGCCGAGAAAGCTCGGCGGTTAGGCGATCGGTTGGGATTGTTCGCCACTGGCAAGTATCACGAGAACTGGGGCGGACTAGGCGAAAAATGGCTCCAGGGTGACAACGGCAACCGGTACTTCATTACTCCGGCCGGCGAGTTGTATCGTTGGGACGGAGACGCCAACGTCGGCGATTTCGTCAAGCGTAAGATCAAAAAGGCGATGGGGGGCGAGATCGCGACCGGCGAGTTGATCGCTCAACTTGGCTCGAACGCGATCGGCCAGGCGAATCCTTATCACGCCGACCCGCGACGCGTTTCGGCTCGCTTCTTCAACAGTATCCGCACGGGCCCGATGCTGCTGGAGGAAATCGCCGCGGAAAACGGTCCTCTGTGGCCCGTCGGGACGGATGTGGCTGATGAAGACAAACCGCTGGTCGCGCGTCAGACTGCGTTCGAACGATTGACGGGCACGCTCTTCGGGCCAGCCGTCCCAGAGGGATTCGATTGGGAAGAGAGATCGTTCCTCGAATTACTGCCGGCTGAAACCAAAGAGGCTTTGCCGTTCGGGTGGGAAGAGAGATTCGCTGCGTTCGTCGAGCGTCTCGTCGAGAAGGAGTATTCCGGCGACAAGTCGAAGCTTTTCGCTGCCTCCCGCACTCGTCAAACGAAACACTGGGACGCGTTGTTCACCAAGTTGCGTGTCGAGGCGCCGCCTCGACAGACGTGTGCGATCGTGACGCTCAGCGAGCCGGGGAAACGCGACTTGGCTCGCGTCCTCGGTCGCCCGTTACTTGGCAAGCCGCAAGGCAAGTTGCTCGACTTGGCGATCAGCGAATGCAATGTGCGCCCAGACGATCTGAAGCTCGGCGGCCCGCCAGTCGATAACGTTGCGATTGACGAGGAAGGCACAATCACGCTCGTCCGGCTTGTCGGTTTTTCGGCGATCGTTGGCGTTACGCTTTCGTTACTGTGCTTCCGCAGCGTCAAAGTCACCATGATGGTCTTCTTCGTCGGCGGCGTTTCCGCTGTCGCGGCGTTGGCGATTGTCTTCTGGTCGTCGGCGATACCGATCATGGAGGGACTATCATCTGTCGATGCGGTGCTGATGTCGATGCCGGCTTTAGTCTACGTGCTCGGGCTTTCCGGCGCCGTCCACATCGTGAACTACTATCGTGAAGCCGTTCACGACCAGGGAGTCGAAGGAGCCGCCGAACGCGCGTTGTCTCACGCTTGGGGCCCCTGCACGCTGGCAGCCTTCACGACGGCGCTGGGCCTGATTTCGCTATTCACCAGCAATCTGATGCCGATCAAGAAGTTCGGTCTCTTCTCGGCGTTAGGCGTTATGACGACGCTGCTGCTCCTCTTTTTCTACTTGCCTTCGGCGCTCACGATCTGGCCTTTTGTATCGGCAAAGCGTGAAGAAGAAGGTGAGCCTCGTATCAGCTTCGCCGATCGTATCGAAGCAGGCTGGCTGGCTGTCGGACGTTGGGTTGTCGGGCATCATGGGGCCGTGGCCGTTGTCTGCGTCACCGCCATGATCGTGATTGGCCTGGGTCTGACTAAGATTCAGACCGAAGTTCAACTTCTGAAGCTGTTCGATCCGGGTTCCAAGATCATCGCCGATTACCGCTGGCTGGAGAACAACTTCGGTCGGCTGGTGCCGATGGAGTTAGTCGTCCAGGTCAAGCCTGAACTCATCCGTCCTTCGCTCGACGACATTGGAAAGTTGAAAGAAGGAGATCCACAGGCGTATCGCGAATCCTTCTTCCAACTGACGCTGCTCGAACGAATGGAGCTGATTGACCGCATTCAGGAGGTTTGCGAACAGGAATTCGGCGAAGAGGGACGCGACATCATTGGCAACTTGATGTCGGCCACAACTTTCGTGGCGAGCCTGCCAGGGGCAACCGATTCGGCCCGGGGACCCTTCAACAGCCAGCTTGAAAGGCGACGCGATGATTTGCCGAGCGACTACGTTCGCACCGATACCGAGGATGAATTGTGGCGAGTCAGCGAACGGTTAGCAGCCTTGAACGACGTCGATTTCGGCGAGTTTCTGCATCGTCAAAAACTCGCCATTGAACCAATTCTAACGGCGTATCGCTTCCGCGATTCCATCCTCCGCGAGTTAGATACGTGGGACGTACCCAACTTTACGCGGAAGAAGATCCTACTGCTTGGATTCCCGCGCGGAGGGACTTCGAAAGAAGCGGCTGACAGCAATGAGCATGGCCCGCAATCCGGCGAAGCCGTCGCTGCTGCCCACAACGAGATCGATCAAACCGATATCTTCTGCAGCACGCTGCGAGAGCTGTTGGAAGTGCCCGGCTGCAGGATCGGACGTGTTGATCCGAACAAGCCGCATCCGGAGGGTTTGCCCCCAGTAGATAAGTTGGTTGATTTGAGTGACTGCGTCGTGCTGTTGCAGGATCATGCTGACTACGACGTGGCTGCTTTGCGTGAGAAGTCGAAGCTCTTCATTGACGCTCGCGACCACGAATTCGATCTTGCCTCGTCAAAGACAGCGGCGGAACTCGGTGATCCGATTCAAGTTGTTTACACCGGAGTCGTACCGGTCGTTTACAAAGCACAGCGGACCTTGCTAGATAGCCTTGTCGAGAGCATCGCCATGGCGTTCGTCATGATCGCGGGTGTGATGATGGTTCTCTTGAGGGACTGGCAGCGCCCGATCAGCATCACGAACACAATCAATCCGTTCGCCGGAATGGTCGCGATGGTTCCGAATGTCTTTCCGGTCGTGATTATCTTCGGATGGATGGGGCACCGAGGCACGATGGTCGATATCGGAACAATGATGTGTGCAAGTGTCGCCATGGGGGTCGCAGTTGACGACACGATTCACTACCTCACATGGTTCCGTATCGGGATGCAAAACGGCCTGTCGAGAAACGACGCCATCCTCGAAGCCTATCGTCGAGTCGCCACCGCCATGACGCAGACGACTCTCATCGGCGGTCTCGGACTCGCCGTCTTCGCGCTCAGCACGTTTACGCCCACGCAACGATTCGGCGTGATGATGGTAACGCTCCTTGCCGCAGCACTCGTTGGTGATCTGGTGCTTCTTCCGGCCCTACTGGCTGGTCCGCTTGGCCGCTTTTTCGCCGTCTCCGAAAAAAAAACGGCCGAGCCGCCCGTGAGTGAAGAGAAGATTGTTGAAAAGGTAGCTCCGAGCAACACCGCGGAAACACAAGGCGCGACGCGGCACTCCGCCGCAATCCAAAGCGTCCGTGGCGTTCATCGCCCCGACCAGAACCACAACTGGCCGCGACATTAAACACTGGCGTGGCCCGAACCTGATACCGGTCGTCATTTGCCCCTTGTCAGCAGGACGGAGTTGTACTAGCACCAAATGGAATTCGGGTGAATTTGTATAAACTTTGAAATCGAACGCTTTCGTCCCCTCCGAACAAGCTCGGAGGGGACGAAGTCGTAGAAAGCGTAAAACTTCAATGTGAACGCACCCTTGGTCAAATTCCGTTTGGTGCTAG
>PBSM01000079.1 GCA_002726245.1 Planctomycetaceae bacterium | reverse complement strand
GCCAGACAAGAAATGGTTCCATCTTCGAGGAGCTTTTAACGAACAAATCCCTGCGATTGCAGGGCTCAAAATATTCTTGGTCGGACACTAGGCTAACTAGCACTGAGTTGTTCCAACTGTTGGATGATCACACCGGCCGGGATCTGAATGCGTGGGGTCTCGGCATCCGCCGCTGGATGCACGAATCCGTGCTACCTCGCCTCCAAAAGCGGTAGTGATACACTGGCAAACTGTACCACTACCCCAAAAGCCGAACCATTGACACCGACCGCAGGTCCGCTTATCGTACGAGTTGTTCAACCGGAGCGAGAATCAATGTCGATTTCAGCCGTCAATCCCGCCGACATCAGTAATGTCGGCATCGTCATTATTAGCGAGGAGAAACGGGCTTAGGGCATTGAGCACCGGCAAAGCAGTTTACAGCCCTGAAGCCTGACACGGTTTCAGGGCTTTTTTTGTTGCCTAAACACGAGTCAAGCGTGAGATCAATCCAAATTTACGACACGACGCTCCGAGACGGCACGCAGGGCGAAGGCGTCAGCTTGTCGCTGCAAGACAAACTGCAAATCACCCAGCGGCTCGATGAAATCGGAGTCGATTACGTCGAAGGCGGCTATCCACTGTCGAACGAGAAGGACGTCGAGTTCTTTCAGCGAGTCAAAGAGCTTGGCCTCACGCATGCCAAGGTCTGTGCGTTCGGTATGACCCGGCGTCGCGGCATGTCCGCGGAGGATGATCCCGGTATGAGGGCTCTCTATGAGTCAGAGGCCCCCGTTTGCACGGTCGTCGGTAAGACCTGGGACTTTCATGCAACAGAAGTCTTGCGAGTGTCGCTCGAAGAGAATCTGGAGATGATCGCCGACAGTGTTCGATTCCTCGCCGAGTCGGGGCGCGAAGTGATCTACGACGCCGAGCACTTCTTCGACGGCTGGAAGGCGAACCCTGAGTATGCTGCCAAGACAATTCAGGCAGCCGCCGACGCTGGAGCGACGCTCGTCGTGTTGTGCGACACGAATGGTGGCTCCATGCCCGAGGAGATTGTGGATCTGGTCAAGCAGGCTCAGGCAGTTCTTGAGTCGCAAGGTGTCCCGGTCGGTATTCATTGTCACAATGACTGCGACGTGGCGGTCGCCAACTCGCTCGCCGCGGTGGACGCAGGTGCGGTCCAAGTGCAAGGCACCATCAACGGCTTTGGGGAACGATGCGGCAACGCGGATCTGATCTCAGTCGTTTCGAATCTGGCGTTCAAGAAGCAAGGCTATCAAGTGCTTGGCGGCACGAATCTCGAACATCTAACGGAACTGTCGCGGTACGTCCACGAACAGGCAAACATGTTGTATCGCAACAACCAGCCATTCGTCGGCCAGAGTGCGTTCGCTCACAAGGGCGGCATGCACGTCCACGCGATCAGCCGGGCAACGGAGAGCTACGAGCACATGAGCCCGTCGTTGGTTGGCAACGAACGACGGATCTTGGTCAGCGAACTGTCGGGCCGCTCGAACATCATCGCCCTTACGACGAAGCACAACATCGAACACGATCGAGCTCTGATGGACAAGATCCTGGCTCAAGTCGTCGAAATGGAAAACGAAGGCTATCAGTTCGAAGCGGCTGAGGGCACATTCGATTTGCTCGTGAAGAAGTGCGCGGGCACGTTCACGCCTCATTTTGAAAGGCTGAAGTACCATGTCGAGGTTGCCGCTCCACAAAACGAAGAAGTCGTTACTGAAGCGACCGTGAAGTTGCGAGTCGATGGTGAGCTTCGCCACGAGGTGGGTGAAGGAGACGGCCCCGTCAACGCCTTGGATGCGGCGTTACGGAAGGCTTTGAACGGCACGTATCCAGCTCTCCGCAACATGCGTCTGGTCGATTACAAGGTGCGCGTGGTAAACTCCGAAGCCGGGACTGCCGCTCGAATCCGCGTCATCATTGAGAGCGCCGACGAACGCGATATCTGGGGCACCGTCGGTGTCAGCGAGAATATCATCGAAGCCAGTTGGATCGCGTTGAACGACGCGGTGGAATACAAGTTGTACAAGGATGCAGCCCGTCGCTGTGATGGAAATCCAAGTTAGACGAAGGTGACCAATCTAGAAGATTCAACGCCATGCCAACGGTCTTGCGAGTCGGGTCGTTTCGGTTTCACTTCTACTCTGACGAACAGAATGAGCCAGCACACATC
Organism: Planctomycetaceae bacterium; assembly: GCA_002726245.1. Classification (GTDB taxonomy): domain Bacteria; phylum Planctomycetota; class Planctomycetia; order Pirellulales; family Pirellulaceae; genus PBSM01. The sequence goes on along the minus strand of PBSM01000079.1, from coordinate 6,510 downwards.
CACGTTGCGACACCAGACGGTGAGTGCAAATTCTGGTAAGCGCCTATCCGGCTAGCAGGAAACCGAGGCGTGGCGTCGCACGTTGTTCGTGATATTGAGAAGTTGGTGTTCGAACACCAGGAGTTTTTAACGGAGAGGTACAATGAGTTCCACGGATCTTAATGCGACCAGACAAACGGCTGAGCCTGCCGCGATGCGTGCCTGGACGGAAGGCAGAACGGTGTTCGTGGAACTATCGGACGGACGCATTATTGGCTTTCCTGCCGACAGATTTCGAATTCTCAGAGACGCCACGGAAGCGGAACTACAGGCGGTCACGCTGCGACTGGATGGTTATGCGCTGCGATGGGAGGCGCTTGATGAGAATACTACTGTCCAAGGCATAGTCTCGGGCAACTTCCAACTCCCACTCGCTTGATCCTCTATTCACCGCAGCGACGTTAAGGATACGAACACGGATGGCAATGAAGTCGACTCTCGCCAATCGCTTCGATTACCAGGAAGCGCAACAACGAATCTATAAGTTCTGGGAGAGCGGCGGCTACTTCAACGCCGAACCGAATCCGGATAAGAAGCCGTACTCGATCGTGATCCCACCGCCGAATGTTACGGGAGCGTTGCACCTCGGCCACGCGCTGAATAACACGCTGCAAGACACGATGATTCGTATGAAGCGGATGCAGGGTTTTGAAACGCTCTGGATGCCGGGGACCGATCACGCGGGGATCGCGACACAGGCGGTTGTCGAGAAGCGGCTGACGGAAGAGGAAGGCAAGACGCGCCACGATCTCGGTCGCGAGGCGTTGGTCGAACGGATCTGGGATTGGAAGCATCAATACGAAGCTCGCATCTTGAGCCAGCTCAAGCAGATGGGTTGCAGTTGCGATTGGCGTCGAACGCGGTTCACGCTCGATGACGTCTGTGCGCGAGCTGTCCGTGAGACGTTCTTTGACCTCTTCAGCAAAGGGCTGATCTATCGCGGCAAGCGACTGGTCAATTGGGACACGCACTTGCAGACTGCCGTCAGCGACGACGAAGTCAAGCACGTTCTCGTCAAAGGCCACTTCTGGCACTTCAAGTATCCGATCATCGATCCGAAGCCCGGTGAACCGACGTATGTCAAGATCGCAACAACACGTCCCGAGACCATGTTAGGCGACACTGCGGTCGCGGTTCATCCCGATCCTGCCTCGGCGCTGGATAAGGTTGAGCGCGAGTTGCGGGAGAAACTCGCATCAGCACCAGATAAGGAGAAGGATGCCCTTCAGCAGCAAGTCGATGCGATTGCCGAGCGGCGAAAGAGCATGCTTCCGCAACTCGAAGAACTGCGTGATATGGCACTCGACAGCCGCAAGGTCATGCTCCCACTAATGAATCGTGAGATTCCTCTCGTTGCTGATTCGTGGGCCAAGCCAGAATTGGGTAGCGGTTGCGTCAAGATCACTCCCGCGCATGACGCGAATGACTACGATGTCTGGCAGCGGAACTTAGATATTGGCGCGATCAACATCCTCAATACCGATGGCACCTTGAACGAGAACGCAGGCAAGTACGAGAACCTGACAGTCAAGCAGTCGCGGAAGCAAGTTGTTGCCGATCTGGAAGAACTCGACTTGCTTGGCGAGATCGAAGACCGCGAGATCGAACTCGCTCACTCCGATCGCAGCAAGACTCCGATCGAACCATTTCTGGCCGATCAATGGTTCGTCAAGATGGATGAGCCTGCTCAATCAGCAATGGATGCAGTTACCGATGAACGCGTTAAGATACTCCCGGCTCGCTATAGAAAGGCGTATCTCGACTGGCTTGGTGAAAAACGCGATTGGTGCATCAGCCGCAACCTGTGGTGGGGCCATAGAATTCCAGTCTGGAGCGTTCAGTTTCGATCTGGCCTGCTTGGGGGACTTGGAAGCACGGCTCGGATTCGGGAGCGAACTGGTGGCCTACGCAACGAATTGCAGGAGGCTCTAGACAGCCTTGCACGTAGTATTGGTCTGTCGGACGACTACTACGTGTCAGAAAACGTCGAGGGCTCCTCTGCGACATGCTTTGTTGGTGTTAAAAGCAAAGAAGCGAGAGACCAGTTAGCCGACGTCGCCGGGAGACTTCGGGACATTCCGCCAGTCCCTACGACGGATCAGCGTCATGCAGCTATGGAGGCGATTGCAGCGTTGACTCAGGAGGTCGAGGAAGATTCGGATGTGCTCGACACTTGGTTCAGCTCAGCACTTTGGCCGCATTCAACGCTTGGGTGGCCAGAGAAGAACGAGTCGCTGGACTACTTCTATCCTACGAGCGTTCTGATCACGAGCCGTGACATTATCACGCTGTGGGTCGCTCGGATGGTCCTTTCCGGCCTGAACAACATGGGCGAGATCCCGTTCCGTGAAGTCTTCATTCATCCGAAGATTCTTGATGGCTACGGCGAGACAATGTCGAAGTCGAAGGGCAACGGCGTTGATCCGCTGGACGTAATCGAGAAGTTCGGGCCGGATGCGTTGCGGTTCGGATTGGCGCATCTGACGACAGAGACGCAAGACGTCCGGATGCCGGTTCAGTTTGAATGCCCGTACTGTGATGCGGCGGTTGAACAGACGAAGAAGAACCGAGAGTTGCCTCGCGTTGCGTGCAAGAAGTGTGGGAAAGAGTTTTCGACGCAGTGGGCGAGAACGGAAGAAGATCAAGCTCTGGCGCGAGGCGCGGTTGTCAGCGAGCGCTTCGAGCAGGCTCGTAATTTTTGCAACAAGCTGTGGAACGCATCGCGGTTCTGTTTGATGAACCTGGACGGTTATGAAGCAGGGACGGTTGCGGATGCGGATCTGGCGGTGGAAGATCGCTGGCTGCTAAGCCGATTGGCGGCAGTTACCGAGCAAGTCACAGAGCGACTGGAATCGTATCACTTCGCCGAAGCGATGCGGGCGCTGTACGACTTCGCCTGGGACGACTTCTGCAGCTTCTACGTCGAGATCGCCAAGGAGCGGTTGCAGAACGACGCGACGCGTGGCACGGCGCAGCGCATTCTTGCGCATTCGCTCGACACACTCCTACGTCTGTTGCATCCGGTCATACCGTTCATCACCGAAGAGATTTGGCAACTGCTGAATAAAGCCGCCCCGCAACGCGGTTTGACAAAGCTAAGTGCCGGCACCGAAAGCATCATGATAGCTCGGTGGTCGGAGGCCGATCCGGGGCGGCGAGATTCGGAGATCGAGGCCCAATTCGCCACGTTCCAGCGAGTCCTTGGTGCTGTTCGAGAGATCCGCAGCCGTCAGAACATCGCGCCGAAGACGGCGATCGAGTTCAGTGTTCAGGCCGATGAAGCGACGATCGGCTTGTTGGAACCGATGAAGGCATACTTTGAGAGTATGGCGAATGCGTCAGTTGCGGCGTGGGGAGCAGACATAGAACCACCTGCGATCAACGCTCCGCTCAACCTGCAAGGCATCGACGTCTTTGTCGATCTCGCGGGCTTGATCGACGTGTCGGCTGAGATCGAACGTCTGGAGAAGGACGAAGCGAAGACCCAAAACCTGATTCAAGGCAAAGGCAAGAAGCTCGACAACGCCAGCTTTGTCGATCGCGCTCCCGCCGACGTCGTGCAGAAAGAGCGAGACAGCCTGGCTCAGCTTGAAGAGCAACTGCGGACGATACTGAAGGCCCTGGCCGACTTACGCGGCCAGGATGAAAACAAGTAGGTCATGCTCGCCGAGCGTGACCTCGAAAACCGCCGATTTTTGTTCGGGGGAGTCACTTTCGGCGAAAGTGACCTACTTCGGGCGCAAACGCGACGCCGTTCACGCAGCGTGTCGCACGAATCTGGCGGCATCGACCAGGATCGACCAAAGCTCCGATTGCAGGTAGGGCTTCGATATGACAGTCGTAGCGCCGAAGGAAATCGCGGCGTTGCAGTCATCGCGACGAGGGAAGCCGAGTACGGCAACCACGGGGGCCGGATAGACTTGACAGGCGAATTCCGCCAGCTCTTCACGGTCGTTGTGAATACTCGCTCGGCAATCCCAGATCGCATAGGCCGGTCGCGTTGGGAGGACGTGGCGCGGTCGTGGCAGCCAAACAGTTGAGTGCCCAACGGCGTTGCACGTCTCAGAAAGGGCTTCGAAGGACTCTCGTGATGTTGAGCGAATTACAACCAACCCGCGGTCCGCGGCACGGAATGACTTGGCGTTGGGCATCGCTTCGGGCTGAAGCAACAGGCCAATGCGCGAGATGAACTGATGCCAATAGACTCGCGTCACGCCCCGCAGCGGTTCGCCGGTGCGCAATTCCCCTTCGCACCAACCGCCCGCCAGCGCAATGATTCGCGTCGAAGGTACAAGCAAACACAACCGCTCGACCTCACTTTGCTGAACGGATTCAGGTCGAATCTGGCCAAGCACCATTGCGTTCGGCAGGTCGCGCGCTCGATTCAGGTACTGCGTTGCGGACACCAAACTGCTGCAGACTGTTAGCTCACAGTATTCGCGCATCCAAGCAATCGCATCGCGGAACTCGTGATGGGACGACTTGCCAACGAAGATGACTTGTTTCGTACTCACGCTGGCAATTGGTTCTCAAAGTCGGTTAATGTTTGGTGAATCTCCGCGGACGTTTCTGCTTGCCGCACGCTCGTCAAGAACGAATTATCTCCGACCAACCTGCTTAGCCGGGCCAGCGTTCGCAGGTGGCCGCGATCATCGACGGAGCAGACCAAAAAGAAGACATCGGTCATCCCTCCGCCTGTCCCGCCGAACGGAATGCCTTGATAGGTCCGCCCCAAAGCTAGGAGCGGTTCGGCAAGCACCGTCGGCATCGGGCGGCGAGGGTGCAACAGAGCGACTCCATTATCCAGTGCCGTCGGATGTAGGTTTTCGCGGGTTCGTACCGCTTCGACCATCTTCTCCGGATCCCACAGCAATCCGGTCCCCGCCGCGAGTTCCACCATCGAAGTAATGACCGAGTTTCGGGTGCGTGCTTCGAGCGGGAAACGAACCGCCTCGACAGGGAGCAGCGAGGCCATCGAGATGGCTTCGCTCTCGGTATCCTTATCGGCACGCTGAAGCACTCCCTCGACTTCGATCAGTCCAACCTCGGCCGAGACGCCGATGCGGTCCTCAAGCCAATGATGAATCTCGGCTTGAGAGAATCGCCATCGCCCCCCCACTTTACGGCCAGGCAGCTTGCCACGATCCGCCATCTTCGCCACCTGAGGAGGTGTCAGATGCAGATACACAGCAAGGCTGTCGATGTCGAAATCTTCGTAAGGCATGTCAACTCGGTCTTTAGAGGGGCGGCATTGTCGTCGTTACACGCGGCCTTTGTCCAGATCATGTATCGGACTTGTTTGGGCGGCGTGGGATTTGTTACAAGCAAGGATCATATTTCGAGCCGACCGTTCGTGTCGGTGGACGTTCGTTGAGGAATAGCCGTCATGCCTAGCAGGCTTCGTGTAATTGCAGTGCTAGCGTACGTCCTCGGATTTGCCAATCAGCAAGCCGCCGCGCAGTGGCCAACTCCGGATCTCTATCGCTTACCGCCGGCATCAAGCTCGGCTCCCGGGGCGACTCCGCAGGTCGCTCGGCTTCCCGCGAACTCGACTCCCACGCCGCCCGAGGAAATCGATATCACCGAGTTACCTGCGTCCGAGGAGCCAACGACCTGGATGATGCCGAGCTATTGGATCAATCCCGTCGATTGGGAAGGCGGTGTTGAAATCGGTCTGAATGGGACGGAAGGAAATGCGGAGGCACTCAGTCTCCGCACCGGTGCCAATATTAAACGCAAATCAGACATTTACGACCTGACCGCTGATTTCACTTATCTGAAGGCAACTGCCGATGGTGTCGAATCGCAACACAACGCTCTACAAAACGCTGGTTTTGAACGCAAATTCGCCGACACACCTTGGAGCCTCTTTTTGAAAGAGGCACTAGAGTACGACGAATTCAAAGCCTTCGATCTGCGGCTCGCGCTCAATGGTGGTATCGGCTATCAGTGGATCAAGACGGAGACGACCAGTCTGAACGGGCGGTTCGGTGCCGGTGTCTCGCATGAGTTTGGCGGTCCGAGTGATGAATGGGTCCCGGAAGCTGTCTACGGCTTCGACTACGAACGCAAGTTGACCGAGCGACAGAAACTAGCTTTGAAGATGGATTACTTTCCTGAATGGCGTAATCCCAGCAATTACCGCCTGGTCACCGACTTCGGCTGGGAAGTGCTGCTCGATGAGACTCACAACCTAAACTTGAAGCTTTCGGTAAACGATCGCTACGACAGCACACCGAACGGCCGGCGGCCGAACGATGTTAACTACTCGCTCCTGCTGCTCTGGAAGCTTTAAACGCACGTTGCCGATCGCCCGATTGCATCCAGATCGTCTTTGCAGAGAAGGCGGAATCTTGCTCTTCGTTGGTTGTGTGTTACTCAAGCTGAAAAGGGAGTCGTGAAAATGGGACTGGCTCCAAAGCAGCGCGATCGACTTACCACTAGAAAACAAGTGGTTCGCTGCTTTGGTGC
>PBSM01000078.1 GCA_002726245.1 Planctomycetaceae bacterium | reverse complement strand
CTCACGGACCCAACCATCGCAAATTGTGGAAACTCTTCCACGATCTGATTTCCCTCGCCGCATAATCGTCTAGAGTGTAGTTCCAACATGAACGGCTTTGTGATCGCTGTCGGCGGCTATGTAAAGCCTTTATTGAAGCAGGCCAAGTCTACGGCGAAGAAACTGGGCAACGTCTCGGTCGATAGGGGCGACACCGCGTGCAAAGTTCCAGACGCTTTGGCGTACATCGAGAAGATGGAAACGGGCGGTCGTATCGGCAAGAAACGGAAGACAATCCGTTGTTAGTTGTACGGGCCCTCTGGCAGATACATATCCAACAGCGTTGAGCCGCCTGTAGAGACAAGACGGCACTCGCCACACGATGCCGGCAGCAAGACTGTCTCACCGCGCTGCACTGGCCGATCTGTCGGATCGCCATCGAGCATCAGACTCCCTCCGATCACGCTGACGATGTGAAACCGATCGTCGCCGCCGATCATCAGCTCGCCTCCGACACGTAACCGGTCAAGGGTGAACTTGTCGCACGAGACCAAACGCTCGACATGTGGTCGGTCGGTCGGTTCTGGAACTTGGACAGAGACTGGCCCAGCGCCGTAGTCGATTACGTCCAAAGCTACTTCGATATGTAATGGTCGAGGGTTGCCGCTTGAATCAACTCGATTCCAATCAAAGATTCGGAAGGTTGTGTCACTGGCTTGCTGGATCTCCGCAACAACGAGGCCTTCACCGAGAGCATGCACGATGCCAGCCGGAATGAAGATGCAATCACCGACTCGCGGTTCAATCTTGTGCAGACAAAGCTCTGTCGTTCCGCGGTTGATCTCTCGCTCGAACGCCTCTCGATCGAATCCTCGCTTCAATCCGGCATACAACGCGCTGCCGCGTTCCGCATGTAACACGACCCAGGCTTCGGTCTTGCCCAAGTCCGGTGGATCGAGACACTGGCCTTGTTCATCGTTCGGATGAACCTGCACCGACAAGTTGCGATTACAGTCCAATAGCTTGAACAACAAGGGAAACTGTGATTGCGGATAGTGCCTTCCAAGCAACTCCGCACCGTGCTGCTCGACGATCTGCCGCAGCGTCGCCCCTTCGAACTCCCCCGCCTTCACGACACTTTGATCCTCGCCGTGATCAACAACTTCCCAACTCTCCGCATAGTCTTCGCCTTCCCCTATCGACTTTCCGAGCACGGTTTGCAATCGCCGCCCACCCCAGATGTAGCGGCGGAAGACAGGCTCGAAGCGTAAAGGCCACAGAACACTCATAACGAGCTAAGTTTGTCCGCCACACCGGTTATCCGCAAGCCGGACCAACCCGCCTCATAGAGCTTTTCTGCAGCCGCTGTGCGTGTTATCATTGACTTCGGCTGGGTAACGCCCGGCCACCCTCCTTGCTGGTACGGCAGCTTGCTACCGTACGTCTCTCGGTTCGCCGCTTTCGAGTCACCCAGCGTTCACGTTCGGAAACTGCGGAGTTTCCGCATGATACGCCCTTCAGCCGAGAGCGAATGCCATGTCAAAACACGACGAAAGCCTGTTTGAAGACACAAAGATGACCTTCGGGGAACACCTCGAAGAACTGCGCGTCTGTCTCACCAAAGCGATCATCGGACTGGTCATTGGTTCCGCGATCGGCCTGCTACTCGCGAAGCAAGTGATGGGAGTTATTCAATCGCCCATCGAAAAAGCTCTCCGCGAACACTTTTCCAAGCTGGCCGTCGAGGAACTCAAGGGGCAATACGTCGGCGAGATCACACCGGGATTGGAGGAGTTTGTGGGCAAGTGGGCATTGGTGTTCGATGAGGTTTATATCGAGAACGCCGAGTTGGAACGGATCGCGGCCGGCTTCGACGCGGAGGGTAAGCGAGAAAAATCGACTCTAACGCCGGAACAGGTGATCAAGCAATCGCTGCCGGTGCCGAACGCCTCGTTCACGAAGACAAGAATCTGGCGGACGGCCGAGGCACAACTGACCGCGTTGAGTGTACACGAAGGATTTATGATCTGGTTGAAGGCGGGCTTCGTCTTCGGAATCATCGTGGCCAGTCCTTACATCTTTCTTCAGATCTGGCTGTTCGTCGCGGCCGGGCTCTATCCGCATGAACGCAAATACGTCTACGTCTACCTGCCGTTCAGTCTGGCGTTGTTCTTGATCGGATCCGCCACGGCCTTCTTCTTTGTGTTTGGGCCGGTGTTGAACTTCCTGTTCGGATTCGCCCGGATGTTGGACATCGCACCCGATTTGCGAATTAGCGAAGTCATCAGCTTCGTCCTCTTCCTGCCGCTGGGATTCGGCATCGCCTTCCAACTTCCGCTTGTGATGCTGTTCCTGCACCGAATCGGTCTCTTCACCGTCGAAGCCTATTTGGAAAAATGGCGAATCGCCGTGCTCGTGATCTTCGTCATCTCCATGATGCTGACGCCCGCCGACCCCTACAGCATGCTCCTGATGGCGGGACCGCTGACCGGTCTCTACTTCCTGGGGATTGCAATGTGCCGCTGGATGCCGCGTGGCGAGAATCCATTCAACGAAGCGTATGAGCCCTAAGTGGCTTATTATGCCCCCCCTAAACGGGGAGGATTCGTAAAAACACGATTTGGTTGCTCGCATTTCGGTGAGATGTTGGGTAAGATCGGAACTAGCCCAGTAGGTTTCTGCCCCACCTGCTGGTGCAAGGCCCGCCGAGTTTTCTGCCCCAACTCCGCGGGCCGTTTTTTTTCTTGTTTTTTCCGGAATTCTCACCCGGTTTTCGTCGCGAATCTCAATAGTTCTTATAGCGGGATCGCTGCGCAATCACATTCTCGAAGTGAGCTCGCCTGACCCTGCGGCCCTTTTGCCGCAGATCTTGGGGGAATCGCGATTGCCGGCCAGTCGCTCCACCTACGAAGTCGTTTTTGTCAAGCGAAGCTGATGAAGGACGGAACCGCGCGGCGTACGCTCGATCGCTTCCTCAAACGCCATAAGATTCGAAGACGCATACGACTGCTGACTGCTAGAAACCAATCCGAGCCGATTGCGTACGGCTTATTCCGATGGACGATCGTGTTGCCCGAAGGAGCCGAAGATCGGCTTGAGCGAAACGAACTGAAAGCACTGCTGGCGCACGAAGTCGCTCACTTGGTGCGTGGTGACGTGCGCTGGCTTTGGGCCGGCCGTGTCTTATGCACATGCTTCGCATTTCAGCCGCTGAACTTTCTCGCGCGGAAGCGTTGGCAGCAGGTAGCCGAGTATCTGTGTGATGATTGGGCGCTCGAACGCGGAGTGCGTTCGCTGTCGCTTGCTCGTTGCTTGACGCAGGTTGCCGAATGGCGATTCGGCGCGGACACGCCACCCTCGGGTTGGCCGCTGGCGGCTCGAAGGCAACGCTTGTGCAACGCGTAAAGCGGCTTGTGGATGAGAATCAGTCACGCGATGTTTGGCAAAGCCCTTGGCGTCGCAAGCTGCTTACGATGGGTGCTGCCATCGCCGTCGTCGGTCTCGTGGGATTCGCGCCGCGCGTCGCCTTACCGCTGACGCAAGTCAGCGAATGCGCACTGGTGGCGAATCTCGACTCGATCGATTCGCCGGTCGAGGAGTTGGCGACGAGCGATTGGCACGCGCTGGAAGAAGAACTGTTACAGCTCGAAGCCGATTTGCAGCGACTGGAACAACTCAAAGGCCGGTCACAATTGACAGAAGCCGGTGAAGGCTTAGACAGCATCACGAAACGAGCCGCAGCGATGCGTGCTCGCCGGGAGAGGATTACGACGTTACTTGAAAGATGAATCGTTTAACCGCAAGCCGGAGGCATGCGCTTCAGTGCGACCGGCATCCTGTCTGGCGATCGGGAGCTCATGGCAAGCTGGAAGCTTATCCCACTTGGGAAGCGCGCGCCTCTGGCTTGCGGTTAGCCGAGACAGATGGCGAGTCATTGAACATCTATATCGATCCTTCCGTTGCAACTTCGCTGCGGAACGGGCAGGCCATAACACAACATCTCGATGAGAGGGATCAAACCCTACACACGTTTCGAATCGTGCTCGACTCCAAGAACGAGTCGGTTACCTCGGCCAAGCCACCGATTACCGGAGAGATCAAGTGCGGCTGGCGACCGAGTCCGGAGGGTGGTCTCGATTACTTCGTGCAGCTAAGCCCCAAGCAGTTCGAGGAAGTCGTCGCCGGTGCTCCGGTCGAATGCAGCGTGCATCCGGAAGTGAAGTCAGTCCAACACATCCATGTGTTCGTCGGCGGTGCAGAGCTGCCTCGCCAGTTGGGAGATTAGGTCTTCGGTTTACCGACATTTCTTCCTAGTCCCGCAGGGACGAAATGATGTAGCCGGGGGTGTAAACCCCCGGAAATGGCACAGCATGAACAAGCAGAGCCCCGGAGGGGCGACATTCTTGAGACGGGGACACTCCATGTCGCTCCTCCAGGGCTTGGGTTCGTGTGGCAAACGGTTCCGTGGGCTAAAGCCCACGGCTACATCCTGTCGCCGCGGCGCGGCTGAAGATGTGGGTAAACCTAAGGACCAGGTCGCCCTCTCAGTCTCTTGCCAGCGAAAGCGGCTTGAGCTGGACGGCGTCGAGTGAGATCTCGCCCGTTACGCCGAAGAGCCCGATTCGCACGAGACCTTCGCACGCTTGCGGCGGCACTCGAAACTTCTTCGATACCTTTTTCCAATCCGACTTGCCTCGAAACGGTCCGATCCAGTTGTGTCCCAAGTCCTTGCGGTTCGCGTCGTAGAAGGTGATGACGATTGACGGGAACGACTCTCCCTGAAGCGAATAGAACAAGTCGCTGTACTTCACGAAAGCGGACACTTCGACTTCTTTCACGGCACGTCCGTCGATCGGAATTCCTTGCAACAAGTGAGCCGTGCGGCCCTCTTCTTGGTTCGCGAATTTGACATAGTGCTCGCCCTGCGGAGCGTCTTCGGCAGCTACCCACTCGAGCTGTCGCTGATAGTACCAACCTGGCACGAATCCGTTCTCAGGAAGCTCTTCCTCAAAGTCTCCGTTGACTGCCTGAGGCTTCGTCGCGTCTGGCTTCACGCGGCGGAGATCTTCCGCGCGGCCAGTCATGGGAACAAACAAAGTCGGACGCAATGCCTCGGCTTCCAGCTTGCCGTCCTTCTTCCGCATCAAGTACAGAGTCTGCTGATAACGCCGGCCCGCAGGAATCACCATCAAGCCGCCGTCGGCAAGTTGATCGATCAATGGTTGCGGCGGAGCTTCTGGTGAACAAGTGACAATGATCTTGTTGAAGGGCGCGTGCTCGGGCCAACCTTTGAACCCATCACCGACCTTGGCGTGAACGTTGTTGTATTTCAAACGCTTGAGTGTCCGGGCCGCCTTCTGGCCCAATTCCTCGACGATCTCGATCGTATAGACATCTTTTACGAGAGGGCTGAGGACGGCGGCCTGATAGCCGCTGCCCGTACCGATCTCCAACACCTTGTCGGTCGGTTGTGTGTCGAGTGACTCCGTCATGTAAGCGACAATGAACGGCGACGAGATCGTCTGTTGAAAGCCGATCGGCAAGGCCATGTCGAAATAGGCCTGCTTGCGGAAGTTCGATCCGACAAACTCATGCCGTGGCGTATCTCGAATCGATTGCAGGACGCGGCGATCCTTCACACCCGCGCCGATAACGACCTCTTCGACCATCCGATGCCGGGCTGATCGCAACTGAGCGGTCGTTTGGGAAAATGCGACCGCTGGCGGGAAGAGCAATGCAGAAACGCTGATGAAGCGGATTGTGTGACTAGTCATTGGTCATTGGTCATTTGGGCTTGGTCCTTCGCCGCGCCTCGCCGCCTTCATTATAACGCGAAAGATGCCGGGGTCTTGTGTTCCAGTCGTACCTCTGGAAAACTGCAGTCCTTCGTTCGTTTAACCGCAAGCCGGAGGCGTGCGCTTCGTCACGGCTGAGGGTGGGAAGCGCACGCCTCCGGCTTGCGGTTAAACGTCACATAACAAGTGGCCAACTACGAGTGACATCGACCAATGCGAACCAACCCTGTCAAAGAAAAGCTGCGTCGTGGTGAACCTTCCTTCGGAACTTGGCTCGCCTTGGGTGACCTTTATGCCACGCGCGTCATTGCACGCCTCGGATTCGATTGGCTAACGCTGGACATCGAGCATTCCGCGATCGACTGGTCGCAAGCGACTTCCATCTTCGGCGCGATCGCTGATGCCGGCTGTGTGCCCTTGGCTCGCGTGCCAGAGGGAACGCATCATTACATTAAACGCGTCCTCGATGCCGGCGCTTGGGGCATCGTCGTTCCGATGGTTGATACGGTGGAACAAGCAAAGACCGCCATCGCCGCGGCAAAGTATCCGCCCACCGGCAACCGCAGCGTTGGCGGCGGAATGCATGCGATGAACTTCGGTGCCGAAGCCGGCGAGTACTATCAACGAGCCAACGACGAGATCTTGGTCGTGCTCCAAACGGAAAGCCCGCAAGGCGTGAAAAACGCGGAAGAGATTTACAGCTTGCCCGGTTGTGACGCCATCTTCATCGGTCCGAACGATCTTCGCTTCCAGATGCGCGCCCCAGACGGTACATTTCCCACGCCGGAAGAACACGAAGCGGCTGTGCAACGCGTGATCGAAGTCGGCAAGAAGGTCGGCACACCGACCGGCATTCACGCCATGGATCCTCAATCCGCTCTCGATCGCGCCGAGCAAGGCATGCAATTCCTCGCCGTTGGCAGCGACCTCCGTATGATGCTGGGCACGGCACAGGAATACCTCAAGACGCTACATCCGGATCAAGATGCGAAGGATGTTGCGAGGTATTAGTAAATGCATCTAGCATTAGCCGTTTAACCGCAAGCCGGCGGCGTGCGCTTCGGTGCGGCACGCGCACGCCGCCGGCTTGCGGTTAAACGACGACACAGTCTGGATGATGAATAAATGAGCGTTTACCTCTTCGCCACTCTCGACACCAAAGGCCCAGAGGCGGCTTTTGTCCGTGACTGCATGAAAGAACTCGGCGTCGATGTGACTGTTGTCGATACCGGGTGCATCGGCGAACCGTCCTTCGACGGAGATGTCACGCGAACAGAGCTATTTGCCGCGGCAGGAACATCCCTCGACGAAATGGTCGCGCTGAATGATCGCGGCGCTGCGGTTACGAACGCCGCGAAGGGCGCGGCCGCGATTGTGACGGCAGCGTTCAAGGAACAGCAGGTCGATGGTGTGTTTGCGCTCGGCGGATCTGCTGGGACGACGATTGGAACGGCGGCGATGCAAGCGTTGCCGATCGGTGTGCCTAAGCTAATGGTAAGCACACTTGCGTCGGGCGACGTCCGCCAGTGGGTCGGCGACAAAGATATTATGATGTTGAATTCTGTCGTCGATATCGCGGGGATCAATCGCGTCAGTCGGCAGATCCTGGGCAACGCCGCAGCCGCAATGGCAGGCATGGTCCAACATCGGCTTGGCGAGTCGAGTGATGACAAGCTGCTTGTGGCCGCAACGATGTTTGGTGTCACGACGCCCTGTGTGCAGAAAGCACGAGAGGTCTTGGAGGCCGCGGGCTGTGAGGTATTGGTCTTCCACGCAACTGGCAACGGCGGCCAAGCCATGGAATCGCTGATTCGTGACGGCTTAATTGCGGGTGTGCTGGATATCACAACGACGGAACTCGCAGATGAGATAGTCGGCGGCGTCCTTACCGCCGGGCCAGATCGGCTGACGGCGGCAGCGGCCAAGGGCGTGCCGCAAGTTGTCTCGGTCGGTGCTACCGACATGGTGAACTTCTGGGCTCCGGACACGATTCCCCAGGAATTCAAAGACCGCAGGTTCCACGAACACAATCCAACCGTCACACTGATGCGAACCACGGCTGACGAAAATGCGAAGGTCGGCGCAGAAATTGGTCGCAAAGTCGCGGCCACAACCGGCCCAGCGGCCATCATGCTGCCGCTCCAAGGCGTCTCGGCCATCGACCGCGCCGGCGAGTCTTTTGATGATCCGCAAGCACGCGAAGCATTATTCGCCGCCGTTCGCGAGAATCACGGCAACGTTGAACTGATCGAGTGCGATCACCACATCAACGACGACGCGTTCGCAGAGGCAGCGGCGAACAAGCTGATTGACATCATGTAGCCATCACGCTCCGCGTGATGAAAGCGGCGAGGCAAAGCGAGTTCACATTCCCAACTACGCAAGAATAGCAACAGAACCTACGATTCCGCTCTCATCACGCGGAGCGTGATGGCTACTTTGGAGAACGCCATGGCATTCTTTCAACGCGACGAAATCCTTTCCCAGCTTCGAGCCAAGGTCGCCGAAGGCAAACCGATCATCGGGGGTGGTGCTGGGACTGGCATCAGCGCCAAGATGTCGGAAGCAGGCGGGATCGACTTGCTCGTGATTTATAACTCGGGCCGCTTTCGCATGGGGGGGCGGGGATCGCTTTCGGGGATGATGCCGTATGGCGATGCAAACGCGATCGTCATGGAGATGGGTCACGAGGTATTGCCGGTCGCCACGAAGACACCAGTGTTGGCTGGCGTCTGTGGCACCGATCCGTTTCGAGTCATGAAGCTCTTCCTGCGAGACATCGACGCCGCTGGGTTTTCGGGCGTGCAGAATTTCCCAACCGTCGGACTGATCGATGGGACTTTCCGAAAGAACCTCGAAGAAACGGGTATGGGTTACGGACCGGAAGTCGATATGATCCGAACCGCACACGAGATGGGCGTGCTGACAACTCCTTATTGCTTCAATCCAGACGAAGCCACCGCGATGGCCGAAGCAGGTGCTGACATCTTAATCCCGCACATGGGACTGACGACGAAAGGGGCGATCGGTGCCGAAACCGCATTGACGCTGGAGGAATCCGCAAAGCGTGTGCAAGCGATGCACGATGCAGCGAAGAAAGTCAACAAAGAGATCCTCATACTCTGCCACGGGGGGCCGATCGCTGAACCCGAAGACGCCCAATACATTCTCAACAACACCGAAGGCATCGTCGGGTTCTACGGTGCCAGCAGCATGGAACGCCTTCCTGTCGAGCCGGCGATTCGCGACCGCGTTCGCGAATTCACCGAGATGACGTTTCGTTAGACGAGACGAAGCAGAGTAGCCATCACGCTCCGCGTGATGAAAAGTGGCGTTACGACGGGCTCGGCATGGCAAAAGGGCCTGCAAACTCGTTGCCGTTCGCGATACCGCTATCCTCACGCGGAGCGTGAGGGCTACATTGCATCGATTCTGTTGCCTCACACCCACCGCAGCCGTTAAGCTGAAGGTACGTTCAAAACGGCTTCAAATGCAAGAGGCGTACCCATGACAGGTTGGAATCGTCGCGACATGTTGCAGGCTGCTGGCCTGAGTCTGTTCGGCTGCAGTGCAAGTGGTTGGCTGCCGGCCCTTGCGGATGAGATCGCACAAGATCCGAAACGTAAGCGGCATTGCGTGTTGCTTTGGATGTCCGGCGGTCCGAGCCAAACTGACACGTTCGACATGAAACCCGATCATGTCAACGGTGGCGAGTTTAAGCCGATCGATACAAACGCGCCGGGTGTTCAGATCAGCGAGCACTTGCCGAAGCTTGCCCAACAGGCTGACAAGCTGGCGATCGTGCGAAGTCTGAGCACGAAGGAAGGCGACCACGGCCGCGGCACGTTCTTGATGCGAACCGGGTATCAGCCGCGCGGGCCGGTGCAATACCCGACGATTGGCGCGTCGTTGTCGAAGGAACTGGGCCATGACTCAGAGTTAGCACTGAACTTCGTGAGTGTGTCTCCGTATCGTGCCTTCAATCAAGCTGCCTATGACCCCGGCTTCCTTGGCCCCAAGTACGCGCCGCTGACTGTCGGAGCGACCGACAACCTGCCGCTCACGCCGGGGGACATGCCGCAGTACGCCAATTTGCGAGTCGATGATCTGGCGCGTCCCGACAACGTCAGCCAACAGCAATATGACAAACGCTTGAAGCTGTGGCGATTGCTGCAGGACGGCTTCTTGAAGACGCATAACTCGGCGTCGCCGATCGCGCACGACACGGTCTATCGCCGCGCGTTGAAGTTGATGGACAGCAACCTCTTCGAAGCGTTTGAGTTGGGTGACGAGCCGGATGCGGTTCGCGACGCCTACGGCCGCGGTCGGTTTGGCCAAGGTTGTTTGATGGCTCGCCGTTTGATTGAGCGAGGCGTGGGCTTTGTCGAAGTCTCGCTCGGCACATTCGATGGTGGCAACATCGGTTGGGACACGCATCAGAACAACTTCCCGGCACTCAAGCAGTTGTCCGGCGACTTGGATTCGGGTTGGGCGACGTTGATGAAGGAGTTAGACGAACGCGGCCTGCTCGAATCGACAACGATTCTGTGGATGGGCGAATTCGGACGCACTCCCGCTATCAACGACAACGCCGGCCGTGATCACTTCCCCGCCGCGTGGACCTGCGTCTTCGGAGGCGGCGGAATCAAAGGCGGCCAAGCCTACGGCAAGACCGGCGACGATGGCACGGAAGTTGTCGAAGGCAAGGCTAACGAAGCTGACGTTCTTGCCACTCTCTGCTCCGCCGTCGGCATCGAACCCTCGAAGGAGAACATCTCCGAACAAGGCCGCCCGGTTAAGATTGTTGAAGGAACGGCGATCAGCGATATTCTTGCCTGATTTAGGATCATTACCATGAGTACCGTCAACAGCTCGGCGGAGCAGCGCGTCGTTTTCTACGACGTTAGTTGGGAGACGTACCTCGCGCTGGCAAACGACGAAGGACGACGCGGAAAGCGTATTTGCTACGATCGAGGAGTGATGGAAGTTATGTCACCTGGAATGCTACATGAACGGGCTGGTCGCTTGATCGGTCGAATGGTGGAGACATTTACCGAGGAACGGAACATCGAGGTTCTTAGCTCCGCATCGCTCACTTGCAAACGTGACGAGACCCAACGTGGATTCGAGGGGGATGAGAGTTACTACATTGCCAACGCGCTTACCGTTCTGGGCAAAGATGAGATTGATCTTACTATCGACCCGCCGCCAGATCTCGTGATCGAAATAGACATCAGCCATAGTTCGATGAACAAGTTTCCGATCTTCGGCAGCATGGGCGTGCCCGAAGTGTGGCGTTACGACGGCAAGTCTCTACGCATGTACAAGCATCGTGAGGGAGATCAATACGAACTGGTTGACGAGAGCGCTGTGCTTCCGGGGTTTCCAATTGGCAAAGCACAAACGTTGATTGATCGCCGACATGAGTTGGGCGAAACAGAATTGATCCGCGAGTTTCGCCGGTTCGTGCGAACCTAGGGCGGAGCCAAGTTGTGGGGCGTACTTCAAGCAATTCCTCATTGTGCTAAGATCGGTGTGCGAAATGTATGCAGCTTAAGGAATAGCCCCGAAACAACTTCCCCGTTTAACCGCAAGCCGGAGGCGTGCGTTTCGGGAGCGGGAAGACGCGCACGCCTCCGGCTTGCGGTTAAACGACCTGCCTGAAGTGCGGAAGTTATTTCGTGACCGTTCCTTAGTGTGCAATGCCGAGCCCAAAAACCGACACGAACGATCGAGCGTTTCTTATTCACTGCTTCTCCGTGCGTTGGTTCTTCTGCCCGCCGTGTTCTCGCAGCAACTTGCCAATTCTAGGTCGTTCGCGCTGGATGCGATTCAGATCCAACTCGATGCGCACTGCACTGGCGATTCCCTTGTATAGGTCCGCCAAACCATCGTTCCAATCGCCCGATACCACGTCGATTGGTGTTTCTCCGCGATTGCTTTTCTGCGTGACCGAACCGCCTTGGTCCAGCAGCAGTTGCACGATTTCCGTGCGGCAAAGGAAGGCAGCGACGTGGAGCGGTGTATTGCCGTCGTTGTTGGTGGCGTCAACTTTTGCCCCACGCTCGATCAGGTATTTGGCAATGTCGAGTCGTCCATGAAGTGCCGCGGTACTGAGCAGCGTCGAACCGCCTTCGCCTTGCCGTGCGTTAATCCGCCGTGCATTGCCAAGCCGCTTCTTGGTCTCTTCCAAGTTGCCCTTGGCGACGGCTCTTGCCAATGCGTCTCTGGGGCCAACATGCGGTTCATCGATGTTGCGTTTCAATTCCGCAGCGGCCTCCGCGTCCTTGGCGACGTGGAAGACAAAATCGTTACTGAATAATCCGTTCTCCGACTGGACTTGTAACAGGTGCATACCGGGCGAAGGTAACGAATCCAGTGCAATCAGGACTTTCTCTTGTTCGTCCTCTTCCAGCATGATGGAACCGTCCACACGCCGCCCGTCGACATATACGCTTGCATACTGGTCGAAGTTGCGGCCGCTGACGGCCATCGTGCTCTTGCCTCCATGCAGGATCGGGAATTCCTGTCGCCCCCGTTGTTCGTGGATCGAACCCAGCGTCCACAGGGCTGGTTGCGGGGATTCGACGTCGGCGTTCTCGCCATGTCTTCCCGTAAATGTGCCCACGAATTTACCGTCGCCAGCAAGCGACACGAGTTGTTCGCGGGTGAAAGGCGCGCGATCGCGAGCCTTGCTCACGTAGGCGCCGCCTTGAAACTCAGGATCGAATTGCAGCTCGACAGATCTTGAATTCGACTCGTCAATAAAAACGCCTTCGGCTTCGAGCACCACGCCGCCTTCCGCGGCTGAGACTTCCAACGCATTCAACAGATCGGCTATCAACGCTTCTTTCACCGATGTCGCGTTGAGCGTCACCTGTCGGGCGAAGGAACCGGAGAACCCGGTGCTTCCTTCCACCACCATATTCCAGACGGGGTTGAAACGACGGCGCCCGCCCCAGGAGAATCGCCAGATGTCCTCTTCCGGCTGACCACGTTCCGCGACGCTGCGATAGAACGGAAACTCAATGATGTTCAGCCGTCCCTGAGGCAGGATCAGGAAGCGGTCATACGCGCCGCGCCAGGTCGTTGCTTCCATGCCGGTGCCCGGCGTATTCGTGCTCACTGAGAACGGCATGCGGTGGCAGTTGCCGCACACATTCGGGCGCGATTTCGTGGGGTCATTGTCTCCTTCGATGTGAAACAGTTTGTAGCCCTGCTGCGCGGTTTCCGACAGCACGTTGTCATACGCGCGCCGCTGCGCCGGTGGATAAGGCACGTTCAGCAGAAACGTCGCCAGATCGTCGCGCTCGGCCGCCGTAAGCGCACCCGACATGCCTTCATCGTTGACCATGTCGTCGCCGTGCGCCATCAGGACACCGGCCAGGCTGGCGTCGATCAGATGGCGCGTACTGGTGGTCTGGTCTTCGATGTCGGCGGTAGGCTCGACGGACGTGCGGATGTTCGCGCTGTTGTTGCCGCCGTACGGGTCGCCGAGGACGCCATCCCAGTGGAACGGGGCGGTATCTCGCAGACCCCGAACCGGCATCGTGGAGCGGGGCATGATTTGATTGCCGCCGGTGACAATTGGCGTCTCCAGGACCCAGAGCAACTGGTCGGTATTGTTGTCGGGGTGGCAGCTTTCGCAGGAGAACGTGCCGGTCGAGGAGGCGTCGGCGTCGTTGAACCAGGTGCGGCCCAGCTTGACCTGTCGGTGCGTGGGATCATCGAGCTTGACGAACCCGGCCACTTTCGGACTGGCTGCATCAGATAGGTCGATGAGGGAAACCGTGTTGGCCACGGCATTGTAGACCCAGGCCCGCGCCGGTTTTCCATCGTCGGTGTTTTCGAGTGCGATCCCGCGTGGCACCGTCCCGACCGGAACGCGTCCAAGCACTTCGCCGCTTTCTGCATCGACGGTAAACAGCTTGTCAGAGCCAGCAGCGACGGCGACCAGGGTCGAGTCGTCACCGCTGATCTGAACCGCGTACGGCGTTGCCAGAGCCATGCCCTTTTCGGGATGCTTCGGCGCCAGCGGCTCCAGGTTGATGAACTCCGGCTCTTGGACCGAACCGTCTTGGAAACCGAGCTTCGTGATCTGGTTCAGAAACGCACGATTCTCCATTTCCTTCATACCATGCTTCTTGGTGCCCGCGCGGCCGTTGGCGTCGTTGCGCGCGTCGGTCTGAGCGATGAACACGCGGCCTGCTGAATCGACCGTGAGCCCGTAAAGCAACGTACCCAGTGTGTCGACCGTTTTGACCAGCTTGTCGGTCTTGGTATCAAACACGAACAGGTCGCGATCCGGCACGTCCGGATGCTTGACGATGTCGGTCACGTGTCCCAGCGACAGGACATTGTTGACGCGAATGGAATGTTCCCAGGCGTCGAAAGTGACCAGATCGCCGTCGATGTCGTCCTTGGAGCCTCCGGAGAGTTGCGTTTTGTTATTCGACTCGAACGGGATGACGTAGAGTCGGTCGCCGTGAACCGCAATCGCCCGCGGGTCCTGAGCGGCGATCCTGAGCCGCTTGCTCACTTTGCGTGTCGCCACGTCGACAACGGCGATCTGGTTTTCCGATGACAGCGCGACATATGCTTTGTCGTTGCCAGCGAATGCAATGCCGATCGGTTCATCAAACGTGGTTGCCTTCGTCTTTGGGTCGAACTGCTGAAGCGTGGCCACGACTTGCAGGTACGCTGGGCTGCCCGGGGCGTTGTCGATGACGCTGACCGAATCCGAAACGTGATTCGACACCCAGACTTCCTTGCCATCTGGCCGCACGCCAATGCTGACCGGGTCGATGCCAACGTGAATGCGGGATCGGACCTTCCGAGTCTTCGCGTCAATTACGTCGACGGTGTCTGCCGGGGTATTCACCACAAAGACATCGCCGCCGTGGATAGCAATCGGTGAAGCATGCGGGCTCGCAAACGTTGGATGCCCAATACGCAGAGGCCTGCGGGGCGAGTCGCCTCGTTTCCTAGCCGAGGCAGGAGCGGCCGAAGCTCCAGGTTCTGAGCCAACGGGAATAACGATGGCGCTGAGAAAGGCTGCGCACACCAATATCGCAACGAGGCAAGTCAAACGGCTTCTTGTCATCTTGTGGGCTCCTTATTTAAATCTACATATCTCCCCGATCGCTTCTCTCCAGCTTCGCCGCGGCTTGCGGCGGCGTTGCCCCGGAAGTGCTCGGCGTTAGTTTTCGGCAGCCATTTTTTGAGATTGGCTTTTGCGACTGCGAACCGAGCGTCATCGGCGAGATTCTTCCATTGATGCCGGTCGGCTTGCGCGTCGTAGAGTTCCTCTTTTCCGTCGCTATAGTGGATGTAGTAAAACTCCCGCGTGCGAATCGCGTGATTCGTACCGTGCCAGTGAGGTGAATGCGTGATGATCGCCGGCCAGGGCCAATCGGCGTTCGGGTCGCTGACGAGCGGCGCGAGGCTGCGGCCGTCGAGCCCTGGATGTTTCGGCAAACCGCACAGTTCGATCAACGTCGGATAGAGATCTACCAGGCTGACCGGACTCTTGCAGGCCTTTCCATTCGTCGGCGCGCCGGACGGCAGCTTGCCCGGTGCGTAGATGATGAGCGGCGTGCGGGTCGTCTGTTCCCAGAGCGCCGACTTGGCAACGTGGTCCTTGTCGCCGATATGATAGCCGTGGTCGCCCCAGAGCAAGACGATTGTGTTTTCCCGATATGGGCGACGTTCGAGCGCATCCAGAACGTGTCCCACACAGGCATCCGCGAACGAACTGGCAGCGAGGTACCCCTGCACGGCCTTCTTCCACTGGCCGTTGCGTTTGATGATGCCAAATTCCTTTCCGGCCATCGCGCGGCCTCTGGGCGGAATGTCATCGAGGTCGTCTTCGAGATACGGCGGCAGCTGGACCTGATCGATCGGGTGCATGTCGAAGTACTTCCGCGGCGCGTACCACTGCAGGTGTGGCCGGTAAATTCCGCATGCGAGAAAGAACGGCTTGTCGTGCCGCCGCTTCAGGAAGTCTGCGGCGCCCTCGGCCGTCTGCCAGTCGGCCGTCTCTTCCGTGGATTGCTCGATCGGCGACCAGTCCATCAATCTCGCAAGAATCTTGTTCGTGAACGCGTCACGCATCCCATGTCGGTAGCGGTCGCCGTCAGGCGGGAATGCAGTCCCCGTACTTGTCGAGTATTGTCGATCCCACGCTTCTGGATCCGACCACTTTCCGTGCGCCTGGTGATAGATCTTGCCGCCGGTCCACGCGATGTATCCATGTTTGCGAAAGTACTGCGGAATAGTGACCCAGTCCTTCAACTTCGGAAGATCGCGAAAGCAGTTCAGGTTGCCGTAGATCCCAGTCGTCGACGGCCGGAGTCCGGTCATGATCGCAGTACGCGACGGATGGCACAGCGGCGCAGCGCAGTAAGCTTGCTCGAACAGCACGCTCTTCTTCGCGAGTCCGTCGATGTTCGGTGTCTTCGCCTGAGCGTGCCCGCCGAGGCAGCCGACCCAGTCGTTCAGATCATCGACGGCGATGAACAGGACGTTCGGCCTGTCGATCGTGACGGCGGCGTAGGCCCGCTCGTTCGACAGAAAGAGAGCGACGAAGAGTGCAATCGCCGAGAGGCCTACGAGTCGCGTGGATCGTTGCATCGTTGCATCGTTGGTTGGAACTCCGTTGGAGTGTATCTATTGAGAAGCGAGCGTCAAAACAAACCGCGGATTGGCGAGCCGTCGCGGACCAATGTGATGGGGCGGCCGATGTTGGATGGAAACTCGGTGTCTGGGGGGATGCCGATGTTCGCGAAAAAGGAAGCCGCCAGATCATCCGGCGAGAAACCGGCCGAAACGGGTTCGGCGGCAGTGCGGTCCGTTTCGCCGACGACTTTTCCGCCTTGGACGTCTCCGCCAGCCACAAGAGCGCACATGGCGCGAGCCCAATGATCGCGTCCGCCGTCCTTGTTGATCTTCGGAGTTCGGCCGAATTCTCCCGCAGCCATGATGGCGGTGGAAGACAGCAAGCTGCGCTCTTTAAGACGGTCAAGCAGCGCAGCGAGACCTCGGTCCAGTGGCGGCAGAAGTGTTCGCAGTCTTGGAAAATTGTCTGAGTGAGTGTCGAAGTCGAACTCAGCCGGACGTAGCCGGACCGTGACGAAGTGGACCCCGGCTTCGATCAGTCGTGCAGCCAACAGTAGTGACTGGCCGAACTCATGTTTTCCGAAACGCTCACTCTCTTCCGGCTTCTCTTTCGATAGGTCGAATGCCGCTCGAGTTCTCGGTGAAATGATGATGTTGTAGGCTGCCTGCGAAAAGCGATCCATGCCGCGGACTTGGTCGTCGAGATCTTCGAAACCTCGAAAAGCGACGTCGAGATCGTCCAGAAGCTTCTTCTGTGACTTGTACTTTTCGACTGTCAATCCGTCCTCTAGCGAAACACCGCGTACGGAATATGGCACACCGTGTTTCGGCTTGTCGGCTGTCAATGGGCTGTAGCGCGAACCGAGGTAACCAGGGCCGACAAACGATTCATCGATCGAGACATAAGTGGGCAGTTCTGCCTCCGACGGATACTCGTGGCTGACGATACTGCCATATTCTGGGTAACTGATCGTCTGCGATGCTTTGTTCCCTGTCAACAGGTACTTCTTTGCCAGCCCGTGATCCGCAACGTTGTGCGTAATGCCGCGGATGACGGCGAACTTGTCGGCGCGTTTGGCGAGTAACGGAAGGTGTTCACAAATCTTTACGCCAGTCGCATTCGTGGTAATCGACTGGAATTCGCCTCGCACCTCCAACGGTGCATGAGGTTTCAAGTCGAACGTGTCCTGATGCGACGGAGCACCTTCCAGAAAGATGAAGATGGCCGAACGTTTCTTGGAGGCTGGTGTTTCTGTGGCATGAATGCGCAGGTAATTGGCAAGTGTTAGCCCTGTGCCGAGGGCGCCAACTTTCAGGAACTGGCGGCGTGCGATTGGTCTCATCGTTGTTTCAGTGATTTAACAGGAACTCTTTGGTATTCATCATCGCCCACACCAGGTCGGCGATTCCTTCCACAGCGGACTTCGCAGACGCTAGATGTTTTATCGCGCGAAGGCGTTCTTCATCCCCGGGATACCGCCCGACCGTGCGCAGCCAGACTTGATTGACAAGCGTCTGCTCGTCGAGTTGCTTTCTGGCCGCCTCCGCCTCTTCGATTTCGATGATCCAGCCGCTGTCCGCAATGCGCATGCGAACGAGTGGATCGTTCTGAGTGAAGATTGCCTGAAGGAGCGTCGGTTCGTTGACGCGTTCGCAGTCGCAGTTGATCGAACGATCCGGTTTTCCAAAGACCTTCATCGCATGCGTACCAGCCATCCGCATGGAGAGGTGGCCTGAGGCGCGGCGTCTGAGGTTGGTACGGACCTCGGTCTGCTGGTCCGTGGCAGCAGTGACTTGTTTCATCGCGTCGTAAACGACTTCGGCGGGGATGCGACGCGGGACAGCTCGGCTGTAGTTGCGGCGGTCATTGCGATTCGTTTCATTCGGTTTCCAACTTCGCTGATATGCGTCACTCGTGGCAATTTGTCGATGCAGCCATTTCATGTCATACCCGCTCTCAACGAAACCGCCGGCAAACCAGTCGAGTAGCTGCGGATTGCTCGGGGGATTCGCAGGCGTAAACTGGTCCGGCGGATCGACAATGCCTACATGGAAGTAACCGGCCCAGACTCGATTCACGAAAACGCGTGCGAACCAAGGGTTCTTTGGATCTCGCATCCAGTTCATGATCGGGCGCCGAGGATCGTCTTCGGGCTTTAGCGTGATGCTCTGACTTCGCAACAGACTAAGCTCTTGCTTGACTCGGGACGCTGATCGCAGTTTCGTCCTCGTCATCGAGTCGAAGAATTGCGCGAAGTCGTTAAAGTCCGCCTGCGTCCACTTGTCGAACGGATGCTTGTGGCACTCCGCGCACTGCAACTGAATGCCGAGGAACGCGTGGGCAACGGACATGGCCGTGTCTTTGGGCTCCTTCAGGCTCTGACGAGTCCAGAAGTACGGCATGCCATTGCTTCCACCCGAAGGGTCTGCCAGCATGATGCCCGCGACGAGCCTGTCGTACGGTTCGTTCCTCTTAACTCGCTGGTAGATCCAGTCGTACCACTGGGATGCTTTGACATATCCGTCCTCCCGAGCGACTTCCAGCAGACTGCTGATCGATTTGGGATTACAACCGGTGAAGTCGCACAGCTTGTTTGCCCACCACCCGGCGTACGTCGAACGATTCAGCAGTTGGTCGATCTTCCGATTGCGTTTGTTCGCGGACTTGTCACCCAGAAACGCCGTGACTTCCTCCGGAGTCGGCAGCGTTCCGGTCATGTCGATGCTGATTCGCCGCAGGAATTCGGCGTCGGTGCAAAGCGCGGATGGACGGAGCCCCAGTTTAGCGATCTTCGCGTTGACGAACCGGTCGATGGGATGGTCGGTGGGGCGAGCTTCCAGCTTGGCGATGCGCGTCGTCGCAGGCTGGAAGCCTACGCCACGATATGGACGCAACACCGGAATCGCGGCGACACCGTTGTCGTAGAACGCGATGATGTGTGTGTCACCTTCGCCGATGGAGGTTGCCAACCCGTCTCGGTTAACACTCACGATGGCATCGTTGTTCGTCTGGAACCGAGCAAGGCAAGTGACATCCTCGCGCGCACCGTCAGCCCACTGGGCAATGACTCTGATTTGTCGAGTCCGCTTTGTTTGCTCGAACAGGATTTCGGCAGGCTGGTAGTGCAATTCAGCGAGAACCTGATCGGTATCTCCGGGGGCAGAGCCGTATCCATCGGGCCACGGGACTCCCATTCGCACCCACTTTTCAAAAGCGATGATCTTGTCCGCAGCGAGCTTGCCGCTCGGTGGCATCTGTAGTTGATCGTTTGCATGTCGAACGGCGTTGATCAACAAACTCTGATCCGGCTTGCCGGGTACAATCGCTGGTCCCGAAACGCCGCCTGCCAGAAGGCTCTCTCGCGTGGCTAACGAGAATTTTCCTTTTCGGGAATCGAAGCCGTGGCACTCGTAGCAGTGGTCTTCAAAAATCGGCTGAATCGACTCTTTGAAAAACGAGATTCCGGCGGGAGTAAACTTGCTGCTCGAGGTTTGCGTCGCGCGTGCTGGCGAAGTTCCTTTCGCACCTGACTCAATCCAGCGAAGCAAAAGACGGTGTTCCCAGGAACCTGTTTCAAAGCGTTTGCCACCTTCGTGATCTGTTTGCTTCGTCGGCTTGCGAACAATCAGGCTGTGCTCGGGATGGTTCACATTCAGACGTGGACCTTCTGCGGACGAAGCATCCGCGCGGAGTGCCGTGTGATCGGATTGAAAATCAAACCCGAACAGCGACAACCGAAGATCGTCCTGTCCTTGAAACGACCCATGGCACTTCGCCGAGTTGCATCCAAGTCGCCCGAGCAGCGGGATCACATGCTTTTGGAAGTCCGGTACTGCCTGCGGGTCCCGCTTTGAAAATCGCTGCGAGGCCGGTGGGATAATCTCCTCCGCGGTCGAAACGCCGACAAT
This sequence comes from Planctomycetaceae bacterium, assembly GCA_002726245.1. Lineage (GTDB taxonomy): Bacteria > Planctomycetota > Planctomycetia > Pirellulales > Pirellulaceae > PBSM01. The sequence goes on along the minus strand of PBSM01000078.1, from coordinate 4,615 downwards.
CGTGGGCAGCAGCATGTTTAGGATGAAAAAATACTTCATAGCCACATTCACGGTCTACTTCTTGATCTTCTTTAAGACGTCCGTCACGTTGAACTCATCGTAGCCGGGAATGGGATGCACGACACTGACTTGGATCTTGTCGCCTTCGTGCAAGTCTGCAAAGAGGTCGCGGTGTTGGTTGTAGAACCCAACAATGCGAATTCGCCGACCTTTGATGGTGTCAGCCTTTGCCGCCTTGCTACCGCTTGCTGGCTTGAGAGCAACGACCTGGAGCAGTACTTCGTATCCCGCGGCCTCAACGATCTTGCCGGTCAGTTCGCCGCGGAAACCACGGAATCCTTTCGGCGGAACACCAAAGTCTTCCGGCTTGAAGGGCGTGGTGCGTTCGAGCACATGGAACTTTGGCCCGAACGTCAATGTCTTCTCTGTGGACAGATAGCTGCCGGAGCGGACTTTAAGCGTTTCGCCGCGTTTGATCTGTAGCAGCTTATCGAGGAACTGGCCCGATACGCCAGTCACCTTGACCGTCTTCCCGACGATTTCGTCTTTGACCCAGCGATTGCCATACATCGATGAAACGTGATCAACGTCGAACGTGAATTCGCCGAGTTCGATGTCCTTGGACTTCAAGCGCCCAATCACCACGGCATAAAAGTTGACAATGCCGCGTTCGACTCCAGGCTTGCCTTTCATGCTGGCCGCGCCGTTTTTCTGCTTTAACCACGCGATCACCTGTTTCTTTGTGGCTCCACCGCTCTCGACCTTGTTCCGTACAGCTGCGTTCGTCTTGAGTAGCTTCTCATAGGCGGCGTCCCAGTCGACTTCAGACTGCTTTTTTCCGGCGACCGTACGAGGCGTCTCATTCCTATCCTTGGCGACTTCCGCCTCGCTGCGCTGGTGACCTCTGGACAGGCAATACAGATGGGTTGTCGATCGAAGAATCAGCGCACAACCGGCGACCGCAGGCGAAGATATGAAGCTGGCATTCATCCTGTTCCGGGCAAGGAGTTTCGGCTCTTCCCTGGACGCATACAGTACGGTTACGTCACCTCGCTTACTACTAAAGTAGAGCTTTCCGTTGGCGTACATGGGCGATGCCCAATGGTCGCCTCCGAGGCGTTTCTTCCAAATCTCGTCGCCGGTTTTGGCGTTCAGACAGCGAGCAATGCCTCCTTTGGCAGTCACCATGAACAACAAATCGTCCACGATAACAGGGGATGGAATATTCGGTGTGCCTTTGGTGGTGGACCACGCGATGTGAGTGTCAGTCACATTGCCGCTTCCGTCCGGTCGGATGCTCATCAGATAACCAGTCAACCCGCTGGTGAAGACGTAAATCATTTCGTGAGCGTGAATCGGTCTCGCGGCGACATTGAAACCACCCGGATGCAGCACGCGCCAGAGCTCTTTTCCTGTGTCCGGGTCGTAAGAAATCGTCGCTTCGGCTGCCGGAGCAATCAGTTGCCGTTTCCCGTCGGCATCGATCAATGTGGCCGTCGCGAAGGACTTCTTGTTGTCGTTGGGCTTGCCGCCGCCGTCCTTCTCCGGCGTGAATCCCCGCGAACGTAACGTCGCGTCCCAGTCAGTGCTCACATTGCGATCGGTCTTCCAAACCGTGTCGCCGGTCTTTTTATCCAGAGCGACAAAGAACTGCTGGTCCGTTCCGTCGTAGGCAACATAGAGATTCCTGTCATCAACGATGGGCGACGACCCTTGCCGAACCGGTTGGTAGATCCGCAGATCGCGTCGCTGCCAAACCTTGTCTCCCGTCTTTCGATCGAGGCACGCGATGCCCTGCGATCCGAAGCTGACGAACACACAGGATTCCTCCACAACAGCCGTCGGCGTCGCCGGGCTATTCAAATGCGGCGAGTCATGAACGTAGGCCGAGTCGACCCTGCGCTCGATCATGTCAAAGACTTTGATGTTCTTGACGATCTTCCCACGCTGCAGGTCGACGCAAATCGCGCGGAGTTCTTTCTTTTCGTCACTTCCAGTGGTCAGCCAGATCTCATTACCCCACACAACCGGTGACGACCAGCCCTCGTTAGGAGTCGGAATTTTCCAGCGAACGTTTTTCGCTTCATCGAATTCGATTGGCAAGTCGGTCGCTGAAGAAATACCGTTGCCGTGTGGACCCCGGAACTGGTTCCAGTTGGTCTGCATTTCTCGAGCATGCAAGGTCTTCAACCCGGTCGCTATCGCGATCAGACTGAAAAATAGAGTTATTGGTAGTTTCTTGCGTAACATGAATCTGTTGTCTTCGTGGAGGGCTGCTTTGGTGTCGTCCTTTTGATGTCCATCGACCGAGACCTTGCGACTCCGAGGCTTACTTGGCCAAGTTGTCCCTCTTCTTATCGACAGCGGGATTGCCAGGAGGAATCAGTTCGACTTCGGTGACTTCTAAACCCATCGACGCGCCCGCATGGGTGAACGCCTAAACGCCATTGAGAACCAGGTCGGCGGGCCTGACTGCTAATTCCTCTTTCCGATCACGAACGCACGGATCGAGTGTAAAGTCGCCGATTCGATAAACGACCTCGAACTGACCATCCTCGTCTGGCTCGGAAATCGGTTGCTGGCGATCAAGGTCCCCGCGGAACTTTCCAGCGAATTCGCCGCTGACACACGACACCGCGATGCCGAAATGAACTTTGGCCGGCTTGTTAAGGCGACCGCGGACGACGAATTGGGAATCCGACCTTAGAACCACCGGTGGACCATTGCTGCGGGACACCGCAATCCCCAGCAGATACAGTGTAGTACTGGAGTTTTCCCGCGGTACTAGCGGGATCGCTTTCTGAGCAGCCGCCCGCTGTTCTGTTGCCGATAACCACTTTCCATAGCATCCAGGCCGCAGGTGAAGCTGACTCTTCCAATGATTCACCGATTCTGGAACCCGCTGGGGCGTCAGGTCACCGTCCCCCTCGGCAATCACACGATGCTTTGCCGGAACGTCAACCTCGCGACCGTCGCTCAGCCGCCTCACCCGAACTTTGCCTTCCGTGACATTCAGCATGGTGGAAGCCAGTCTAGCTTCGACGTCGAATTGCGTTCCCAGGACCTCGAGCAACGTGGACGGAGTGTGGATCAACATCGGCTTGCCTTTTGGTTGTGGGACGACATTGGCTGAAAAGATGCCTTCCTTCAGCCGCAATTCTTTCTGCCCAAGGTCGGCAAACGTCAGCATCGACGTACCAGAAATCATCACGGTCGAACCGTCGTTGAACTGAAGTTCGAACCACGAGTCGGGCGCCATGCCTTCGATCGTACCGCCCGCCAGTTCCGTCCCGACTTTCACATCTCGAACGATTTGCCCGCAGTTGCCAGTCCAGATCAGCGATCCACTCAAGCCAGTGATCCTGGCAACGGACACGTCCGAAACGCGACGCTGTGTGGCAAAGTTGTTGGTTTCAGGGATCCCACCCTCTGGATAAGCCAGTTGGTAGATTAAGCCTGCCGAAAGTGCCACGATGACCACGGCAGCGGCGGCCAGCATCAGCCGCAAGAACGTGGGCTTCGACGCCCCCTGGCCATCCGTCTTTGCTCGCTCTGCGGCCAGGATGTCTGCATCGCGGGGCGAATGGCTACTTTCGCGCAGCGCCTCAGCGAACTCGGTATCCCACTGTACCTGCTCAACGAACTCCTGCCGCGCGGCGGCATTTGTGTCGATCAGTTCCGCCAGACGTTCCTTCTCGGATTCGTCCAACTCGCCACGCAAGTGACGATCGATCAATTCTTCCCAGTCGTTCATTGTGCCGCCCTCAGGCTGGTTTCTACACACGACCGTACTTGTCTCTTGAGTCGAAATAGTGCCTTGCGCACGGCCTCGATGGTCATTCCGAGCCGCTCACCGATCTGCTGATAACTCAATTCGTCCGCGAACCGCGCTCTCAGCACGCTTTGTCTGCACTGTGGCACCCATTCCAGACAACTCCTCAACGCATCTCGCCAAGACTCCGCGTCGTCGTGGCGCCGTGCCGTTTGAAACTCGTCGAAGGCTGCGTCGATTGCGTCGTCCAGCAGACGCTCAGCCAGCGATCTCTCGCGCTGATGCCGCTGTTTCGCCCGCAGTATTTCGATGCGCACTATCGAGCGGCACCAGGCGAGCATGGACGTCCCTTCTTGGAACTGGTCAAATTTCTTGAAGACCACGAGCAACGCTTCCTGCAAGACATCGTCCGCTGCGGCATAGTTGCCAAGCAGCGAGCGGGCGTACGCGATCAGTTCCGTGCGGCAGTCGAGCGCCGCTTTCATCACGCGATCTCTCTTGTCGTCGGAGCTATCCATCAATCAAGCATGAGATCCTGGTGCGAACACGGCGGTAACCATGAGACTGCGACGGGAGTCGATTCTAGTGTAAGGTGACCAGCCGCCCCTGATCGACGCCAAGTGGATACATGAAATCGCCAATCAAGCGGCAAGCCGGCCACCTACAGAAGATACCACTTATCCTGCGCAATCGTGGACATCTCCTTTCGCCGGCGGCTAACGCGGCACTGGGCTGCAGGCTGCGGCTATTCGCTGCCTTGTTGCACAATTCCGATAGAGGCCGAGTGTTCGTTTGGTCTCGATTCGCATCATCCGATCATCTCACTGCAAGGCATCCCCAGCT
>PBSM01000077.1 GCA_002726245.1 Planctomycetaceae bacterium | reverse complement strand
TTTTACTTTCTTGCTCGCTCTTTCATAGTATCGGAGGCGTCCGCTTCTCTCTGACGAGGGAAGCGCACGCCTCCGGCTTGCGGTTAAACAGTCATCTGAGCTGCGAACTATCCAAATTGATTTCATCAAGAATCGCCGCGGCATAGGCGTCGATGGGCTTGAAGTCAGGACGAAACGGCTGAGCTGCCTCGGCACCTTCGGTCAACGCGATCCGGCTGCCAACGCCGGCACCAAGCTCATCCCAAACGACCAGTTGGTCCGCCTGTGGCCCGGAGCCATCCGTAAGTTCCTTCAGCGACATCGGTATCGCCAATCGGAGCCGTGCACCGGCGAACTCTGGTATCGCTCGACTCAGCGTGACAGTTCCGATGACTTCGGCGATTCTCATTTTGAATTCACGTTCGTCGGTTGTGAGCAGACTGGTAAACGATCGCCGTCCGGTTGCGACTGTGTCAAGCGAATCATCTTCGAATCAGTTCAATCTCTAGATCTCTCAACTCATCTTTAGCCGCCGGTGTCACGATCGCTCGAGACTCGACAATCACACGGCGGACTCCGTTCAGTTTTCCTTCCAGTGAAGCCAAAGCAACGACCTTGGAATCAACATGCAAGTCGTTCGAAGCTGTCTCGCTGGCACGTTGCTCGACCTGAACGCCTCGCTCCGACAAACGACGAATGACCTCCTGCACAATGCGTTCGATCAAATCAGGATCAAAGCTGTTCTTCACAATCAATCCAGTATTCCAATCGTCGTCCAACGAACCGGCGTTGCCTCAACACCCAACAGTGCCTTGGCGCCGCGTCCGTCACTCGTAATCAACACCGTTTCACCAACACCGGCTCCCATCGCGTCAACAGCGACCAGCGGATTACCATCCGGTTTCCCGTCCACCAATCGCGGTTGAACGATCAGCAGCTTGCAGCCTTCCATCGAGGAATGCTTGACGGTTGATGTCGCGGTTCCTACTACGAGAGCGTTTTGCACAAGGGTCTCTTACGATTTCGGTTTGCCAAGAATCCACATATCATCGATCATCGAACAACGACGTTCGCGAGTGAACGTGAGCGGAGTTGTCACTCCTTCGCCGGTTGGACCGGCGATCGAGAAGGAGATGTATCCTTCGCCGCCCAGGCCCAACGCCGCCATGCACGGTCCGTTCTTCACGAACAGAGTCGTATCCATGATCTTGCCCATCTTGGTCATGTTCTTAACGTTGTGTGAATGGATAATCGCTGTGTGGCGGAAGCCGTGCTCGTAATGCCTCGCCTTTTCAATCGCTTTATCGACGTTACTACATCGGACGAAGGGAATGAACGGCATCATCTGCTCGACGGGAACAAAGGGATTCGATTCGTCTGTTTCGCCGAACAGCAGCTCAGTCTCGTCAGGAACGCTACGGCCGGCTCCGCGAGCCAAGACCGCGGTGTCCTGCCCGAGGAAGTCCTTTGAAGCGGCGGCGTGGTTGTCATCGCCGACTTGCACGATTGCGTTACGAGTCAACTCGTCGATCTCGCGCGAGTTCAGTCGCACGGCGCCGGCTCTCTCCATCGCTTGCATCATCCGATCGAAGACCGACTCGACGACGAACACTTCCTTCTCCCCGATGCAAAGCAGGTTGTTGTCATAGCCACCACCGGTGATGATGCTTCGAGCTGCGTTGTCAAAGTCCGCCGTTTCGTCCACGACCACAGGCGGGTTGCCCGGACCCGCAACAACCGCTCGCTTGCCACTGTTCTGAGCAGCACGAGCTACCGCTGGTCCACCCGTTACGCAGATCAGGTTGATGTCGCGATGGCCGAACAGGGCGTTCGCTGATTCGAGCGTTGGTTCGGCGATCACACAAATCAGGTTGTCGATACCAACGTCGCGGTGAATCGCTTCATTGAAACGACGCACACCTTCCGTAGCGACTCGCTTGCCGCTTGGATGAGGATTGACAACAACCGTGTTGCCACCTGCGATCATACTGACCGCGTTGCCGGTGATCGTGGGCAGCGAGTGAGTCACTGGCGTAATCGCTCCGATCACGCCGAAGGGAGCGTGCTCGATCACGGCAAGTCCGCGATCGCCGCTGTAGACTTCACTCTTCATGAACTCGACGCCTGGAGTTCGCTCTCCAAGCACCTTCAGCTTGTCGATCTTATGCTCCAGCCGCCCGATCTTGGTTTCATTCATTTCCATCGTGCCGAGTTCAACGCACTGATCGATGGAGATGCGGCGAATGTGATCGATGATGCGTCTGCGATCATCCATGCCGCGCTGCGACAGTTGGTCGAAGGCAGCTCGTGCCGCGGGCACCGCTTCGTTGACGTCGGTGAAGACACCATGTCGCCCGACGTGGCTGCCGCCACTGACGACCGGCGCTTGACCAACTTCAGCCAACACTTGAGCAACGACGTCTCGAATCACAGATTCATTAATTTGCATGTGAGTCACTGATGTCTTTCTCCCTTCCCATCATCAAGGGGAAGTACCCGATCAATCTTCTCGTGAATACACTTTCGCACTATCGACATGAACACTGTCGATGATCCCCACGATGACACAGTCGATCGGCATGTTCTTGGTCTCAGCCGTCAGTCGAGCGCTTGATCCCTGTGTAATCAATACGTAGTCGCCTTGGCCCGCTCCGAGCGTATCGACCGCAACAAACGTCCGGCCCGTCGTGTCCAAGCTCTTACGCTTCTTCGGCTCCAGCCGATAAGGTTCGACTATCAGCAGTTTGTAGCCAACCATCGATCCGACCTTCTGCGTCGAGATCATCGAGCCCGTGACTTTGGCAACAAACATAGTACTAGTCCTTAGATCTTAGGACTTAGGTCTTAGTGGCTAAGCACTAAGTTCTAAGCACTCCTTCGTTTGTCTCGCGACGACGATCTCTTCATTCGTCGGCAACACCCAAACCTGCGTGCGGCTTGCGTCGGAACTGACTTTCGCTTCGCCTTTGGCAGATCCGTTCGTGGTCGAATCGAGTTCGATCGCCAACTCCGACAAGTTCTCACACACCGCCGCCCGAACATCGACTCCGTTCTCGCCGATCCCGCCGGTGAAGACGAGCACGTCGAGGCCACCGAGCTCCACCATGAGCCCGCCCATAAACCGCCGCACTTCCGACGTGAACATATCGAGAGCTAACTTCGCTCGCGCGTTGCCTTGCGACGCAGCTTCTTCCAAATCGCGGCAGTCTCCGCTCACACCACTTAACCCGAGCAGGCCGCTCTTTTCAGCTAATTCGTTCAACACTTCGTCAAGCGATCGCCCTGTCGCGTCCATCACGAGCGGAATCGCAAACGGATCGAAGTCACCAACGCGATTGTTGTGTGGCAATCCGGATTGCGGACTCATTCCCATGCTCGTTTGCACGCTCTGACGTCCTCGAATCGCACACAGACTGCTCGACCCGCCGAGATGACACGAGATCACTCGTAGGTCCTCTCCTAACAGGTCTGCCACTCGATTCGCGATGTAGCGATGGCTTGCTCCGTGAAACCCCCAGCGGCGAATGTTGTACTTCTCGGCCCATTCATACGGAGCCGCGTAGTACTTCAACCGGTCGGGTACGGTTTGATGAAAGCCTGTCTCGAACGCCGCCACCAGCGGGATCTCCGGTAACTTCTCGGCCAGCAAACGCATGGCGTTGATGTACGGAGGATTGTGAGCTGGAGCGACTTGATTCATCTCTTCCATCGCCGACAACAATTCGTCAGTCACGCGCTGAACACCACTGAACCTTCCGCCATGAACCGCTTTGAATCCGATCGCCGCGACTTCGCTTGCATCTTGCAAGCAACCCGCCTCCGATGCCGTAAGCTGATCGAGACACTGACGAACCGCTACGGCATGATCAGGCACAGGAGCCGCCAGCTCTTCTCGCTGACCTCCAATCTCGACGAAACACGGGCTTTCTTCCGCGCCGATTCGTTCGATACCGCCTCGGGCGAGTTGCTTCTCATCCGCCATATCGAACAGACGATACTTGAAACTCGTTGAGCCGAGGTTGGCAACTAGGATCTTCATGATCTTCTCCGCGACAGTCATGTGTTGGAGTTCCGGCTTTAACCGGTCTTCAGGCAACCGCCTAAAGGCGGAACTCCAACGACCCGCGTACTCCTTTACGACAGATACGCTTCCACTAAACCTTCCGCGGGTCGCGGAATGATATGACTGCCAACGAGTTCACCAACTTGAGTCGCGGCGTTCGCACCGGCTTCAACCGCAGCTCGCACGCTGCCGACGTCACCGCGGACGACGGTCGTCACATACGCGCCGCCGATCTGAACACGCTTCACGATCTCGACGTTGGCGGCCTTCGCCATCGCGTCGGTAGCTTCGACCAGGCCGACCAGGCCTTTTGTTTCAACAAGTCCGATTGCACTGTGCATTGTTTTCCATCCTATGATTTTTGCGTTTCTACTTCGACTTGCTGGCCTTCATGGGCGGAGGCAGCACGATTCCAAGGTCCTCGTGTGGTCTCGGAATGACCTGAACGCTTACGACTTCACCGATCCGACCGGCTGCGTTCGCGCCGGCGTCCGTTGCTGCTTTAACTGCTGCGACATCGCCGGTGACGAAGACGGAGCATAAGCCGCTGCCAACTTTGTCCCAGCCATGAAACTCGACGTTTGCTGCTTTCATCATCGCGTCGGTCGCCTCAACCAAGGAAATGAATCCCTTGGTCTCGATCATCCCTAACGCGGCCATCGCTTTTGCCATGAGAGATCTCCAAAACTGGTTGGTCATTGGTCATTGGGATTTGGTCATTGGAGGGGAATGACCAAGCCCGAATGACCAATGACCAAGGACTAATGACTCTTCTCACAGGAACACGATTCCTGCTTCAACAATTCGACCTTGGTGGCTCCGTCCAGATAACACGCATTTCCCTCATCCGTGTCGATGTGCACTTCGAGTTTGATTGCGTCGTCCGCGCGAACCAGCAAGTCTTCCATCACCATCGTGCAAGCTGGTGATTCAATACGGAGCTTCATGTAGTCGCCATTCGACACGCCGCAACGGTCACAATCGCGTAAGTTCATGTGGACGTGGCGAGCGGCTCGGATGACGCCTTCATTCAGCTCAACAACGCCTCGCGGCCCGACCAGAACACAGCCTGGAGTGCCATCGATCTCGCCGCTGTGTTTGACGGGTGCCTTAATCCCCAGGGAAATCGCATCCGTGAAAGCAACTTCAACTTGGCTCCGAGGTCGTGTCGGCCCGAGGATTCTCATACTCGGCAGCATTCGCTTACGCGGACCGACCACCATGACGGTCTCTTCGGCTGCGTAGAATCCGTCTTGATAGAGATCCTTTTTAGGCGTGAGCGTATGGCCAGGACCGAACAACGTTTCGACATGCTCGTCTGTCAAGTGGCAATGACGAGCCGAAATGCTTACGACCAGTTCTGAGCTACCAGTCGAAGTCGGTATCGTCGTCGAGCCGCCAGCCTGTCGCAGCACGATCTGGCGAACGATCTGTTCGATGGCGGAACGGTCAACTCCAGATGTAGACATCATCGTTGTTACTTCAGGGATGTATTGTCGGTCGAACCGGCGACGATCAACTTCACGTTGGTGGCGATCACTTTGCTACGCCAGTCCTCGGGTATTTCGTTGTCCACCACGAGCACGTCAACGTCGCCAATCGCGGCAATGTGAGCGAGGCTTGTGCGGCCAAACTTGGTGCTATCCGCGACGACGATCACCTCGTCCGCCGCTTCCATCATCGCTCGTTCTGTTTCAACGAGCAGGAGATTGCTGTTGTAGTAACCTTTGTCGTTAATCCCGGCGACACTCAACACGGCGCGCCGCACGTTCAATGTCCGAAGCATCTCGTTGGCGTAAGGGCCTAACGAAACGCCGGTCTTTGTATGCACATAACCGCCGACAAAGACCAAATCGACGTCGCTCGACGTGAACATGTTTGCAACCGGCAGCGAGTTCGTAACGACTTGTAATGGACGACCGACCAGCAGCCGAGCCAACTCATAAGTCGTGCTGCCTCCATCCAGCAGAATCGTGTCACCGTCCTCAATCAGTTCGGCCGCAGCCCGTGCGATCGCACGCTTGCGATCCCAATGTGTTTGCTGCCGCTGGTCAAAGTGTTGGAGCTTCGGGGAAGGTCCGGTATAAAAGGCTCCACCGTGCGTTCGCTTCGCTTCGCCAGTCTCTTCCAAGTGGTCGAGATCTCGCCGGACTGTCGATTCCGAAACTGCCAATTCGCCTGCTAGATCCGGCAGTGCCGCGAATCCTCGCAGCCGCACCATCTCCAAGAGCCGGCTTCTTCTCTCTTCCGCTAGTGATTGAGACGCCATTCCCTTTGCTCGCCAAGTTGCGTCATTACGCACATCTTTTGCAGATTATGACGAAACATGTGAAAGATATCAATCATATTAAGACAAGTTTCTGCCTTAATAGCTCAGAATAGAAGATAGATTTGTGTCGCAACGCAAGAATTCAAGACATATCTCTTTGGTTTGTAGAGACTTACGTTTATCGCCACCGGCCAGATCGAGCCTGTGCATGACAGCGCCGGATTCGCTGCTCAACTTCGTTCATGAGACTTTGGTCGTCGAGCTCGCCAATCTCGGCAGGTGTCAGAGGCTGGCCAACGCAGATGTGGATCGAGCTTCCCACCGGAAACTTCGCCGATCGTGGCCAGGCGTCGTACGCGCCGTCGAGGCCGACTGGCAGAAGTGTTACTTTACCACGCCGTGCCAACGCACAAAAACCGGGGTGAAGCGGCAGGACAGAGCCGTTGGGGGTCCTTGTTCCTTCCGGGAAGATCAAAACGATCTCGCCCCGCTTGAGCCGACACAACGATTCTCTGAGTCCCGACAAACCAAGGCCATCCCGATCGATGGGTATCGCGTCCAGGAACTGAATCAACCATCGAAACGGTGCGAAACGGAAGAGCGATTGTCTGGCCAGATAATTCAGCCGGCGATTAAACGTCAGACCAACCAGTATGGGATCGAAGAAGCTTTGATGGTTAGAGCAGATGAGCACCGCTCCTTCGCGTGGCATATTGTGCCGCCCCTTGCAGCGGATGCTGAACAACATCACACCTCCGAAACGACAAAACGCGCGAAGCGCAGCGTATCCCCAGCGTTGAATGAACGATCGTTCAGCCATCTTGCTGGTCGGGAATTCTAGCTCGGACGAACTCCAACAAGTGAGCAAGCACTTGGTCTGGCGTCAGTCCGTCCGTGATGACCTCGATTGCGTCCTGTGCCTTTTCTAATCGACCGACTCCACGTGAAGAGTCTCGAAGGTCGCGCTGATCCTGCTGTTGTAGTACTTCTGCCAAGGTCGGAGACTCGCCGCGTTGTCGGAGCTCTTCCAGGCGGCGCCTAGCTCGCTCGTCGGGCGATGCTGTGAGAAAGATCTTGCACTCGGCGTCGGGAAACACCACAGTCCCCTGATCGCGACCTTCGGTGACGATATCCTTCCCGTCCGCGTACATGCGTTGCAGCTCGACCATGCGCTCCCGAACGGCCGGATTATCGGCCATAAAGTGGATATGCGTGGTCACTTCGGTCGTACGGATCGCGTCGCTGACATCATCTCCATTCAAGTAGACTTGGGTTTCGTCGAGTTCGATCTTGCTGCGGCGAGCCAGTTCTGCCAGCGCACCCGCGTCTTCCCACGAAGCATGGCTGCGCAAAGCGTCAAGCGTCACGGCGCGATACATGGCACCGGTGTCTAGAAAGGCAAAGGCAAGCCGATCGGCTAGAGCCCGAGCGATCGTACTCTTTCCAGCTCCGGCCGGTCCATCAATGGTCACAATCATCTCATCAGTGAACTGTTCGGAGCTGCGTTTTGCAAGCCTACCTGCGTTGTCGCTCGAAGGTTCGTAGGAAATAGGCCTAGAGCACCGTTGCAAATCGTCTACAATGACCGAAGGTTATCCTCCGCTCGAATAGCTCCTCGACTGGATGCGAAGGAGGTTAAAAACGCATGGACCGCGGGTGTCAACCTTCTCGGGACATGGGACGATGAATACTCAAGAGCATCAAGACCAAGTCATCGGTCGGCCGATGGAGATTCTGCTGGTCGAAGACAGCCTGATGGATGCCCACGTCACGATCAACGCGCTGCGCGAGGGTTTGACTCAGCACAGACTCACGTTGATTCGCGACGGTGCCGAGGCGTTGGAGTTTGTGCATCAAAGCGGGCGATTCGCGAAGGCGCCTCGGCCTGATCTCATCCTGCTCGACCTGATGCTTCCGAAAAAGTGCGGCACGGAAGTCTTGGATGAGTTGAAGGCGGACTACTCACTCAAAAAGATCCCAGTCGTCGTCCTGACGGCATCCGAGGACGAAGCCGACAAAGTCAAGTGCCAGATGCTGCACGTGGATGCCTTCATCACCAAGCCGGTGAACCTCGACAAGTTCCTTGGCGTCGTCAAGCAACTGAAGCGATTCTGGCTCAACGACGTGATCTTGCCGTCGCTGGATTGAGAGACCGTTGGGGCTTGGCGTCAGCCGATAATGTGTGGTAATGCCGTCGAGGAAAAGTCCAGCGGAGTTGGCATCTCCCGATGGGACGATCCATCGCGTGATGCCGTCACAGCCGTCGGTCGTTTTCGCGACGACGAACGTGAAGCACTGCTCGCCGCGTTGAAAGAGTGTCATTCGAGGCACTAAGGATCGTTCGATCAATTACTGTCGTAGCGAAACTCGCCAAGAGTTTCGGCGGCCCGCAGTTCCGAAAGTCTTGGCGAC
>PBSM01000076.1 GCA_002726245.1 Planctomycetaceae bacterium | reverse complement strand
TGGGAAACCGGAATGAAATACCTCACCTTCCACAAGTAGAAACCCCGAAACCGATCTACTCGAATTTACAGAATGAGTGTTGCTTTATCGTCTGCATGGCGCGATCGATTCGGTACATTAGGGGTTCTCCTCAGGAGTTATTTCCGCCAAGCAAATGATAAGACACTCACATCCATGACGCACTGTGGCTTTAACTGACGATTAATGACAGACGAGTCCGACCATTTCGAATGGACCAGGCATCAGCCGCCGCTGAACGCAGACTTGATCGAGGAGCTTCTGGCTCTGTGGGCAGGCGTGTTTCAGTATTCGTTCCAGGAAGCCGAGCAACTCCTGCTCGGCGAGGAAGTCGGTGAAAACACAGACGTCATCTATGTTGCTCGTGACGGTGTCCAGATAGCTGGCACTTGCCACTTGACTATTTCGAGAGCCGACCCGCGTCTCGGTGGGTTAGGTGAAGTAGCCGTGCCGGATGAGTTTCGCCGCCAAGGGCTAGCGACGAAGCTGTGCGAGCAGGCTCGTGATGAGTTCTTTGCCCGAGGTGGTGAGGCTTTGTTTCTTGGAACGGTGAATCCCGGTGCCCGCCGGATCTACGAACGCTTGGGCTGGCGACAACTCACCGGAGCGACCGTCATGGTCTGCAGCAAACAGTCAACTCCACCTGACGAGTTCCTGGAACAGTGGCTTCGCCCGAATCCTGGTCCGTGGAATGTCCGTGTCGCGACTAGTGCCATCCGCGTGCCGATGATTCCGCTGGCTTTAGCTGATCATCCTTGGACGATCCTTGATGCTAATGCTGGTTTGTGCTCGACTCGACATGTCGAGCAGAACTCGTGCATGGGATTGTATGCCCGCTACGAACAAGTCATGAAGCAGGGAGCCGCCTTCGCATCTTGGACCGACGACAATCAGTTGCTCGGATTGGCAACCGTGAAGATGGATGGCACCGTCGCGCGAGTCGATGCGTTCACGCACGCTTTCGAGCAGTTCGGTGATCGCTGGCAGAAGTTGATCTGCCGTGCCGTCAAGTGGACTGCGGAGCGGCCGATCTCGGAGTGCATTGCGTTGATCGCGGCCGCAAACGAAACGAAGCAAGACGCGTTCAGATCCGTCGACTTCGTCGAAGTCAGCTCGGATGACGACATCGTGATTGGCGAACGCACAATCGAAACGAAACGATTCCGGTTTGGGTTCTGACACAAGGAGACGACATGCACTTTCGAGTTGGCGTTTTGGGAGCGACAGGTTTCATCGGCACACCGTATCGCAGCGAGATTCGCGAGTCGCCTGACGATGCGACGATCGTGGCTCTTTGTGCGCGGCGGCGTGATTTGTTGGCAGCGGCGGGGGAGGAAGATGGGGCGACGTTGGTTACGAATGACTGGCGAGAGGTTGTCGAACATCCGGATGTCAACTTCGTGATCGTTGCGACGCCCGATGCGTTGCACCACGAAGCGGTCTTGGAGATCGCGAAGCAACGGAAACACATCTTTTGTGAGAAGCCAGTCGGGGTGAACGTCGGCGAGGCGCACGAGATGTGGGTCGCGTGTCGCGAAGCCGGCGTTGGGCATTACGTTCCGTTTTGGACGCGTTACGTGCCGGCTTTCGTTCGCGCGCGAGAGGTTGTTCGCGACGGGCAACTCGGCGAGATCAAAGCGGTGATCTACCGCTGGCAGAACCCGCGACCTGCGGCGATGCCGTTCACATGGCGGGACGACGCGGCGCTCTCCGCCGCGGGAAGTATCGCCGATGTCGGCTCGCACGCTTACGATGCGATACGATGGATCCTCGGCGAGGAAGCTGTCCGAGTCCTCGCGCACGCCGACGTGATCACGCCCGCGAAGCCCGACCTGGGCGACATCAACCTCGACGAAGCCCTTCAGTGGGGGCAGGCCCACACGGCACAAGACAGCTCGAAGACGCGCGAGGGGACCGCGTTCGACTACGCCGACATCGCGTTTCAGTTCGCGGGCGGAGCCGTCGGTTCGCTGGTCCTCTCGCACGCTCCGGTCATCCGCAAAGGACTGGCTCCCGAGTTAGAGCTGCACGGCACCGAAGCATCGCTCTCGGTGAATCGCATCACGAACACCTTAATGATCGCCCGCGGCGGCGACTTGCCTGAGACCTTCGAGCAAATCGAAGACCCCGGCTTCGGGAATCGCTTCGCCAAACTTGTGTTCCCGGCCCTCCGCGCCCGCATCGACGGCCGCGGCACTGAACACCCAGGCCTCGACGACGGCTGGCGAGTTCAGTTGTTTACTGATGCAGTCGTGGCGTCGGTGAAGCGAGGTGAGTGGGTGGAGTTAGGCGAGATCAGTCCAGACTAACGACGGGCTACCGGAAACGGAGTTGGTCTCCCGTGTTGTTGACGGTTGTGACATATGCCTGCCAAGTACTCGACCGCGACGGAGTGTTCGGAATCTCGATAACGTGGTAGATGGTACGTCCCCAATCATAAGCTTGCTTCGCAGAATCATTACAGTACGCATCAAGTCTCGCCAGAGTATCACGGCCGTCAATGAATAGGTACTTGTGTGGGCACCGTACGGAAATCAACCCTGCTAGTTCTCCCAGCAATTCGCCAGATGAGGATTCACACTCAGCAATCAGAATAGGAAACTTGTGACCGTCCTCCCAATTGCCGCCTGTGTAGAAGGCGAAGTCCTGGTATCTCTCGAAGCTGCAACGAGCATCGACAGCGTGCTTCGGTGAACCTTCTGCCTCGATATACTTCGCCGCGAAAGTAAAGAAGCCACCTACATCGCGTCCACCGGCACCCTTACCCAGCATCGGAGTTTGGCGAACCTGCGTCTTCGTGCCGCTGACTGTGAGCCAATTCAGCCAGCTGTCTGAGAACAACGGATCGCGACTTAGATTGTCGAATGCGTCATCTAACGCACGAATCAACTGGCGATGAACTTCCTCTGATGACCAAATCATCGAAGGCCAATCGTTAGTCACGGCGGATCATTTTTCGGCCAGAGCGGGCCTTTCGGGCTCGGACTGGTGGGCTTCTTCGCTGCCTTCGAAGACGGCCAATTCCTCGTGAAGCCGAGCGATCATTTTGCGGATGCCGGCCTTGGTGAACCCCTTCGATCCGACTGGGTTGGACTGCTGGAGCCGATCAAGCCGTTGCTCGAGCGACCGAAGTTCCTGCTGTGCTTTTTCGTGCTCTGTTGCTGTTGCGATCACAATTGTATCTCCACAAGTCCTTTTCTTCGGCCATCAAGTTCGCGCGTGCGGCTGAAGAACTCGACCCACTCGTTCCAATCTCTTTCGTCCTCTGCTGCGAAGATTTCCTCGGGACGCCGGGTCAGACCGTTCTCAAAGTCAGCCTCTTTCAAATCGTACCACGAAGGCAAAGGTAGGTCACTTTCGCCGAAGTGACTTCCTGTAAATCGCTCGTTCTACGACCGAAGGCACGTTCGGCGATCGTGACCTACTAGCACCAAACGGAAAATCGGGGCGAAGGTGTTTACGTTGAAATCGAACGGTTTCGTCCCCTCCGAGCAAGCTCGGAGGGGACGAATCGTACGAAAGCGTAAAACTTCAATGTGAACACAGCACCGGTGAAATTCCGTTTGGTGCTAGCAAACCTCAACCACTTCGGCGCTCTTCCCCGACTCAACAGCCGCCGCAACGGTCGCGGTTATCGCCCGGCCGGCGATGGCGTCGAGGATGGTCGGTCGGGCGTTGTCGATGGCGTTGGCGAGATCGTCCATCAGCAAGTAATCGTTATCAATGCCAACGCGCCGGTTGCGGAACTCGGTTGCGGGCTGTCCTCGATAGTGGATGCTCACTTCAGGGCGTGCCTCGCTAATCACGAGTGCTCCCTCGCTACCCAGCATGTGGACCTTGATCTCGCCGATGTCAGGGTGGCTGGCTGCCCCGATGCGGCCAATGCAGAGCGAGCCGGTCACACCGCCGTCCATTTCCAGTGTGACGGTTGCCAGGTCGTCCACATCGTTATCGACATTAGCCTGATGAAAGTGGGCGGTAGTTCGTGCAAAGACACGTTTCACGTCCACTCCCGTCAGCATGCGAATGTAGGCCAGTGGATAAATGCCCTCGATCTGCAATTCACCCATCGGTTCGCATCCCACGCCCCCGTCGGAGCCATCCGCATGAGCTTCGATCTGACGCTCGAGCCAGTTGATCGGCGGATCGCCAGGTTGCCGCGAACCCTTTTGCGGGCCCGAATCCTTCGCAAAATAGAAGTCAACGTGAATCGCGAAGAGTTGGCCAATCGTGCCGTCCGTCACGGCTTGGTGAGCATGGATCAGGGCGGGCAGGAAGTTGCGGTTCCACATCAGGAACTTCACGTTGTTGCACACCACTGCTTCCACCAGACGATCGCATTCCGACACACTTATCGACATCGGCTTATCTTGTACGACATGCAAACCCGCGTTCGCCGCACGCACGCTCAGATCACAATGCCGCTCGGCTTCTGAACTGACGACGCCTACTTGCACGTCGAAATCTCGGATCGCCTTCTCGACGTCGCGTACGTACGGAATATCGTTTTGGTCGGCATAGAGCTGGTTGCGTTCGTGGACCCAGTCTGGCTGATCGGCATCATCCGCCACGACGACCAACTCGAATCTCGGATGCGACGCCACACCGTTTGGCACGTAGGCATGCTTCACCACGCTGAGCACCGCGCATCGACATCTATCGTTTGGCCTAGCACTCATAGCGGTCTCCCGTCAGGCGAGCCGGAAGGCCACATTCGCTCGACTGCCTGGCCGCTTCACATACCGTCATCGCGGCTCGTGCGTCAGCACCGGTCACGCCCGGTTCGCGTTGCTCGTGGATCGCATCGACGAACTCCTGCACCTCTGCTAGTCGCGCCGCGTGGCCTTCCGACGTTTTTAGTGCGACGGGGCTCTCGCCTCGGAAAAGTAATTGTTGATTGTGATGATCGTCGGCATAGGCAGCTCCCACCGACCCAATCAACGATAGCGAGAAGTAGTCGTTGGCCGATGGGAGTGCATTCGATACGTCAATCAACCCCATCCCTCCGTCGGGAAAGCCGAGATGGATTTGGATGTACTCGAACGCGTCGTCAGTACCACGTCGCGCAACGGCGTAAACTTGAGTAGGCAGCGTCTGAAAAATCCAGATGGCTAAGTCGATGTCTGTCGATGCATCTGTTGCGCGAATCGCCGCGGATTGCCAGCGATGAATTCGAAGCAGACCGGGCGCCCCAAGCTGGCCGGAGTCCAAACTCTGTTTGATCGTACGCACCGATGGCAGGAATCGACTCGCAAAGCCCACCATGAAACGCACATCATGCGCTTCGCACTCCTGCGTCAAAGCACTGACTTCCGCCGACGTGCCGAGAGGTATCGAGAGGAGGACGTGCTTGCCCCGAGCAGCGGCGAATCGACAGTTGTCTTCGTGAGATACACCGTCGCCAATTACGACGGCGTCGAACGCGTCGTTGTTCAATTCCTCGATATCGGCGGTCACCGCAAAGCTCGCGCCGCGCAGCCGCGGCGCAATCGCCAAGCATTCGTCAACTTCTGTGCCATTGCCAAGTACTGCCAACCGGATCATTGCCTTAATCCCTATGTCGAATATGACTCACATGCGTCACAGTGTATCGCATCGGATCGAGAAGCCAAACGCACTGAAGGCCGCGAGGGCTTTAGCGAGCGAGAGCTGGCGTCTAAGTGTTTTTGAGGGCGCACCGTCCCAATGGAAGCCTTGCGGTATCTCCCATTTGACTCAACTGCCTATGACTGAGTATCTTACGACAAGAGCCTAAAGTCTGGGAGTCGCTATGAATCTGTCACCGACCTGTTTAATCACCCTGACGATCTGCTTCGCTTCGGCGCTTCGAGCCGAGGTGAACGACGTCGCGAAAGAATATCGCGATCTAATCCGGGAAGATCAGCCGGTTGCATATTGGGATTTCTCCGAAGAGGACGGCAAGACCGTGACGAGTTCGGTCGGCGAGCCAAAACTCTCGGGGACCTTAGAAGATTCAGCGAAGCTTGGCTCAGCGGGACCGCGACCGACAGAGTACCCACGCTTCGCGAAGGAAAACCGGGCGCTAACCGTCAACGGAAGTAAAGCTTACATTCGCGTCGCCGATCCCGGGGAAGATAGTCAACTTGACTTCGCCAATGGCGATGCGTTGACGATCGAAGCTTGGGTACGTCCCGAAGCGATTCCCAATGATCAGCAGGTTTACATCGTCGGTAAAGGCCGGACCAACAACAAAGGCTTTCCTCGCGACAATCAGAACTATGCACTTCGCTTGCGCTGGATGAACGGTGCAACGCATGTGAGCTTTCTGTTCCGGAGCGTTTCGGCCAAGGACAGTTCGCAACAATTCAACCGCTGGAATTCAACGGTCGGTTTCATCGCCGACGGCGCTTGGCACCATGTCGCGATCGTCTACGAGTTCGGCAACGGCGAGAAGGTGCGAGCCTACGTCGATGGCGAACAGAGCGCCGGAACCTGGGATATGGGTGGCCCCACGAAAGACCAACCGGTGGTTGACAATGACGAGTTGTGGATCGCTTCCGCTTCGGGCGGCAATCCGGGCAATTCGTTTCGCGGCCAACTTGACGAAATTGCGATCTATCGCAGGGCACTTTCGGCCGAACGGTTGATTGCTCGCTATCAACACAACAAGCCCGATCCGCGCGTGGCCGAGTTTGCTGCTGCGGAGACGTTGAAGGCTGACATCGTCAATGCGGAACTCTACGAGAAAGTGCCTGACGGTGCCATGTGGCAGTTGCAACTCGGCAAACCGGTCTTCGAGTACGAGCAACCAGCTTTCGCCTTCGTTGGGTTTCCGAAGAAATACACCGCTACTGGAGTGATTGCAGACCGATCGAACCCGTTCGTTTTGCGAGCGCGAGTCCGTCGAATCGTCTCCAAAGATGGGGCGGGTACGTACCAGTTGTTGCTCCGTCACAAGAACGCCGCGCGGCTCTATGTTGACGGCCAACTCGTCACACAGACTAACCCAACCAGCCGTAACGCCAGCGGACACGAAGAAGTGCCGGAGCTTGCTGAATCCGAGCATCCTGATTTGCGGCTGCTTCCGCCAGCTTGTCAGGAGCGTCTCGTTACTATCGAACTCACTCCCGGCGAGCACATCATCAGGCTCGACGCGATGATTGGTGGTAAGGGCTTGCGGTTGGAACTCGATGAGTTGTGCGTTGCGATCGCGAAGCCCGACGAACCATTTCGGCTGTTGGCAGGCGAGGCGGCGTTCCACCTGCCGCTTACAGATGAGGCATGGGACGCGCATCGTGCCGAACTTCGGCAACTGTTATCAGGCATCGACCGGAACACTCGCCGTGAGAGTGCTCAAGAGTGGGCGCTGTATTGGGAGCGGCGCCACGAACTGGCGCGTGATGGCATTGAACAACAACCGACGCCGGAAATCCCGTCACTTACCGAAGGAACGCCGGCATTCAACAAGGTCGATCATTTCATCGCGTCGAAGCTCTCCGCTGCGGGCGTTGAACCGGCGGAGTTGACCAATGACTACGCTTTCCTGCGCCGCGTCGCTCTCGACGCTGTGGGTGTTATCCCAACGAGGGAGGAGATCGAGCTGTTTATCAACGATAAGAGTGACGAGCGTCGCACCAACGCCATCGCTCGCTATCTCGATGACCCACGCTGGGCGGATCACTGGGTGGGCTACTGGCAGGACGTCCTGGCAGAAAACCCGGGCATCCTGAAACCGAAGCTGAACAATACGGGGCCGTTCCGCTGGTGGATCTACGAATCGTTCCTCGACAACAAGCCGATGGATCGCTTCGTCACGGAACTGGTGATGATGGAGGGTAGCAAGTACTACGGTGGGCCGGCTGGTTTCGCCATGGCCACGCAGAACGACGTGCCATACGCGGCGAAGGCGCATGTCCTGGTAAAGGCTTTTCTGGCGATGGATATGACGTGTGCTCGGTGTCACGACGCGCCTTATCACCCATTCAAGCAACGCCAACTGTTTAGCTTGGCAGCGATGCTGGAACGGAAGCCAATTACGTTGCCGGAAACGAGCAGTGTGCCGATCGGCGAAGGTGCTCGCAAGCCGCTTGTCGAAATCACACTCAAACCTGGCGAGAAAATCGAACCGAAGTTTCCTTTTGGTTCTTCCGATGAAACCAGCTTCTCCGAAGGAGTTCTGCAGCGAAAGAACGATCCAAGGGAGCAGCTTGCCGTGGCATTAACTTCGTCGCATCAAGATCGTTTCGCCAAGGTGATCGTGAATCGACTTTGGCAACTTTATCTCGGGCGCGGATTGATTGAACCGGTCGATGATTGGGAGTTGGCCGAGGGCAAGGCGTCGCATCCCGAACTGCTGGACTACCTGTCAAAAGAATTCACGCTCAGTGGGTTTGATCTCAAGCACGCGGCCAGCTTGATTCTGAATTCTCATGCTTATCAGCGCCAAGTGACATTGGACTCCGACAAGAAGGCTCAGTTCTTTGCATCACCCGAGCGTCGTCGAGTCTCCGCGGAGCAACTCGTCGATTCGTTGTTCGTTGTTTCCGGCAAGCAGTTCGATGCCGAATCGCTGACGCTCGATCCCGACGGTCGGCGGCCCGTTGACACGTTCTTGAACCTTGGTTCACCGGATCATGCGTGGCAACTGACGTCGCTTTCTAACGAACGCGATCGGCCAGCGCTGGCATTGCCGATGTCGCAGAGCATTATCGACTTGCTGCTCGCCTACGGCTGGCGCGAGTCGCGGCCCAATCCGCTCACCGTGCGAGACGACACGCCAACTGTATTGCAGCCGTTGTCGTTGGCCAATGGGGTTATTGGTTCACGTGCCGTCCGGCTCTCCGACGACAGCGTGCTGACAGAAATCGTGTTGGAAGCTAAGACGTCCGATGAGTTGATCGAGCGCGTTTGCTTGCAGATACTATCGCGTCCGCCGACAGCCGACGAGCGTGA
Source organism: Planctomycetaceae bacterium (assembly GCA_002726245.1). Taxonomy (GTDB): domain Bacteria; phylum Planctomycetota; class Planctomycetia; order Pirellulales; family Pirellulaceae; genus PBSM01. The sequence goes on along the minus strand of PBSM01000076.1, from coordinate 34,532 downwards.
GATGTTTGCGGCGATCATCGCCGATGGCTTCTCGGATCGTGTCATCTCAACCAAGCCGACGAAGGCAGTCCGCAGGTCGCGTCGGAATGCTGTCTCTTGGTCCAATCATCTCAGTGCCGAGGCGACTCGGATTAAGCTGGAACTTGAACGACAAATCCGCGCCGGCGATCCACCAACAGAACGCCTGATGTCTGGCTGGCGGGAACGCATGGAAGATGTTGTGTGGGCGTTGGTCAATTCCCCTGAATTTGTTTTTATTCCGTAACGATCATGCGACTGCCATCATGAAGAATCGCCGAGAGTTTCTGCAGACGACTGGAAAGGCCGCTTTGGTTGCCGCCGGAGCGGGTGCATGGCCGGTGGCTAAGGCCAACGAGGATGCGAAGCCCACGCTCCCGACACCGACGGCCGACAGTTGCATATTCGTCTGGCTTGGAGGTGGCGCCTGCCACATCGATACGTGGGATCCCAAACGCAAAGGCGACGCCAAGGCCAAACAGGCTGGCTCTTACTACGATCCAATTCCGACTGCCATCGAAGGTGTTGAGATTTGTCAGCACCTACCACAGATGGCGAAATTGCTCGATCGAACGATCGTCATGCGGAGTTGTCATCACGATGTGATCGATGAACATGCAGCTGCCGTTAACCGTGTTCATGTCGGCCGACCGCCGACGGGGACGACGCTCTATCCATCGATCGGGTCCGTCACCTCGCATCAATTGGGTGCTCGGGGCGAGGGAGTTCCGGCGTACGTTTTGATGGGCTATCCAAGCGCCAGCCGCGGACCCGGCTTCCTTGGAGCTAAGTCTGGTTATCTCTATCTAACCGAGACGGAACTTGGCCCCGCTGGTCTGAAGCGGCCCGCTGATGTAACGCCAGTGCGGCAACACCGTCGCGAGGAGATGCTTGAACGCCTTCGCAAGGCTTACTTGGAACGCAACCCAGGCCAGCGGAAGTTGGAGGACTACGCCGCGACGAGCGTCGAGGGTTTGAAACTGGCCGGTCCGAAATTCATGAGCGTCTTCGATATCAAGAGCGAAGATGATTCGGTACGCGAAGCTTATGGCGGCGAGTTTGGTCAGCGATGCCTCCTTGCCAGGAGGCTCGTTCAGGCAGGCGTGCGGTTCGTCGAAGTCTCCTTCAATTTGAATTTCATCAACGGCACCGGCTGGGATACGCACAATCAGGGCCAACTTCAGCAACACGTCTTGATCGAGCAACTCGATCAAGCGATGGCCGCGCTGCTCGAAGACTTGGAACGCCGCAATCGCCTCGATAAAACACTCATCGTCGTGGCGACGGAGTTCGGCAGGCCGCCTGAGTTCGATGGTGGCGGCGGGCGCGGGCACTACAGCAAGGCGTTCAGCATGGTTCTCGCCGGTGGCGGGCTAAAGACTGGCCAAGTGGTTGGAACAACCGACGAACTCGGTAAGGAGATCCTCGACACACCGATCTCCATTGCCGACTTCCATGCCACGATCTACGCAGCGATGGGAATCGATCCGTCGGAAGAACTCTACGATGGAGTCCGGCCGGTGCCCATCACCGATCGCGGCAAGCCAGTCATGGCGTGTTTCGGTTAGTTGGAAGTAGGTCACGCTCGCCGAGCGTGACTTGGAAAACCGCCGGTTTTCGTTGGGTGGAAGTCACTTTCGGCGAAAGTGACCTACTTTGTCAGACTCTATCGCTCGGGCAATCGCACGTATCGCAACCAGTTCAGGCAAGTGTTTGTCGTGCTGCCTGGCAACCCGATTTCGATGGCCAGCCGACCGTCGGTGACGGTCACTTTGATCGTCTTCTCGGCGAATTGAGCGATCGGTGTGTCTACCGCGCGAAGCAGACTCTTCTTCGCCACGGAAACGTTCTGGCCGGTCTGCTCATGGCCTGAATCGCCCACACAGATCGTCACGGCGTAGTTGCCGTTCGATACAACGCAACTCCAAACGTCATACGAGCGAGTGAACAAGAATGTGTCGCGCCATTCGCCATCGACCTGTCCGCGACGGCGATTGCTTTTGCTGATGTCGCGGCCCCAGCCGAAGCCGCGTTCTTCGCTGAAGGGTAAACCGTGGTCGTTCGTGAATCCTTCCACATCGCGCGAACCAGTTTCGGTGAAGTTGAAGAGCGTCAGATCTTCGCCAGTGGGTAGATCGTCGCCGGGATTTCCATCTTCGTCCGGTGGGAGCGTGAAGGTTCCCCAAGTCGATGCTTCCGGCGAGAACAGCAAGGGGTCTTCGCTGTCACTGATTCCATCACCATCGGCGTCTTCGAATGTCTTTCGCTCCCGCGGCTCATCAGGAAAGTCTTTGATCAAAGCCCACCATTGTCTTACGAAGTCGCCACGATTCATCTCTCCCGTGGGAGGCGATGGCGGATTGACGCTCATTTTCGTCTGCAGCGACTTCTCAACGACATCAAACCGCCAGGCCTCGCTCGCCGGCTGGTCGGCGTGAAATCGAACATCGATTCCTCGCAGCGGAAGCCCTCCGCGAATCGCGAGCAAATTGGCCGCTTCAAACGCGGGATGGTCAGGCTCAAGATCCGCGAAAGGCCAGAGAGTGTGGGGCTGGCCTCCGTCGAGACGTGCACAAAGACCTTCGCGAATCTGCGACATTAGGTTCCGATCGTAAGGTAACTCGCGCGGCATCTCTTTGCTTTCGATCGCCACAGCCGCTACTGCTCCCGCTGCTTGACCAACCGCGATACTCTGGTCGTGTAACCGCAAAGCGGAACTCACAATACTGGAGTAGCCAAGATTCTTCTGAGCGCCGAGCAACCCATCGATCTTGGCAGGCACAAGGCTTCTCAGTGGGAAGAGGCTCTTGCCACTATATGGCGGCCCCCACGTGCGGTTCTTGCGGAAAGTTCCTTGCCACGGTCCGGCGCTGCCGAGTTTTTCGTCCAGGAACTCTCGTTTCGTCGGATGGAAATCGTATTCGAATTGCCAGCAAGCAATTCCATCGTCGTACATCGCGCTCGCATAGTTCTTCGCATGGCCGCCGTATCCAGTCGTGTCTTGCTGTCGCATCATGTACGCGGCTTTCAGACGCAGCGATTCGCGCACGTACGGCTTGAACGGCAAGTTGTCAGGCGTCCCGAATTCGTTGCTGAGGTTAAACCTTCGAAAGCTGTGCGTCTTGTCTGGCATTCTTTCATGCACAATCGTTTGCAGATAGTAGAGGAAGCCTAGCGAATGTTGCTTGGCATCTTCGAAAACAATCTGACGTTGCTCGCGCGTCATCTGGACGATGTTTAGTTTTGACGCACCCGGCTGGGTCTGCTCTAAGGCATCGACAACCGGCTTCGTGAGCACATCCAACGGATAGTCAAACGTTGGGAAGCATAGCAGCAAAATATCGGGATGATCGATCTGTTTGAAGCCGTAGTGATCGACGACGCGACGGCTTTCATATAGCCACAAAGGGTCCTTGGGGTAGGGATGTCCGTCGTAGTTGCGCCGATCATAGCGAAGCGGTTGCGGAATCGGCGTGTAATCGTCCGACTCGACGATCACCATGCAATATGTGATCGGGTTCATATCGGTCAGTGGGTAGTCATCGCGCGAATTGGGAGCGAGCAGTTCACTGTAGGTCTCTTTCAAGTCGGGGCCGAACTCGTAGTCTGCCCCTGCGAGCTTGATGACGTCGCCCCAGTCCGTGGCATCGATTGTTAGGGCCGCTGAGATCGTGAGGTCGCCTCTTTCGGGGTCGGTTGAGCGGAACCTCAGCGCCGTGAGCGTGTCGCCATCAACGCCGGCCTGGACAGGATAGTGATTCGAGATGATTCTGACTTGGCCGGAGTCGATGTATGGCTGCAGCAACTGACGGAAAACTCTTTCCGCGTCGGCAGGACGGCAGGTCGTGATGACCCGCGTATTGCCGGGGCGTGCGACGCCATACTTTTCCAGATTGATTGCTTCGATGCCGTCAATGACTTCTTTGAACAATCCCGCACGCGGAAACGGAACGGTGTGGTCGTAGCCTGCCGGACCGCGGTTCTCGTCGATGGCAACTAATGCCTCTGCCGAGAATTGACCGCCCAGCCACTCGATGTCGTTAACAATCGTGATCGACTTTACACCCATCCTTGCCGCTTGAGCCGCAGCGGCGCATCCCGACTCCGTGCCGCCGACGATCAGCAGGTCGGTAGCCAGGGGCGGCGGAGAGGCGAAGACGCCGCGTGCGATAACGACGTGCAGGCAGACCAGTATCGTAGTGCGGAGTGTGGACATAGTCTGAGTCCCAGCAAGGTTGTGAGCGTACGGAGCGGCGTAGTCCAATTGGCCGTTGACGGTTGAGCGGGCCTTTGGCATCAGAGTACTCAGTACCGAGTACGCAGTACAGACACGACCGCAGACTTTGGCTAGACGCAGCGCTGGCTGGAATTCAGTTTGGTGTTAAACCAACTCCTGAATCGGCGTCGGGTCGCTGACCAAAGGATTCGGGCGGCCCTGCGGCGTGTAGAGGATCTTGCGGGGATCGATGCCGAGCTTGGTATAGACAGTCGCAACGAAGTTCTCCGGCGAGAGGACTCGTTCCATCGCGGAATGCCCTTTGCGGTCGGTCGCGCCGATCACAGTTCCACCCGGCGTCTTGCCGCCGGCCATCAGGACGGACATCGCGTTGGCCCAATGGTCTCGGCCTGGTGTGGTCTGGCCAGACAGAGTGGAGAGTTTTGGCGTGCGTCCGAATTCGCCAAGAGCCAGCACCAACGTCGAATCAAGCATGCCACGCTCGTCCAGGTCTTCGATCAGCGCCGCGACGGAAGCGTCCCAGTTCGGAAGCCGCGACCGCATGCCATTAAAGATGTTAGAATGGCTATCCCAGCCGCCGTCGTAAACCGTGACAAACGGCACACCACCTTCGACGAGCCGCCGTGCCAACAGACAGCGCTGGCCGAACTGGTTCCGACCGTACCGCTCGCGAGTTTTCTCATCTTCCTGGCTGATGTCAAACGCCGACTGAGCATCCTTCGACATCACGAGGTCATATCCCTGACGATAGTACTCGTCCAACGCCACGACCGGATCGCCGGCCGCATCGTCGTTGATCCGTTTCATTTTGTCAACGAGCCCGCGCAGATCGGTTCGCTTGTTGAAGCGGTCTCCGAGTAGGTCCTTGGGCATGGCGACATCGCGAACGCGGAAGTTCGCGTTGTTCGGATCATCGGCGACCACAAACGGAGCATACTTCGCACCCAGGAAGTTTGGCCCGCCTGAACGCGACATTCGCGGCATCGAGAAGTACGGTGGAATCGAATTGCGACCACCGAGTTCGTGCGCGGCGACACTTCCCATACTGGGGTGGAAGCTGACGAACGCGCCGCAGCCAACGGGAATGCGTGGTGGTGCACCGGTCGTCATGTAATGATTGCCCGCGCCGTGATTGCCTTGGTCATGGCGAATCGAACGGATCATGGCGTACTTGTCGAGGTTCGACGCGAGCCGCGTCATGTGTTCCGAGTAATGAACGCCTGGAACTTTGGTAGCGATTGGTCCGAACTCGCCTCGGATCTCGGCGGGAGCGTCAGGTTTGGGATCGAAGGTCTCGAAGTGCGTCGGGCCGCCATCCATCCAGATCAAGATACATGCTTTCGCGGGTCCATCGCGACCGGACGATGGAGCTGCTTGTCCACGTAACCGCAATGCATCGACTAGACCACCGCCAATCATCGTGCCCAGACCAAGACGCAGGCAATTCCGTCTCGTGAATCCTTCACAGTTCGTCGAGAAACTCATTCCCGTTGACCTCGATCATTGTTTTTTTGATTAAAACTGCTTTCGTCATCGCTTCCGTAGTTAGATCAGCGATTATAGATATGTTGCCGTTTGTAAGCCAGAGTTCTGTCGCGTTATCGACCGGCATGCCCCCGGCAGGCGGTAGCAGGTAGAATGTAACTACCGCAGTAAGAACGGCTTAGAACCTACTGAGAACCAACTCGCCATGAGACGGCATCTGCTCGGCATATTCGGGATCTGCTTCCTAATCGGTTGGATTTGCCTGCTGTGGGTTGCTCACGACGACGACAGCAGGTGGGTGGCAGCGATTTGCATGCGAGTTGGCTTCACGCTCGTCGCGATCTGGTTGGCCTTCCCACAAGCCATTGAGTTAGCACAGCGTTTCCCTCCCTGGCTGCTTGCTTGTATCGGCTTCGGCACGCTCATTGTCATCGTGCGGCCGCGAGCGTTGATCTACGTCTTGCCTGGGCTAGGTGCAATCGCCGTGTTGCAATTCGTAGGCTGGCTGTTCAAGCCCCTGCCCGACCCAAAAAAGCGAAAGAGATCGGGACCACGTTCGAGGCAAGAGCAGTAGACTTCTTTTACTGACGAAGCTTACGCTTGCCTACTTCATTGACGATGATCTCCAGTTCTTCCATGAAAGGTGGTCGCTCGTCAGCCACCGCCGTGTTCAACGTCAGACCCAGTTCATTGTCGCCACGAAACGATGGACAATCGGCCAGAGATATTTCGAATCGTTGTCCTGGCAGGCCACCGCGGCGCTTGCCAGCCGGGAAGCGGTTGACCTTGCTCGGACCAACGAGTTGTCCGTTAACGTCGATGGAAAGCTTGTTCGCGTCGCCGAGCTGGTAGCACCAGAACGTAAGCTGCCCCGATAGCTCTTCTCCGTTGCGGCCGTCGGCCATTCGGAAGGGGAAGACCAGCCGCTTGCCTACGTGCTCTTTGGTGAATGCCAGAACTGGACTGCTGACGTGGCCCAGTGGACTCCGTCCTTCGTTGTACCACGGGTAGTTGCGGATCGGTGGCGCGCGACTGGACATTCCCTTGCCCATCGGTAAGTAACGGTAGGTCCGCGGGCCGGCGAAGGCGCTCTCCTTCGATTTGACAGCCTGGGTCCACCACGCGATGCGAGCCTGTTGCTCCGGTGCGGCGGTCGCTTCGTTGCCGAAGTGGATGCCGACATTCCAAAACGAAATGCTATCCGCTCCCCACGTGTAATAGTTTGCGGCGGCTCCACGAGCTTCCGATTCGGTAATCAACATGCCCTGGTAGCTGTTCGGAGCGTGTTTGGCCGACATAGCGATCGGCCGATCGAGAATCTCTGGTGGCCCGCTGTAAATCGTTCCGATCATGTTCCCCATCACGACGATCGTGTCCACGCCAGCCGGCTTCGTAAGACGCGAGAACTCACCGATCCGAAGCTGCGGATCGGTGTTGTTCCAAGTCGAGATAACGACGTAGTCGATCCAGCCACGCTTCACCCACGTTTCGACATCGACACCGGCCAGCCAGCAGGCGGCAACCGACTCGGGGACTCGAATGCCAAGTGTCAGCCGCTCTCGGCCTCTCGTTTTCGCCGCGGCATCGAGCCTCTCCCGAATCTGACCAACATACTCGGTCATGATGGCCGCCTTCTCGCGACCTTTGTCTCTCGGAAAATGTTTCGCCCAACGGACGAAGTTCAGTTCCAGCCCATCAACATCGTGCTCCTCAGCAATCTCCGTCATAATGCCAAGGCGATGCTCCCGTACTTCCGCATACGAGTAATCCAAAGCCGTTTCGTTCGTACGGCCGTCAGGCTGTTTGATGACGAACTGCGGATGATCAATGGCAAACTGAGGACAGAGCGGATTTGTGCGCTCGATGGTGCGATGATGTGTGTCGCTCATCCGAACCGCCGCCAGCACTTCCTTGCCTTTGGCATGCATGTGGTCGGTCACGACCTTTAGCGCGTCGGTCCCTTCTGCCCGCAGGCCGCGAATACCCGCTGCCCACCCTTTCGCATAGTCCGGGCCGAAACGATCCCCGTAAGTCTCGCCCGCCTTCGAATCGAATGTACAGATATCGGGCGTCGTCGCGAGGAAGACATACGTCGTGAACGGCACCGCCTCAACTTCCTTGTCCAGCCACGCCTTAACGAATTCAGACGTCTTCTCTTGCGGTGCCTCAGAAAGCATCTGGGCGTCGTCGTTGAAGACCACGCGAGGCTGCGGCTGCTCCGCCTGAGAAGCGCCGACTATCGACACAATCATCGCCAGAGGTAGCAGCAGGCGGAACAAGGCGAGCACCTCGTGATGAACCAGGGGGTTAACCGATCTTCTGCTTCAGCTCACTTAGCAAGTTGATCGCGTGTCCGATCTCGGCCTTCTGGCGTTCTGGCTCCGCCGCGATTTCGCGTTCGATCGTCAGCGGGCCGGTGTAGCCGAGTTCGTCGAGTGTTCGGAGATAGTTCTCCATACCGACATCACCTTCGCCAAGTGGCACTTCGGCTCCCCATTCCTTGCCGGGGCTTTCGGCCCACGTTCCATCCTTGCAGTGAATGCTGCGAACGTACTTGCCAACTTTCTTCAGCGCATCGATTGGCTCACCCGTTCCGTAGAGAATCATATTGGCTGGATCGAAGTTGATGAACAGATTGTCTCGACCAACGTCACTGATGAATTGCAAAAGCCCCTCAGCCGCCTCCTGTCCCGTTTCAAGGTGCAGATTCTGGCCGTTGGCTTTGCAGTGGTCGCAGACGTCGCGAGTTACGTCGAGGACTTCGTTGTACAAGGGATCGCTCGTATCGTGTGGCACGAAACCGATGTGTAAGGCAACGACATCGCACTTGAGCATCTTCGCGAAGTCGGCGATTTTCTTCATCTCTTGCGTTCGTGCAGCACGGGTCTCCGGCGGGACTAAGCCAACCGTCTTCGAGACGGTTGGAATATCAGCGTAACTCTCGCCTTCGAAGCCGCCAAAGACCGCCGTTAGCTGAATGCCGAGCTCGCCGATTTTGGCCAGGAACGCATCGGCGTTCTCTTGTGTGCGAGTCTCCTTGGCAGGCGCGTGCAGTTGAATCGTCGGAACGCCCAACTCGTGAGCGACTTCGAGTTTCACTCCCAGTCCCGCATCAACACTGGTGAAGACACCAATCGGCCACTTTTCCATCGCCATACTCTCCCGATCATTTGGAAACGCGATCCTTCGGACACAACGATCACTTCAAGTCGCGTTTATCGTAGCGTTTGAAAGAGGCGATGGACAGTATGGCGAGCGGCGGCGTGTAGGGATCTCGTTCTTCTCTCTCTGGGAGAGGTTAGGAACGGTCACGATATAATTTCCCCATTTCGTTGCGCCGCACCGCTACCAATGGATTCGCGCAAATGGGGAAGTTATTTCGTGACCGTTCCTTAGGAGAGCGGGAACTGTGCGTTTTGAAGTTGCGCATCTCTTAAGCCGCGTAGCGGCGGTAGACAATAGCCTGGGGCGTAAGCCCCAGGAATCGTAGGCGTACGTGACAACTAAGCTCCGGCGGAGCGACACAGGTAGTGCTGTTGGTCTCTGTGTCGCCCCGCTGGGGCTTTGGAATTTGTTGTGGTCCGAATTCCGAGGTTTTACACCCCCGGCTACTGTCTTTCGTCCCTACGGGACTAGAAATGCGCAACTTCAAAACGCGTGCGCGGGGTTCACCTGGCGAGAAGATGCCAATGCCTAGAAGAGTACGCGCGATGTCCGCCTCGGCGAGGCGGACCTACATGAAGCGACCGATGTGAAGCGGACCTACATCACGCCTTCAGCCGCTCTTTTTCCTCGGCAATCTTACTGCCATCGGGCGTCGCATCGCTGTGGATGTCGAACCATTCGTCTTTGAACTGGATGTAGCCGCTCTGGCCGCGCATCGACTGCTTGATGGCGACGTTCGAGGTCAGCGCGATGATCCCGTCACCCATTGCGACTTCAGGCCGGCAGCGAGGTTGCGATTCGATGGCGGGATCTTTTGGATCGGCGTTGCGGATCAACCACGCCCAATGTTCCATCTCTTCCGTGTAGCCGCGGCTGACTGGACCTTCGGCCGCTTGTGCGACCGCTGCGACCGGTCCACTGCTGGCTTGTGTGTCGAGCACCGGCCCGTCACCGGTGTCCTTGACCTTGATCCGGGAAGACGTGTCAGAGTTGCGATACAACAACACCTCTTGCTCGCGTTCCAAGATAAGCGTTCCCTTGGAACCCATCACGATCTCACCATAGCCGCCGAAACCGTTGCCGTTGATCGACGAGTAAGTAACGACGATCTTCTTGTTGGGATCGGTTTCATACCCGGCGATGCCGTCCTGCGGATCCGGCAACTTGCTGGCTTTATCTTGATAGCCAACATCATAGTCCGCTTCATAATGCGGGCCGGGAAATTCGAACATGCAATAGACGTGATCGTCTGCATCGCGGTCGCGGGCAAAGACATGTCGGCCACCGACGGCGTGAACAGATAGCGGATGCACGTGGACCTTCTCCGCCTCCGACTTGCCGCGATTGTGCAGAGCGCTGACGAAGATGCTGGCCGCGTCAAGCTGGTGGCTGCCAAGTTCCGCCATCAAGCCGCCGCCCGTTCGCTCCCACAAACGCCAACGGCACAGCTCCTCCAGCGCTGAACGCTGGCGACCGTTGTCAAGCGTCATGTGTTCGTAGCCATAATCCTTGGCGACGACATCGCGGTCCGCGTTCCATTGCTCCCACTGAGCGATCTTCTTGTTCAACATCTCGTAATCGCCGACGGGCGTTCGTTTGTCCGCCAGTTTCTTCTTATAACTGTTCAGCTCTTTCAGGATGCGATCTTCGTCCGCCCAGTCTTCGGCCTTCGCGTCCCACACCCGCTGGCCGCCAGGCAGCGGTGGCTGCCAGCTATCACGGCCGGGTAGGTTCCCGCGATGCCATTGCGCACGAATGTGATGCACTTGGCCCAGCACACCCCACTGCAACAAGTTGACAGCGTTGTCGTAGAGCACGCTGTAATGTCGCTGGTGGCCGGTAGTCAGATACTTGCCGGTCTCTTCCGAAACGCGTGACATCACCTTGCACTGTGCGACGTTGTGAGCCATCAGCTTCTCAGTAAGCACGTGCTTGCCGGCTTGCAACGCTCGAATCGAGGCTTCGGCATGCAAGAACAATGGCAACGCGACGATGACGGCTTCGACTTTGGGATCATTAATCAGGTCCATGTAGTCCTGATAGACCTTCACGTTCTCGCGCGCCTGGTCTTCGCCGCTCCAACTGTACTTGTCGATCAAGCCAGTTCGGATGCTGTGCGTGCGAGCCGGGTTTGAGCCACCCCAATCACCCTGAAACGCGCGATGCACGTTGTAGGGGCGGATATCGGAGATCGCCACAACTTGAATGTAGTTGGGATTGATCGCGCCGATCAGCACGCCGCCCTCGTCGCCAGTCCCAATCACACCAACGCGCACGGGATTCTCGACGTTCTTGCCGTAGTTAAAGTACGCAGCTCCCAAGCCGCCCATCGTGACGGCACCGGAACCGACAATGCCCTTCAGCATGTCACGTCGCGAGAAGCCAACGGCTTCATAATAGTTGTCGCGCCCAACTTCTTTTTCCTCGGGGGTCATGGCATTCATGAATTCGTTCCTTGTTTTGGCTTACAGCACCAACCACGGAGCAGACTGACAAAGAAATCAGCTCCCGCGAGTCTTCCCGTCGCGGTGGCTGCAATAACGAATAGGCCCAATGCCTCGGTGATCTGAGGCCACGTCGAGATGGCACTCTGAGTGCCCGGCCACTGCGATGCAATGACGGAGCAGAGAAACAACCCGGCCACTATCGCAGCGGAACGCGTGAAGAGGCCGATGATCAGCAGCAGGCCGAGCGTCAGATCAAAGCAGGGTATGATCCCGTCGATTGCTTCGGAATCTAGTCCGCTACGTCCCGGCCTGCTTAGCGCAACCGTCCGTCCTCGTCGCTGCTCCGACGCCGCAAGCGAGTTCAATTCCGCTTCGTAGCCGCTCCACATCAGATCAATCGGGCCGAGCAACTCAGCACGTTTCGATCGCAACTCGCCTTCAATTCTGTCAATCTGGCCGGCCAGCGAAGCGACTTGTGCGCGGCCGCGTTCTGCGCGGTACTTGTCTCGCCGCACGAGCCCTAATTGATACTCGCGAACGTCCGATGACATGTCTTCAAGATGCATTTTCAGTTGATTCTTTCGCCGCTCGAAGATCGTTGTTGCTTGCTTTGCCTGCTCTTCGTTGAAGTCGTGCCGTGCAGCCACACGTTCGCGAAAGTGGTCCCACATCGCGATCGTTTGCTCTGAGTCCAAACGAGCCAACCCGTCGGCGTCCCACACCATGGATCTAAACGAACTTGCGAATGGTCCATTCGCGTTACCGAGGAAGCCTGCCGAAGTCCACTTCGGATTCTGGAGCTTGTCGGCGCCTTCTTTGAAGAAGTGAAAGCCGATCCCGATCCGCAGGGCGACGAGTGCGACAAGGGCTGCAGTTCCGAGTTGGCGGGGTGAAGCAGCCAACGCAACGTCTCCTCAGAGTTCTTTGGGCGGAAAGGCAGGTGGGAACAAGTTCGCCTGTCTTGCGCGTTCACCGCGTTCGGTGCAGCGCAACTCAATTCCATTATTGTCAAAGTCGTTACCAACGCCAAGGACCAACGCCCGAATTGAGGGCTCGCCGCCCCTTCAGCTAGAGGTGGAGTGCTTGGTAGGATGCTCGCATGAGAGTTGTGTTGTGCTATCCCGTCGAGGAACGTCATCGTCGGCAGATTGCGGCGATTTCGCCCGATATCGAGCTTGTCGATGCCGGCCAGGAGCGAATCGCTGAGTTACTGCCAACTGCCGACATCTTCTGCGGGCACGCGAAGGTTCCCGTTCCCTGGAACGAGGTTGTGGCCGGCGGCAGGCTGCAATGGATTCAGTCGTCCGCCGCCGGCATGGATCACTGCCTGGTTCCGTCCGTGATTGCGTCGGAGATCATCGTGACTAGTGCTTCTGGGTTGTTTGCCAATCAAGTCGCCGAGCAAACGCTGGCATTGCTGCTGGGGTTGCTTCGTGGGTTGCCGACCTTCTTCCGTCAGCAGCGAAGCAGAGACTTCACGCGTCGCACGACCGGCGATCTGCATGGAAAAGCGATCGGCATCATCGGCTTTGGAGGCAACGGCCGGCGGATCGCTGAGGTTCTGGCCCCCTTCCATGTGCGGTTGCTGGCGACCGATTTGTTTCCGATCAACAAGCCCGATCATGTGGCGGAGCTGCTGCCTGCGGATGGCTTGCTCGACGTCTTGAGACAAGTCGATGTCGCTATCCTCTGCGTACCGCTCAATGCTCGAACCGCAGGCATGATTGGTGCCGAGGCGCTTTCCGCGATGAAGCCCGAGTCCATTTTGATCAACGTCGCTCGAGGCCCGGTCGTGGTTGAATCGGCGCTCGTCGATGCGTTACATAGCGGACATTTACAAGCAGCCGGCTTGGACGTGACGGAAGTCGAACCGCTTCCGGCCAAGAGTCAACTCTGGGAAATGCCGAATGTGATCATCACTCCCCACGTGGGGGCACAATCTTCGAAACGGGTTGATGATTCGACAGACTTCTTCTGCAAAAACCTGACGCGTTATCTGCACAACGAACCGCTAGCGAACGTCGTTGATAAGGAGTTGGGCTTCCCGCGCGCCACATCAGGCTAGACGTGCTACGACGAACGCCGGTAAGATAGGCGGACAATAGCAATTGGCATCTTCCTTATCCGGCGGAAGGTAACGCAATGCTGACGACGACGATTCACGATATCAACGCTACCCAAACGCGAGGTGGCAACGTTCGGCCCCAGCGGTCAAACGCACTACTCGGTCGTTACGCAACGATTGTCCATGAGAGGCGGCTCAGTTGGACGACTCACTTGCGGTTGCAACGTCTTCTCGGGTCGGGTGGTCAAGGAGTCGTTTATCTCACCGAGCGCCGCGGGACAGACGGGTTCACGCTGCCGGTCGCTTTGAAGATTCTCTCGCCGGAACGCTATGAAGACGCGTGGGCTTACGACGAAGCCATGGGCAGGATGGCGCGAGTTTCGTCGCTCGTTGCTCAGATCCAACACGAGAACTTGCTCAACGTCGATAACTTCGTCGATCGTGACCGAATCCGGATGATGGTGATGGAATGGGTCGATGGCTACGACCTCGAGCAGCTTCTCGTACCGAAGATGCTGGATTGCATCCGCAGTCGAGTTAGCAACCGGCGATGGAACTACATCAATCAAGTCATCGTGACTACGGGGCCTGTACATCCGCGTGTCAAACCCGGCGTCGCAGTTGCCATCGTGCGTGATTGTTTGGCAGCACTCGCAGCGCTGCACCGTGAAGAGATCGTGCATGGTGACATGAAGCCTTCGAACATCATGCTGAAGCGGACGGGCCACGCCAAGATCATCGACATCGGCTCGGCATTTGAGATGTCGGATCCGCCACCGACCAGGACCTGCACGCCCGCTTACGCCGCGCCCGAGGTTCTGGAAGGAAACGACTGTACGCCGCGCAGCGATCTCGCTTGCCTGGGATACGTGCTAATTGAGTTGCTTGCCGGTCGGCATCTGTTTGCTGACTGCTCGAACATCCGGCAGTTGCTCGAAGCCAAGCGATCTCTTCCGCAGCGGCTCCGCAGCATCTTGCCCAAGGAGGTTACTGTCAACGAGTTGTTGATGAGTTTCTGCCGCGGCTTAATCGCGCCGGACCCAATGCGTCGCTTCCCTAGTGCCGAAGCCGCGGACTTATTGAAGGAAGGCGCGGCCGCCTTCCACCGCCAACTTGTCATGGGCGACTTGGCTGTCGAGTATGGCAATGAAATCCGCCTGTGGCTCGAAGAGCTGCGAGAACTGGATCACATCGATCCAGGATACAACTCGACTGACTTGTTTGGGATCGCCTGAGATTGCCGACAGCTCACGTACATCCAAAGGCGAGGAACGGCCAGAGGCGTCTAGAGATCAACAGCGAGACGCCGTCCCTCCTGGAAGCTTCTCTTCGCTTCCAGGGTAATCTGGACAGCGCGATAAGCGTCTTCGAGATCCCCCGACTTCCGCACCAAACTCGTTACGGCGCGGTGGAACTGACTTAGTAGTTGTTCACCGACAGGCCGCTCCGATTCGAGCGACTCCATGTGACGACCGGCATCGTCGAACCAGATTAGGGTCGAAGGTAAGTCGATGAAGGCAACGCCATTCGCGCAAACGACCTGCAATGCTGAGGGTGGGCGGAAGGAAATCGCTTCCTGCCAGCGCACAGGCATGTACTCGCCGCAACTGATCTGGGCCAATGCTCCTGTTCCAGGTGCATCGGGAGACGAAAAGTCAAGACTCATCATGGCGTAATCGTTTGTGCCATGACCGTCCGTCGCATGCAGAACACCGAGCACGGACGCGGGCTCGCCGCCGATCACGTACCGACACCAGTCAACAAGTTCGATCAAATCACGAGTTTCCGGCGTGACCGTCTGGTTGAATGGGGACTGCTCGTATTTCTCGCTTGCCCGCTGGCGCAAGTGACAGAACAGAAGTTGCGGTTCGCCAAGCCGGGTCGCGATCAATTCCTTCAATCTCAGCGTTGCGGGCATGTGCCGCCGCGGTAGCTCGGCCATAAAAGCGATTCCCGCCTCTTCGATCCGTTGCTTAATGTCGCGGATCCGATCCGACGCAAGATCTAGCGCAGCCGCACAATACACGGCCTTGCCAGAGTCGCAGGCAGCCAGAATCGGCAAGGCTCCGTACCAGCCTGGAGCTAACATCAAGACGGCGTCAATCTCGGGGCAAGCCGCCATTGCCTGATAACCATCAACCGCTGATGCCCCAAACTCGCGAGCTACGAGCTCTGCACGTTGAGCCACGTCGCAGCAGACGGCTCGAACCTCAAAGCGATCGGACAGCGACAACAGCGCGAGCCGATGCCGCGTTTCCCACGCATTCCCTAAGCCAACCACACCAACGCGAAGCTTCATGAGTCAAGACGAGTGAGAGGCGAGCTGCTGCAAAGAGCCTAGCAATTATACAGCAATCCGAAACGGCGCTAAGTCCTGAGCTCATTCCAGCTCTCGCCATGCCCTGCGCCGTCTCCGTTTCGATAAACTACGCTCGTGAGAATCACCGTTATCATCCCCGCCTTAAACGAAGAATCTGTGATCGACCAGGCTATTGCCAGCGCGTGGGAAGCGGGAGCGGATGAAGTAATCGTCGTGGACGGAGGCAGCGACGACCGGACGGTCGCGGTTGCAAAAGAGTACAACTGTAAAGTTGTTGCCGCGCCGAAAGGAAGAGCATCGCAGCAGAACGCGGGTGCCCGCGAAGCGACAGGCGACGTCTTTCTCTTTCTGCACGCGGACAGCCGGCTTGGCGAGTCTGCTTGTCAGCAGATCCGTGATGCTCTGGAACGACCTGACGTGGCGGGTGGTGCTCTGCGGCAGCGAATCGAAGCCAACGGATTGGGCTATCGAATTCTAGAACAAGGCAATGCGTGGCGAGTTCGCTGGCTTGGCCTCCCGTATGGTGATCAGGCGATCTTTGTGCGCCGCGAAGAGTTTGAAGAACTTGGTGGCTTTCCCGAAGTCAAGCTGATGGAGGACTTATTGCTCATGAAGCAGTTGCGGCGCAAGGCTTGGCCGGTCCTATTGCCAGGCCTGGTGTTTGTCGATGCGCGTCGCTGGCAACAGCATGGAATTATTCGCCAGACGCTTCGCAACTGGTGGCTGCTGGCCGCTCACAAACTAGGAAAGTCGCCGGATCAGCTCGCCACTTACTACCGAAGGCACGATGAGTGAGCGAGTTGTGTGGCGCTAAGCATTTTGTAGCTTTGCCGCGGTGAGCGTGTTGGCCAGCAACATCGCGATCGTCAACGGTCCGACCCCCCCCGGCACTGGTGTGATCGTACCCGCAATCTTCTTCACCGCGTCGAAATCGACATCGCCAACGAGTCCCTCCTCCGTGCGATTGATGCCGACATCGATGACCGTAGCGCCCGGCTTCACCATGTCGGCCGTGATGAACTTCGCTTGCCCAATAGCCGCGACGAGGATATCGGCTTGTCGAGTGATTTCCGCCAGATTCGCCGTACGACTGTGGCATACAGTGACCGTCGCGTTCGCGGCCGTCGGCCCGAGATGCGAGTTGCGTTGGACCAGCATGCTCGCCAGCGGCTTCCCCACGATCTCGCTCCGGCCGACGACGACCGCATGCTTGCCACTTGCTTCGATCCCACTGCGATGCAGGATTTGCATGCAACCATGAGGCGTGCAAGGTAAGAAGCGGGGCCGGCCCTGTGAAACTAGCCCCACGTTTTCCGGATGAAACGAATCCACGTCCTTGAGAGCATGGACGGCATCGAGGACTCGCGTCTCATCGATTTGCTTTGGCAAAGGCAATTGGACCAGAATGCCGTGGACGCTTGCCGCCGTGTTTAGAGCGCCGATGAGAGCGAGCAGTTCATCTTCCTTCGTCTCTACCGGGAGCCGATGCAGTTGGCTATCAACGCCAGTCTTCTCGCACGCGCGACGTTTGTTGCGAACGTAGACATCACTGGCCGGGTCGTCTCCGACGAGAATCGCCGCCAAACAGGGAGTTACACCCGAGCACTGCGTGAAGGCGGCGACGTCTTTCGCGAGTTCTTCACGAATCTCGCTCGCGATCGCCTTACCATCTAGTAATCTAGCGGTCACTGTAACTCTGGATCTTTCTCGGCATCCGCCTTGCGATACAACTCGGTCGGGATGAGCGTCACTGCTACATATTCTTCCCCGCTCAGATTCTTCATGATGTTGTCCATCGTCATCGAAGCCATCTTCCTTGGGAACTGAATTGGGTCGGCGTAGATCTTTCCGTCCTTGATCGCTTGCTTGCCATCCTTCTGACCGTCGAACGCAACGATCGTCACTTGATCGATCTTTTGTGCCTGTTCGAGTGCCGTATAAGCTCCGAGCCCTGACGGATCATTGATCGCGAAGATACCCGCCAGATCGGGATACGATTGAATCGCGGCGGATGCCGCGGCGAATCCGGCGTTTTGATTGCCGCCGCCGTCCTGTTCGCCCACGATCTCGATCTTGCCCTCTTCGCGATCGTTATTGTGCGCCTCAATGACCTCCTTGAATCCATCCACTCGGAGCACACAAGAGTTGGCTTGTGGGAAGTGCAGCACAAAGACTTTCCCGCCGCTCTCACCGAGAGCCTCGATCATGGCGTCCCCCGCCAACTTCCCGCCGCCGAAGTTGTCGGTTCCAACATGGGCCGCGATCTTCGCACCTTCCGCCTCGCACTGCAGGTCACAGGTGAAGACAGGGATACCGGCTTCGTTGGCTCGCTTGATCGCCGGCCCGGTCGAGTAGCGATCGCACGGATTCAAGACGATAGCCGTGACCTGCTTGGTAATGAAGGAATCGATGTGCTCGGATTGTTTCTTCGGATCGCTCGACGAATCCTCGACCATTACCTCGAAGCCTTGTTCTTTTGCATGCTCTGTCAACGTGTCGGCGATCAATTGGAAGAACGGGTTGGCCAGATCCATCGCCGAGAAGCCAATTGTCTTAGCGGAAGAATCAACCGTATCCGTGCCGTTATCCGTCGGAGCCTCAGTCGTATCGGTACTCCCACTGGAAGCCGAAGCGGAGACGTCGATGCCGCTCTTTGCTGTGCAACCGATCGCCGCGACAACCAGACCGCACAGTATCCAACTCGCATGTCGTTTGAACATTTCATCTCTCCCAGTGAAAGCTAACGATTTCGCTGTTACCACGGCGTCAGGCCGCCATTCACGCACAAGGTCTGACCGGTGACGAAAGACGCTTCCGCGCTCGCAAAATAGAGCACAGCATCGCCGATATCCCGCGGCGTTCCCCAGCGATCGGCTGGGATGATGGCGCGATACGCATCTTTCGTCTCCTGCGGATCGTCCGCATGCCGCTCGGTTGGGATCCAGCCCGGGGCAACTGAGTTGACCGTGATGCCAAACGGCGCCAGTTCGGTTGCCATACTGCGCGTGAAACCAGTCTGCCCGCCTTTGGCCGACACGTAAGCCACGAAGTTACCAACCGATCGGTGATAGACTTCGCTCGTAATGTTGATGATGCGGCCCCACCGCTTCTCCTTCATCCCCGCCAGACAGGCTCTCGTCAGCAAGAACGGACTCTTGATGAAGAAGTCGATCATGTCTTGGCAATGCTGCCAAGTGAACTCTTCGATCGGCATCTGCGGTTGGTCGGGAGTGGCATTGGGGACCAAGATGTCGATCGGCCCGAGCTCGCTTGCGATTTGAGCACACATGTCATTCACAGTCGCTTCGTCCGAAGCATCACCGTGAATTAGTATCCCTTCGCCACCAGCCGCTTTGAATTCTTCGAAGGTGGTTTTCGCGATCTGTTGGTTATTCAGGTAGTTGAACGCCACCTTGGCGCCCGCTCGCCCTAAGGTCATCGCGACACCCTTGCCAAGACCTCGGCTGCTGCCGGTTACAAAGGCGACATGTCCGCTCAGTTGAAACGCCATTGATACGAGTCACTCCGAAACTAGAAGCCGATCACGAACGGCTCATTGTAGAAGCGAGCGGTCTCGCAGGCGAGCGGGGAGGAAATGACTAAAGAAATCCGCAGTGCTAATGACGAACTAGGAATTCCTACTCTCGGCATTCGAGCTTCGTCATTCTTTCGTCATTAGATCCTTCGTCATTAGTCATTACACCTTCGGCTCCCATCCCGGTTCATACTCGCGACCCCAAAGCTCCATCGCTTCTTTGTCGTTCAAGATATGGCCGTTCCGCGGGTCACAACTCAGTGAGCGGCCAACCCGCTGCGAAATGTTTCCAAGATGGCACAGCAACGTGCTCTTGTGGCCTTCGGCGATCTCCGCCGCCAGGTCTAGCGGCTTGTCGTTGCGAATCGCGGCCAGGAAGTTGGCGATATGAAATTCATTGGTGTAACGGGCATCCTTCCTTTCTTCAACGACTTTGTCGCCCTTGTCGTAGAGCTTGTACTTCCCATTGCTATCGACATCGAGCGTCCCTTTATCGCCATAGAACGTCACAAATCCCGCGCCATGCCGATTGCAACTTGTTCCTTGCCACGTGATCTGGCACTTGCCGCCGAACTCGTAGCTGACCGTATGCGTGTCGGGCGTTTCTTGATCGTCGTCCCAATGGTAGCGGCCGCCGCTTGAGGTCACTTGCGTTGGGAAATCGACATTCGCCCCCCAACGGCACAAATCCAGCGTGTGGACGCCGTTGTTCCCCAGTTCGCCGTTGCCCCAATGCCAGCGCCAATGCCAGTTGTAATGCACAACGTTGCTGAGGTAAGGCTTACGCGGAGCGGGGCCCTGCCACAGTTCATAATCGACGTGAGAAGGAACATCGACCGGCTTCCCCTTGCCGATGGAGGGGCGAGCGCTGGCGTAGAAAGCCCGCACATGGTAGACGTTGCCAATCGCACCCGCGTGCAGCTTAGCAATCGCGTCGAGCCAACCGTCTCCGCTGCGCCGTTGAGTGCCGACCTGGACAGCGCGTTTGTGTTTCCGAGCCGCCTCGATCATCAACTCGCCCTCGCGCGGATTGTGGCTACACGGCTTTTCGACATACACATGCTTGCCCGCCGAACAACCAAGGATCGTCGCCGGCCCGTGCCAGTGATTCGGGGCGGCACAGACGAGCGCATCGACTTGCTTGTCGTCGAGGATCCTGCGGAAGTCGCCGATGGCTTGCGGTGCTTTGCCACTCACTCCTTCCACTCTCTCCGCGACCTTCTCCGCCCGCGTCGAATCGATGTCGCAAACGTACTTCACTTCGACGTTCTCCATTTTCGCATAGCTATCAGCCAACGATGCCCCGCGGCTGAGTCCCATCACACCGACAACAACCTTGTTGTTCGGCGATGAGGCTGCGAGAGCTTGAGCTGTAGAAAGGCTGAGACCAGCCGCAGCAGTGCTGGCGGCAGACGTTCCAATAAAGTTACGGCGGTTGATCGAGTCAGACATCGTAAGCCTCCGGTGGAGTGGATTGGGGGGTTATGACTTCAGTAGCATCGCATCTCAGAGCGTCCAGCCTTTGCGATACTCTTTGTGTACAAACTGCTGAGCCTTCGCGGAATTGGTTACTTTGAGATTCTCTGAATCCCATTCGATCTTCTCACCAGCGCGATAGGCCACTGTGCCGAGCAGAACGGACTCCGCCAACCCGCCCGAATACTCGAAGTTGCATGTCGTCGGGCCGCCGTTCTTGATCGCATTGAGCCACTCGGCGTGGTGACCGATCGACTTGGCGATATAAGGTTCTGGCGGCTTGAAGTCAGAGAAGTCTTTCGTCGGCAGCAAGGAACGTTGGCCGTAGTTCGACAGCAACATCCCCTTGTCGCCGACAAAGAGTTGTCCGCTGTTTGTACTCATTGGCTTGCCATCTTGGTCTTTCGGTCCGCGAGCAACGACCCGTTGCAGTTGTTCCGGCTTCTTGCCACTGTCGTACCAAGTCAACTTCAACGCCGGCAGCTTCTCACGCGGCGGGTATTCGTAATTAGCGATGCACCACGCGGGCGTGCTTACGGGATCGTATGCGGGCCCTTCCGCGACAACGGACGTGGGATTCTGAAGCTTCAGCGCCCAATGCGCGAGGTCCATGTAGTGACAACCGAAGTCTCCCAGTGAGCCTGTGCCGTAGTCCCAGAAGCTCCGCCACTTGAAAGGATGAACGCCTTCGCTGTACGGCCGCTTCTGCGCCGGTCCCAACCATAGATCCCAATCGAGATGATCGGGCGCGGTTGTGTTCGTGGTGAACTTGGCACCTGTATAAACAGCGCTCGCCCAAACGTGAACCTCTTTCACTTCGCCGATCGCCTTCGTTTCGATCAACTCGACAACTCGGCGGTAGTTGTCAAGCGAATGAATTTGCGTACCCATCTGTGTGACAAGATTGTTTTCTTTGGCAAGATTCGCCAGCGTGCGAGCTTCGTAGACGGTATGCGTTAGCGGCTTTTCGCAATAGACATGTTTCTTCAGTCGCAACGCCATCGCCGCGGCCGGTGCGTGCGAATGATCGGGTGTGCCGACAACAACCGCATCGATGTTCTTCTCTT
This sequence comes from Planctomycetaceae bacterium, assembly GCA_002726245.1. GTDB lineage: Bacteria > Planctomycetota > Planctomycetia > Pirellulales > Pirellulaceae > PBSM01. The sequence goes on along the minus strand of PBSM01000076.1, from coordinate 12,717 downwards.
CCTTCTCCAGCATCTTGCGATAGTCGCGATACTTGCGAGCGTTCGCGTATTTGACGCTTCCCTTTTCCAAGAGCGAGCGATCGACATCCGCAATCGCGACGATATTCTGCGTCGAAACACCAGCAACGTTGGCACCGGCTCGTCCGGTCGCTCCGACCGCCGCGATGTTCAGTTTTTCGTTGGGCGAATTCGATTCCTGAGCCTCCGTCGGATTAACGAAGTAACCAATCGTTGCCGCGGCTGCGGTCGTTTGAACGAATCGTCGGCGAGTGACTTGCCTGGACATTTGCTCGGCTCCTACTGAGTATTCAAGGTGAGGCTACAAGGCGTGAGACGTCCTTGCCTGCCCGACACGATAATCCTGTAGGGCGAGATTTGCAAGAAAGCGGGCGAACATGTAATGGGATATGTTGGGAGATAATCGCGATTTGCTATGAAGGACTGTGACCCTGGGGCTTGCGCCCGCGTAAGCCCCACGACGGAGGCAAACAACGCCAAAGCCCCGGGACTACATCCAAGTGGTGGGTGATCGATTGTGTCGCCCCCGGGGCTTTTGTATCTTGTGACAACGGTTTTGTGAAAGTGCCACTTTCAACCGCGAGCGGTATAAAGCATAACCTACCGGGACTGACCAACTCGCTTCGAGTCCAAGACCGTTTGCATACACCATGTCTGTTCGCCCCAACATCGCCGCTATGTCAGGTTACGTGCCGGGGGAACAACCACAGGCTGGCAAGTTTATCAAGCTGAACACGAACGAGAATCCGTATCCACCCTCGCCGAAGGTAACGCAAGCGATTCAGAGCGCGCTTGAAGGCGGTTTGATCAAGTATCCCGATCCCGTTGCGACTTCGTTTCGAAATCGCGCGGCCGAGGTATATGGGGTCGAGCCCGATTGGATTCTGTGCGGCAATGGCAGCGACGATGTTCTTACCATCTTGACTCGCGCGTTCGTCAGCGAAGGCCAGTTGCTGCGGCTGCCGTATCCAAGTTACATCTTGTATCGAACGCTTGCAGAGATCCAAGGAGCGAAATACGAGGAAGTTCGCTTTGCTGAAGATTGGTCCTTGCCCGATACGTTTATTGTTCCGAAAGGGAACTTGAAGCTGGCGTTTCTACCGTGTCCGAACAGCCCTTCAGGAACCGTTCTCTCACCCGAACGCGTGTTGCGGATTGCGGAGCGGCTGCCGTGTCCGTTGGTTGTTGACGAAGCGTATGCCGACTTCGCAGATCAGAATTGCACCGAACTCGTCAAACGTAATAAGAAGATCATGGTGTCGCGGACGCTGAGCAAGTCTTACGGGCTCGCCGGCTTACGATTCGGCTTCTTGATCGCGCAGCCAGAGATGATCGAACAGTTCCTGAAAGTGAAGGATTCCTACAACTGTGACGCGTTGTCAATCGCTGGTGCCACTGCAGCAATCGATGACCAGGATTGGCTGCAAGAGAACCGATCGAAGGTACTCGCGACGCGTCAACGCATGAGCGGCGACCTGGAGCAACTCGGATTTTCGGTCGTCCCCTCACAAGCCAACTTCGTCTGGTGTACGCATACGGAGCGACCCGTACAACCGATCTATGAGGAGTTGAAAAAGAACCGAGTTCTGATCCGATACATGAACTATGCTGACTGGGGCGACGGATTGCGCATTAGTGTTGGCACAGACGAGCAAGTCGATGCGTGTATCGGTTTGTTGAAATCCATGTAGCCATCTCAGTAGGTCTCGCGAGCCGAGCGGGACCTGACGCGAAATCGCCCGCTCCGATTAGAGGTCCCGCTCGGCTCGCGAGACCTACCTACAGGTGAGATAGCGACATTATGTCACGCACCGCCAAGATCGATCGCCAAACGAACGAAACCGATATCTCGCTCGAGCTGAATCTCGACGGCAGCGGCACTGGCGAGATCCAAACCGGCGTCGGCTTCTTCGATCACATGTTGGAATTGTTGACCCGTCATGCGGTTATCGACTTGAAGGTTAAAGCCAGCGGTGATTTGGACGTCGATCAGCATCATACCGTGGAAGACGTTGGGATCTGCTTCGGTCAAGCGATCAAGGAGGCCTTGGGCGACAAAGTCGGCATCCGCCGCTATGGTCACTTCACGCTGCCTATGGAAGAGACTCTCGTCACCACAGCGATTGACCTGAGCGGCCGCTACTTCATGGTCTTCGCTGCGGACTTCCCATCGCAAAAGATTGGCGATTTCGACAGCGAACTGGTCGAAGATTTTTGGCAGGCGACAGCCGCCAACGCGCTTTGCAACCTGCACGTTGTCTTACATCATGGCCGCAACAGCCACCATGTCAGCGAAGCGATCTTCAAAAGTGCTGCCCGTTCGCTCCGTATGGCGGTCGAGAATGACCCTCGTACGACAGGCGTGCCGAGCACGAAGGGCACGCTGAACGGGTAGTTGCCAGTTTTCAGTTGTCAGTGAAGATAGTATTCTGCTAAAAACTGAACACTGTAACTGAAAACTCCCGTTCCATGCGCATCGGCATCTTCGCGGACACTCACGATCATCTCGACAACATTCGGTTGGCTGTCGCCGAATTCAACCGTCGCGAATGCGAACTCGTTGTCTTTGCTGGCGACCTTGTATCGACCTTCGCTATCCCGCCGCTGCGCAAACTGAATTGTCGCATGATCGCCAGCTTTGGGGACAACGAGGGCAACAAGGTTGGTGTTCGCGGCGGGATGCAGATCATCGGTGAGATCGGCGACCCGCCGTTCTGCTTTCGCTTAGCCGACGGAAAGCGAGTCCTTCTAACTCACCAGCGCGGACTTATCCGCGAACCTGTTGATGACATTGACATCATTATCTACTCGCACACGCACAAGCCTCGCATCCATCGAGAAGAGAGCGGGCGGCTTTGGATCAACCCTGGCGAAACTAGCGGCTGGACCTACGGACGGCCGACAATCGTCGCGCTGGAGACCGACTCGATGGACGCTCAGATCGTTGATCTTCTCAAACCAGAGTCACCCGCTTAGAACGGCACGTCGTCATCGTCGGCCGCTTCCGACAAGGCATCGTTAACGCTGGCAGAATCGGGAGCAGAGCTTCCGCCGCCGCCACTCAGCACCTTGAAGTTGGTGGCTTCGGCATTAAGGAAGTACTTAACTTCGCTGCTCGGATCTCGCTGCCACTTCCGGCCGCTTAAGCGGTAGGTCACCTCGACCTCATCGCCGACGTTCAGCTCATCCGCGGAATCACATGCGTCTTGCAAGAACTCGACCGGGACGTAATTCGTGAAATTTCCGTTGTCCTGCTCAAGCACGACCAGCCGCTTGCGAAACCCCTTTTGCCCATACGTCTTCGTTTCCTCAACGACATGAACAACGCCGCTTACCTTCGCTTCACTCATTACCAGCACTTTCCGAGTTAGACCAAGATCGAACCATCGCTTGCACTGGACGTTATCGTAGCGAATCGCACGGCGTATGGAACTGCCCTCGCGCCTGTCCTCTGGCCTTGTCACTTGTCGGCAAGCCGCCACTTGAGCCAGGCGTACATGCTGGCGCCGATTTGCCGGTATCCAACCCCATTGGGATGCACGCCGTTGTTCTCGGGATAACCGTCGAAAGGATCGAGATTCAATTCTGTCGGTGCGATGAAAACCTGGCCTCCCTGCCGATCTGCGACGTGAGCCATAAGCCGTTCGACGAGCCGATGTTGTATCCGCTTCCAACCCCATCGGTGGTATCGTCCCTTGTAATTCGCTTCGAAGCCCGACTCACGTGCATTCGGCGGAGTCGTCAGGCAGACGGCGAGTTCCGCGTTGGGAGCGGCTTTGCGAAAAGCGGCGAGGAGTGTATCTGCGTGTTGCAACATTCCGTCGATACGCTCATCGGTCGCCTCTAAGTCCTCGGGGTCCGCGCTGAAGCAATCATTGATCCCCAGCAAGAAGAATACAAAGTCCGGCCGCTCGCCGTTGCACGATTCGGCGAAGTAGCGTTCAACATTCAGAGCCGGCTTGCCATCATTGCTGAGGAACACGAAAGGGCTGCTCCGCTTTCGATACGTGCCGTCGGGGTTCGGTTCGTACTGGGTGACGAATCTCTGCCACGTCCAGCCGCCATAGCCTTCGTGGACGACATCCTTAGCCGCCGAACTTGGCTTGTGAGTGCCAAGCATCTTCCAGTCAGGATTGCCAGGTTGTCGGAGCAGTCTGGCAACCTCATTCGGGTACGCGGACGCATGCGTCAGGCTGTCGCCGACGAAGAGAATCTTAACCACTTCATTGTTATCGCTCTTGCTTAAAACAACGTGCAGACGCGTTGAGCCACGACCAACAACCGAGCCCTCCGCATCACGGACAGTCACGGCGATCGAATGGATTCCGACTTGATCCGCGGTTGGCGTACAGGTCCAACGGCGCTCTTCGACGTTTCCCAAGTCCGATGCAAACTCGAACTTGTATGCCGCTGGCTGCCGAGTCAGCACGATATTATCGAAGTAGACGTTGGTTTTCACACCAGCCACCGCAAACACTTGGCCCGGCAATAACAGTCGCAGAGATTCCTCATCGGCATCGGCTCTAGTCATGGCGAGCGCCCAAGTGGTGAGGCAAAGCATGACTGACGTTGCGACGATGCGAGGCAGCAGGTATCGATGAAGCATTAGTGACTCCCAGCAGTTGGTGTCGTTCACTTTGGTGACGTAACCAGCAAGATGTAAGAGCGGATGTCAGATCACGATGATCTGAGTGTCGGTCGGCTACAGTTCTCGGCGAATGGAATCCTGCTTGAACAGTACGAACCCCGCCTTCTGGTAAGCGGGTAATGCGGCGGGATGGTCTAATGTGCAGGTGTGTAACCAGAAGCGTTTCGCCTTGTAACTCCAAGCTTTGTCGATGGTCCATTGCAGGAACCACTTTCCTAGCCCCTGCCCGATGAACTCAGCCATCAGTCCGAACTGCACCAACTCGATCTCGTCCGGTTGGCGGCGGTCCAACTCGGCAAAGCCTGCCGGCGATCCAGCAATGTGCAGAACATGCACTTCGTTCGACGGATCGTGAAGAATGGAAGCAAGTTCGGCGTCAGAGAGCTTTCTACGACTGAGCCAATGGTAGTCCTGTCCGACCGCGTCGTACAGAAACCGGTAGTACGGAACGGCTGGCGTTCGTGCATGGAGCACGGTCAGATCGTCTCGCGGACGGGGCACGGTTCGTTGCGAAGGGGCGAGCATCTCGAGGTAGTGCACGGTGACATCGACAAGCTTCACGAGATTGCTCCTATCATCGACGCTTGGTCGGGCTCGCAGCCTGCCTGAGAGTCATACGCAATTCTAGCGGGTAATCGGTCAGGATCGCGTCGATTCCCGCTCTTGCAGTGTGCTGCCAATTCTTCGGCAGTTTGCCGCTTACCGTTGACCCGGCAATGAAGACTCGTTTCCCAGAGCGATGGACAGCCTCGACTTGCTCTCTCGGGGGGAGATATCTCACATAAACCCAATCCGCCTTGGAAGCCGCGAGCGCCGCGCCGAACTCCTCGGCGTTGTTCGCGACTGCGGCGGTGTGGGCCTTCGCGGACGCTCGTTTGATTTGCTCGCGAACGCCTAGTTCAGAAATGGTCTTGCCAATGAATAGCAGCCGGTGCAGAACGTCGTGCTTGTCAGCCAGTCGTGCAACATCTGACCCGACGTGTTCGGCTTTGAGATCAACGGCAATCAACACATCGTGCTGGCGATACTCGGCAACCAGCTTCAGCACTTCCTCGACAGTCGGCACCTTCTCGCGAGCGAACCTCGAATGAAACCAACTGCCAGCGTCGAGTCGGCGGATCTCCTCCAGCGTCAGTTCAGCGACTTTGCCCGTTCCGTTGGTCGTGCGATCAACGGTGCTGTCGTGTATGCAGACCAAATGTCCGTCTTTGGTTCTCTCAACGTCGAACTCGAAGCCAAGTCGAAGCTCGAGGCACGCTCTGAAGTTTGCCAGCGTGTTTTCGGGTGCGTGATGCAACAGACCTCGGTGTGCAACAATCAATCGTTGAGGTGGCTCCGCTGCGCTGCAGTTCGCATAAACCACGGCAAGGCAAAGCACTGGCAACAGAAACCTGAAAAGCTCGGTCATGACATCATCGCTTTCTCGCTACGTGATCATCGCCGTCATCTTGTCACGCGGGTCAGTCGTTCACACGCCTCCAACCCTGATCGCAGTGACTCAGGATCAGCCAACCGAGATCGTTACCGACTTCGACTAATCGTTCAAGTGGCAGGCCGCTGGGTAGCCGATTGGATTGATACGGTGACGAACTGGAATTCCGATACCGGCCGTTCCTTAGAGGGCATCTGGATGGCTGCAGAGGATGGTCAAGCGACCTTTCGACCGGGGATATCTATCCACGCGTTTCACGATTCGCCGTGGTCTGCGACGGTTGACGATTGTATCCGAGGCGAATCCGATTGCCGATTCCGTGTTCAGGGAACACAATGATGGCGTTGCCCCAATGGGAGAAATGGAATGCGGTTGAATCAACTCACCTTAGCGTGCTGCTGACTGCTGCATCGTGTCAGCCGAAGCCGGTTCAAATCAGCGATGACGTTGAAGCGGACAACTCATCGGTTACTTCCAATGACGCAAGCCCTGTCGATGGGCCGTCAGATAATGCTGAGCGCCAGTGATGGTGACCGTACGGCTCTGGCCGTGTTCGAGAAACGAATCCTGCCCATCTTTCAAGCGAAGAAGCCATCAAGTTGCACGGAGTGCCACCTGAGCGGTGTCGATCTCAAAGACTACATCCAACCAAGTCAAGAAAAGACATTCGCATCGCTTGTCAGCGTCGGGCTGATCGAGGTTGAAAGTCCAGACGACTCGAAGATCCTACGGTTCATCAATCGCAGCCCAGAACAGCCGAACCTGATCACCGACAAGGTGCGCCAGCAGGAACATGATGCGTTTCAAGCGTGGATTCGTGCGGCAGTCAATGACCCTGACTTACTGGCGGCGAAAGCCAGCGAGCCGTAGGCCCGCAAGTGCCTGACGAAGTAATCCGCCATGCCCGAAAAGATCGTGTGCTGGCTTCGTTCGTTGAGAATGTCTGGACCGAGGTAGGCCGCTGCGCCGCATGTCATTCCCCGGATCAGAATCAGAAGCAAGTGAAGGAACATGGTGAGCAGGTATCGTGGATCAAACTCCGTGATCCCGAAGCCATTCTTACGCACATGGTCGATGCTGGAATCATCAACTCGGATGAGCCTCTTGAAAGTATGCTGCTCACGAAACCGACGACGCAGGTCGAACACGGCGGCGGGCAGAAGATGGTCGTCGGAGATCGAACCTACAAACAATTTCGGCGCTTCATCGACGACTACGCCAGCGTTGTGAACGCCAAGTACAACGCCGCCGACGCCTTGCCAGCAGGCAGCGACGAAGTGTCGCTCGTCACCGACATCTGGTTCAAGCTTACTGACGTTCCGGCCAAGTACGACAAGATGCTGTTGCAGGCCGATCTGTATCGCTGGACCGACGACGGATGGTCCGAACATCGAGTTGCCTCTTCAGATCGGCTTGTCTTCGGGAAAGGAAAACTCTGGCAGCACTCCCTGAGCCTTACGGCCCCACGTGGATCGACGTGGGCTGAGGAGATGAAATCGAAACGACTTCGCGGCGGCCAGTATCTCGTAAAGCTCTACATCGACCAGATCGGCAAGTTGCAGAAGGACTTTCGTGCGGAGTTGGGCAAAGATGAGTTCGTTGGTCAGGTCGAAGTCGAGAGCCACTGGCCACCGGGTTATGGGAGAATGACTGTGGTGAAGTTCCCTTCCGACTGATTGTCATGGACGGGTCGCCCTCTTTTCGCGAAAACGGAGATCAGTTGGTCACAGCGGCCTGAGTCTTGCGACCGATTCTCGACCAACGTCCCCAGACCCGAAGATACTCCGGGACGACGAGTTCACCATTGTCATCTGAGTCCAATGCCTCGAATACCGCTTTCGCCAGATCCTCTTCTTTGAGTTTCTCGCTGGCGACGAACTCGTTCCTTGTCAGCTTACCATCGTCGTTGGTGTCCATCGCCTCGAAGATCGCCTTGGCCTCATCGGTGATGATGCGATTGTCAATGTACTCCGCCTCAGAGACGATCCCGTCGCCGTTCGAGTCGGATACTCCGAAGATCCCCTGCCGTGCTTGGCGGGTCAGGTAGCGACCGTCTTCAACAAACTCCTTCTTGGAGTGTTGCCGGTCACCGTTGGCATCAGTGAAGCCGAAGATGCGGCGGTAGGTTGCCAACTGTCGGTCTGTGACGGCACCTCGTCCCTTGGCACCGAGCTTGGCGAGGATCTGCTGTGGTGTGTGATCACCTATCCTCACTGCTGAATTGAGGAAGGCTTGGGCGAAGAGCTTGCCAGCTTCGAGTTGTCCCGCCGTGTTGTAATGCACGTTCATCGGGTGCGTTGTGATGTCTCGAAGGATGACGGAGCGGACATTGGGGATTGCTGTCTGAGCTTCCCATTGAGCTTTGACGACCCACTGGATCGCCGGGTAGCGACCGTCAATCCGTTTGGGAATGAGACTCGACAAGTCGTCTGGGTCTTCAGTGCGCCGAATAGAACCACAAAGGAACGGCGAGCCGGAAACACCAGTGTCTTTCCTGACGGCGGCGAAAAGCGACTTGAGATTGTCGAGATACTCCTTCGCAACATCGACCTTCTTCATGTCGCCGCCACCTTGCAGCCAAAGGAAACCGACGATTTCGATGTCTCGATTCTCTCTGGCCTGCTCAACCTTGGTTATCAGCTTCTTGTACAGCGATCCGTGTCTCCCTTGCCCAACACGGTCGGGGTCTTCCTTCGACCAGTCTGGCTTCCACGTCAGTATGCTGCTTCCGCCAACGGCAAGCTTGACGATGCCGATGTTCTCGTCGGCCATGACTTGGCCATTTCGTGGCCAAAGGCGATCTCGGGACCGAACGAGAACTCGGTCATCCCAAACTTTTCTTGGTTCTTCATCGCCCTCTTGAACGGCCTGAGCGGTTGCCACTTGCCGTTTTCGAACATCAGCACACGTTCCTTCCCACTCCGTAGATCGGTGTCGAGCTTGAGGCTGTCGCCCCAGCCGACCATGTTTGATTGGCCAGCGAGAATGAAGACCTTAAGCGGCTTGTCGGCGGCGCAGATGTCGCTCGAAGGCAGATGGAGCAACAGCGTCAGAAGGGCGATAATGCGGGGCATGGTTTGTTCTCGGTGAAGAATTGTCTTGGCAACAAACAGTCGAGCCAATTGTACCAGAACGGGAGGTGTGAACCCGCTAGAGCCGACCGTGTCTGAACCGGAACGTGACGGTCTGCGCCGAAAGGAACGTCAATGCCTGATGAATCTGTTCATAGACTGATCGATGTCAGCCACACCGTCGAGGACGGCTTGATTACTTACAAAGGTCTCCCGGCTCCGGTGATCTGCGACTTCCTCAGCCGGCAGGAATCCCGCAAGCACTACGCCGACGATACCGAGTTCCATATCGGCAAGATTGAGATGGTGGCCAACACGGGCGGCTACGTCGATTCACCGTTTCATCGCTATGCAGATGGGAAGGACTTGTCCGAACTTCCGCTGTCATCGCTTGCCGACTTGCCAACCGTTGTGGTCCGCTCGACTGTCCGCCGAATCGAGGCGGCGATCTTCGACGGGCTCGACGTTTCCGGCAAAGCCGTTCTGGTTGACACGGGCTGGTCGAAAAACTGGAACACGGACGACTACTTTGCAGGCCATCCGTTTCTGAGCGAAGACGCAGCGTTACTCTTACGAGATCGTGGTGCGACTCTTGTCGGCATCGACTCGCTAAACATCGACGACACAAATGACGGACGCCGACCGGTCCACTCCACGCTGCTCGCCGCAGAGATTCCCATCGTCGAACACCTGACGTATCTTGCTACTCTGCCCGTCACGGGCTGTCGATTCTTTGCGGTTCCAGTGAAGGTCAGGGCGTTCGGCACGTTTCCCGTCGGTGCATTCGCAAAGGTTGAAGACGCATGACACCAACTCCGATCAACCTGTCCGAAAAACTGAGCCAGTTCTCCGACCAATGGTCTCCAAAGATCATCGCTGAGATGGACGGCTTCCACTTCAAACTCGCCAAGCTCGAAGGCGACTTCGTGTGGCATAGCCATTCTGACACGGATGAAGCATTCTTCGTTCTCGAAGGACAACTACGAATCGACTTGCGTGATGGTGCCGTGACTCTGAGCAAGGGCGAGATGCTCATCGTGCCCAAGGGCGTCGAGCACAAGCCGTTTGCGGAAGCGGCGTGCCATGTGATGGTGCTTGTGCGTGAAGGCACCGTCAACACCGGCGATGCCGCCGAAAACGAACTCACCGCAGACCCAGCAGCAAGGATTTGAGATGAGCGAAGAATCCAACGCCAAGAGCATCGACTTTGATCAAGTAGCCGACCTCTACGACTCATACGTCCAAGTTGATTTCGACGTCGAGTTCTGGAAGCACGAGGCCCGTACGACCAATGGCAACGTGCTGGAGTTGATGTGTGGGACCGGTCGAATTGGAATGCCGCTGATCGATGCGGTGTCTCGTACACCGGGCTTGATTACTGCCAGAATCAGATCAACCAGTTTCAAAACAAGCTGAGATCTCTCAACCGAGAAGCACGGCTCGTTTTCGGTGATGCTCGGAGTTTTGATCTGCATGAATCCTTCGACTTGGTCTTCATCGGCTTCAGTTCTTTATCGGAGGTCGTGGACAATCGAGACAAGATCAAGGTTCTGCAAAGAATACGGTCTCATCTGAAACCATCTGGTCGCTTCACATTCTCACTGCATAATCCAGTCGTCCGAAACCTGAGACTTAACCAAGAGCACGTATTCGACATTCACGATGGCTCACGCACGTTGGAGTTCTATGGGCGATTTCAACCACCCTCGTCTGCCGGAATCGTGTCCGGGACGCAGCGATACGTGATCAAGGATCGTGAAGGACACACACTTGAAGACCGTGAACTTGACCTCACATTCCATTTGATTCCCAAGGACGAGATCAAAACTTTGCTTGCGACGACCGGCTTCCGAGTCGAAGAACTGTGGGGCGACTACGACCGCTCAAAGTTCATCGAATCGAACCCGTATATGATTTATCGATGCAGCATTGACACAGGGTCGGAAGTGGATTGATGAGTGTTCATGGAGACGAGACCGCATGATCGAAACTCGCAAAGTCTGGGCTTTCCTCGTGCCTAAACTCCGACGTGCTCAAAGAGGTCGGTCAACTATTTCACCGTTTTCGTCATGCGACGAAGCGGCCATGAAGCATGAATAATGTTTGGAGACTGACAAATGGCGAAGTGGCTTTGGATTGATCGGAAGTTCAACTTCGATTTCCCCCCGTCAAAACTCCTGGATCTTCTGGAGCGACTAAGGGGCACACCCGCAAGAATCGAGGAGATGGTTAAAGGGCTCGATTCGGACACACGCTGACGTGCCACGACGGGCAAGGATAGTCGATTCAGGAGAACATCGGACATATTGGCGATCCAGAGGATCTCGCTTCGACCCGCCTCGAGCAGATCATGGCAGGCGAAACGGTCTTGATTGCTGCTGACATGACCAACCGAACAACGGACGAGGCGAAGTACGACAGCATAGACATCGAGACGCTGTTGGCAGGCCTGCGTGCCAAACGTGAGAAGCTCGTGGCTCGGTTCGAGGAATTGGGTGAATCCGGTTGGCCAAGTCAGCGCTCCATCCTCGATTACAGCAAGAAATGCGAATCGTAGACATCGCCCATTTCAACGCCGAACACGATGATTACCATTTGGCCCGGATTCGTGAGTTGATCCGAGCAAAGACCTGAATCGCTGGAGCATGAGCCGCATTTGAAACCTCGCCATCCTTCTGTTCTACGAGGTTCCTGCCGAAACAACAGACCCGTGAGACTCATGATCCCCATGATCGGGATGAGGTCTAGTGTCCCGGTTCAACCTGATCTCGACCACTTCGCCAGCGCCTTTCAAGCCGAGGAAACTCTTCCTTATGCGGCGTGATCGGGACCAGATTGCCGCTACTGGAACTGATAGCACGCTGCAGCTGGCGCAGCAGTTGGGCGCGAAGCGGACCGCTGAATCAGGGTCCTTGACGCGGGCCAGCAATTGGGGACCTGCCGCCTTCCCTTGAACCATCAGGTCGGCGGTTTCGAGGATACGCTTGTAGTTCTTGAGCGACTGCCCCAAGTCCCAGTGCGAATCGTGGGACTTTGCGCGTTGGAGCGTTTCGGTCTCTTCGAGCATGCCCAGATCGCGCGTTTCGAGCATCCAATCATGAAGCCGCTTGCGCATCGTTTTCACGACATCGACGTATTGGGGATCGTCGATGACGTTCCGGATCATGTGAGGATCGTTCACCGAATCGTAGAGTTCCTGGCGTCCGTCCAGGTAATACTCGATGAACTTCCAATCCCCGAAGCGGATGGCAGCACTGCCCGGTTCGGAGTGGTGGCGCGGCAATCAGATGTCTGACAGCGGCTGCGAGGAATCGCCGAACTCGTCAAGGTGCAGGCCCATCTTGCTCATCAGCGACAGGTACAGGCTGGACATCTTGCGATTGTCGCTTTTTAGGTAGTCCAGCACGCGTCCCGTTTTCATTTGACCGCCGGCGCGGCCGAAGAGCAGGACCGGAAGCTGCGTGTTGTCGTGGGCTCCGGTGAGCATGCTCGAGCAGAACAGGATCATGCTGTTGTCCAGCAAAGTGCGTTCGCCTTCCTGGACGGCG
>PBSM01000075.1 GCA_002726245.1 Planctomycetaceae bacterium | reverse complement strand
CTGGCCGCTCTGCCGCACGGCCCCAAGCACCGCAAATTGTCGATGCTCTTCCAGGACCTGATTGCCCTCGCCGCGTGATCCCCTAAAGTTCAGCTTCCATCGGGAGAGCACCACAAATAATAGTTCGGTGGTCGTCCTCGCCCCACTGCGAGTACCAACATGCCGTTGGACATCAAGCACGGCGTGGGCCAGACACCCGTGGCTGGAAGCTTCTTGGGATTGCTCCACGGCCGGCCGGCGTCGTTCGGTCGTGTCTGGAACACGGGCTCGCCCCACTCGCCATTGCGAAGCACCATCAGCAGGTCGCCGTTTGCCAATTCCGTCATACCGGGCTCGCCCATGCCTTCGGGTCCTAATTCCGGCCAGTACCCTGGAGTACCCAGCGTTTGCCAGGTCTTGCCACACGGTCCTGCGAAGCAATGACCCACACGCGGGTCTTGTACATATTCATTTCAGGTACGTACTTTCCGAGCATGGAATACTCCTCGTCGCCCTTCCACCAGCCGTAGGCACAGGCGATCAGTGTGCCATCTTGCCTTTCGATCAGGCTGTGCTCGACGACCGCGGCACCGGTGTACTCGCCGGTCTCCGAACGCCCGCCGGGCCCCGACGGGATGTCGAGCACGACGTCCTTCGGGCCAACAACCGTCTGCAGGTTGTCTTTCGATCGGTACACCTTGAGAATGCGCCGATCGAGTCGCGTGAACTCGGGCCTGGATCCCAAGCCGATGAATGTGCCATCGCGGAGGACACAACCCGCGCTTTGACGCCACTTGTCGTGAAAGCCAGCCCGCACCGGAGCCGGTGAGTTGGTCCATGTCTTGCCGCCGTCGGTGGAGCGATTCCCCTGTACGAACAGAGAACCATCGGCCAGTTTGTGGACAACCGAGTCGAACCGTGCCGAGACCAGTGTGGACGAGCCGACCGTCACTTTGATTCTCGGATCGTCAGACTCTTCGTCGCCGTTGGCAGCAGACCACGTCGAGAGTGATGCCGCGAGTCTCAGGAATCGTGGTTGGGTGTGGTGGGATAGCAAGATCTGAATCTCCTGCCGATTACTCTGAGGTCGAATCGACGGCGAGATCGAGTGCCGCGAGCGGCTTGGTGGCATGCTGCGATACTATTACCGCGCCGCTGCTTGAGTCGGTCCAACCGGCCAGTCGCAAAACATCACCCGCATAGGCAATGTTCTGACTGTCTGCGCATCAGTCGTGGACGGCATCTCAAATCACGATCAGGCAGCACAGAAGCGAATCAAGTGACAGGCTCCCGCCGGCATTCGGCCTAGAATCTCCGTGAACAAGGAATCTAACTCCAACTTGTCAAAGAGCTTTTCCGCCGGATGAGTTTTTTGACCCGACGGGCACGTATCGCCGACGACTTCGTCGTCATCCGAATTGCCAAAGAACAGTCTTGCTCAGCTCATCAGCAAGTGAGTCTCTCTGATTCTCTCGCCTCGCTCCCTCGAAACCACCGATTCGCTCAAACTTCGCCTCGCAAAAGTCGCTGGACCAACACACCAATACAGGATGTGTTAGGCGACGATCTCTTTGACGATTCGTCCGTCGAACACGCTCGTCAGTTTTTCTTCAAGGCCGTTTCGATAATAAGATAGCTTTTGGTAATCGAGCCCAAGGAGATGAAGTATGGTCGCATGCCAGTCGGGAACGCTCACCTTTTGATCAGCAGCCGCGAAACCGATTTCATCGGTGCTCCCATAGGTCAAACCACCCTTGATGCCGCCGCCAGCCATCCATGTCACCATGGCGTTCTTATTGTGATCCCGACCGTCGTCGCCTTGCGCGATGGGAAGACGCCCAAACTCACCCCCCCAAACAACGAGGGTGCTCTCGAGTAAACCACGACGTTTTAGGTCTTTGAGAAGTGCTGCGATCGGTTGATCGGTCCGCGCACAAGAACTTTTGATTCCGTTTGCCAAGCCAGTGTGATTATCCCAGGGCTGGTGTTCAAGAAAGAGTTGCACAAAACGCACTCCCCGCTCGACCAACCGCCGCGCAATCAGGCAGCGGCGGCCGTAAGAATCAGTGGGCTCTTCACCCAGCCCATACATTGTCCGAGTTGCTGATGATTCATGTGAGAGATCCAGGGCATCAGATGCCGCGAGCTGCATTCGCGCTGCCAATTCGTAGCTGGCAATGCGCGCCCCCAACTCGGGCTGCGAAGGTCGTTTGCTCTTATGAAGCTGATCGAGCTGTGAAATTAAATCGCGTTCGAGTCGCGTAATACTGGCGGGCTCTTGAAACTCGGGTTTCAGATCCAGGACGGGAGAACCCTTCGAGCGAAAACGCGTACCTTGATAGACGGGCGGCAAGAATCCGGCCTGCCAGTTTTGTGTGAGATTGACGGGCAGTCCCTTGGGATCGTCCAATACGACATACGCCGGTAGGTTTTGGTTAACCGTACCGAGCCCATAGGTCACCCAGGTCCCGAGGCTTGGCAATCCCGGCAACGTCCGCCCAGAGTGGATCTTGAACAGCGCCGGTTCATGCGTGAGATTCGTCGTGAACATCGAACGGATCAGCGCGATGTCATCGACACACTTCGCCAGATGTGGCATCACCTCGGAGACCCACATCCCGCTCGCGCCGTGTTGCTTGAACTTGAAAGGGGATTTCATCAGCGCGCCGGCAGTGCTAGGGTTTTCAACTTCCCCGGCGATCTTCTCGAAGTAAGACTTCCCGTGTTTCTTATCAAGTTCGATCTTTGGATCGAACAGGTCCATTTGGCTAGGTCCGCCGTTCATGAACAGATGGATGATGGACTTCGCTTTAGGCGCGTGATGGGGCACTCGCGGCTTAAGGTCATACACACGACGGCTGGTGTGCCCCGTCTCATCTCCGGCCCATACAAACCCATCCTCGCTCAAGAGAGAGAGCAGTGCGGCAGCGGAAATCCCACCACTGACTTGCCGGAGGAATCCACGGCGATCCGTGGTCATCGAATTGGAATCGTTGACATGCATGAGCCATCTCAATCGATGTAAAGGAAGGCAGCCGAGTTCATCATGGCGTGGCAAATGTTCTCAAGAGCTCGTTGCGAGGCTTCACGTCGATCTGGTTTTCCGAATCGGACGACCAATCTTGGCGCATTGTTCTTCCGACTTCCATCATCCCAGTCGCGTCCGTAAGCAGTTCCGTCTTCGTCCGCGACGAGAACGAGAGTGAGACGTCCGGTCTTTCTGCCTTCGCCTAGCAAAGCGAGGTCCGTTTCACTTGCAACGTCGCTCCGGACGTAGGTACCGATGACGCCTTCGCCGGACTCCACTTCAATCCTGCCAAACGAATCGAACGCCTGCTGCCTCTCGAACTTCATCGACTGGAAACTCTTCCAAGTCTCGTTCTCGATTCCGGCCGGTATCAATCTGGCACCCTGCTTGACTGGTGCCTGATTCAACACGCCGAGTTCGAGGTGGGCGGAATTCCAAGCGACATCAGGCAGATCAGAGACATCGAATTCCAACAGGCCGTACCGCAACTCACGGCTCTTCGACCACACCGAGATCAAGTCCTCTTCGTAGAGCTTCTCTGGCTGCGAAGCCCGAATCCACAGTTGCACATTTGCATTAACCGTCACCTCTTCGCCATCCAGCTTCTTCATCCACTCCTCGGTCAAATGACCGAGCGACGTCAATGCAATTCGTTTCTCATCGGCCGTCGGAGAGCGCCCCAAGGCAACAAGATAGACCTGTTCAATCTGCGCGGCTGGATCGGAGCCTGATTCGCGAAGAACACGATTGGCAAAAGAACGCGACAGATCATAGACTCGCTTGTTATTCAGTAAATGAAGGGCTTGCGGAGCGACAATCGAGTTGGCACGCTCAACGCAATTCGGATTCATCTGCGGCAGGTCAAAGTTGTCCAATATCGTCAGATGAGTGGTCCGGCGTTGCAGCACAAAAATTGTGCGTCTCCAGGCCTGACTCGTGTTGGCCGCGACCACAAGTCCGTCATCTCGTGTGTCCAACGGATCGGGCTGTCCAAACGGGCGGTGGTCGAGTCGGTCGGACACAGCAAGGAGTGAGTCTCGCACGACTTCGCCTTCCAGACGGCGAATGGGCATGCGCGACCACAGCTTGTTGTCCGGATCCAGTTTCGTATGCAAGGCGGTGACCGCGGATGATTGCCGGTAGGTGGTGGAGTTCATCAGGAGCCGATGCAGGGCTTTGATGCTCCATCCTTGTTCGACGAATTCGACAGCCAACCAATCCAGCAACTTGGGATGCGACGGACGCGAGCCGGCTTCTCCAAAGTTGTCAAGCGTCGCTACGATGCCGGCGCCGAAATGATGTTTCCAGATTCTGTTCACCATCACGCGAGCCGTCAGAGGATGCCGCGGCGCGGTAAGCCAGCGAGCAAAGGCCAGACGACGTCCCGTCGACTTAGCGCCGGACTTCGGAGGTTCAACGCGAAACGGCGTCTTGCCGTCGGTCAGCACAGAAGGCACGCCCGGCCCAACGGGGCGTCCACGGTTAAGATGGTCGCCGCGTTTGAGAATGTAGGTTGTCGTCGGCTCACCGCGATCCCACAACGCGCGCACACGCGGCTGCGGCTCGCGACGACCGTTCACTTCCTTGACTTTACCTTCTGTTTCCTTCGCCGCCTTGGCAAACTCCGGTTCCAGCTTCTTCAGTGCTTCGTCGTCCGGTTTGTTCGCCGCGTGTTTGGCTGCGAACTCGCTTCTCGTCTTTTCGAGTGCTGCCTTCAGTGTCGCAATCTCATCGTCAAGTTTCCGCTCGTGCTCCGCCCATGCCTGGCGCTCTTGCTCTCGTACATACGGCAGGTAACGCTTTTCCGTTGGCTCAAGCCAATCGTGTTCATCCCAGGCCCCTTTGAAGATGGCGGCCATGCGATAGTAGTCGCGCTGTGGTAGCGGATCGAATTTATGCGAGTGGCACCGGGCACAACGCAGCGTCAATGCCATCACCGACGAGGTAAGCACTTCCAACTGGTCGTCGATAATTTCCAGCCGGTCGGGCACAAAGGCGGTGATTCCAGCGTACGTACCGTCGGGTGCCATGCGTAGAAAACCGGTCGCGACCAGGTTGTCATAGATCTCGTCGGAGACCGCCTTGGCATTGCGGTAGTCAACCAGTTCGTCCCCGGCGATCTGTTCCTCCAGGAAACGATTGTAAGGCTTGTCCGCATTCAAAGAACGGATCACATAGTCTCGGTATCGATAAGCCTCCGGGCGCACCCGATCGGCATGCTGCCCTCCTTCCGAATCAGAATAGCCAGCCAAGTCGAGCCAGTGTCGGCCCCACCGTTCACCATAGCGGGATGATGCAAGCAGTCGATCGATCAGTCTTGCATAGGCTCCCGGTTGCTCATCCTGCAAGAACCGCTCGATTTGGTCCGGAGTTGGCGGCAGTCCAAGTAGATCAAACGTCGCGCGGCGAAGCAGGGTGATGCGATCCGCTTCCGCGGAAAACTCGAGCCGGTGTTCGCGTAGCTTGTCGAGCACATAAGCATCAACGGCATTGCGAATCCGCCTGCTTCCATTGACTCTGGGAACAGGAGCGGCTACCGGCGGTTGAAAGGACCAGAAGTTCCGTTCTTCATCGCTTACCAGCGGATCCGAGTCTGTTCCCGCGACATCGATTCGGACATCCTCTTCCAGCGATCCCTCTCGAATCCACTTCGTGACCAGTTGGATTTCGTTTTCTTGCATCGGCTTCACGCTCGCGGAAGCAAGTCGACCGAGCGGCGGCATCTTGTTGGCGAGAACCTTCTTGAGCAACAGGCTCTCGTCCGGACTGCCAAGCACCATCGCCGGTCCCGACTTGCCACCCTTCAAGATCGATGCCTTGGTGCGCAAGTCGAGTCCTCCCTCTTGCAATTGGCGGCCGTGGCACACGGTGCAACGCAGTTGCAGGATGGGAAGAATATCGTGCTGATTCAGCGCAAGCGACTTCGCATCGGCGGGATCTTCTTCGAACCGAGCCCCGCTGGCGATCCACTCTCGAATCGTCTCCACTTCACTTTTTGAAAGTCGTGGTCTTCCTTCCGGCGGCATCCTGCGCTCACGAACAACTTCGTCAAGCAGACTCTCGCCCAGATTCTTCGGCTCAATGATCACTCTCGATTCGCTGCCGCGAAGTATCGATGCTCGCGTTCGCAAATCCAATTCGCCCTTGCGACGCTTGCCGCCGTGGCAACTAAAGCAGTGCTTGGCAAGGATCCCTCGAACGTCTTTCTCAAATCGCGGAGCGTCTGCCAAACCGACGGAGGCCAGACTCGCGCAAACGAATAAAACGACGATCATCCCGTTGGGTCTACCGCGATAAATCAGTGGATTTTGCACAATGACAGACTACCAACTGGCTCCGTGCCGTGCCATTCCGACCGGACTATGCAAGAAGCTGTTTCACGACGTTCGCTGGTTCAACGCCGGTGAGCCGTTGTTCGAGGCCTTGAAACGGGAATGTTAGCTGCTCGTGGTCGATGCCCAGGTAGTGGAGGATTGTGGCATTCAGGTCGCGGATGTGAACGGGGTCCTTGACGACGTTGTAGCAATAGTCGTCCGTCTGGCCGTGCTGGACTCCGCCTTGGATCCCGCCGCCCGCCATCCAGATGGTGAAACAGCGGCCGTGATGGTCGCGGCCGTAATTGTCCCTGGTCAACTTGCCCTGAGCGTAAACGGTGCGGCCGAACTCGCCGCCCCAGACAACGAGCGTCTCGTCCAACAGGCCACGCGACTTCAAGTCCCTAATCAACGCCGCCGAGGCCTGATCGACGTCACCGCATTGCCCACGAATCTGGCTCGGCAGGTTGCCGTGCTGGTCCCAGCCCCGGTGAAACAGTTGAATGAACCGGACACCACGTTCGGCCAGTCGCCGAGCGAGCAGACAATTGGCGGCGTATGTTCCTGGAGTGCGTGAATTCGGACCATACAGATCAAACACGCTTTGTGGTTCGTGGGACAGGTCCATCAACTCTGGCACGGACGCCTGCATGCGAAACGCCATTTCGTATTGAGCGATACGTGTGCGAATCTCCGGATCACCGAACGACTCGGCCTTGATTCGGTTGAGCTGAGCCAAGCCGTCGAGCATTGCCCGACGGCTTCCCTTGTCAAGTCCAGGTGGGTCGGAGAGGTACAGCACCGGGTCGTTCCCGCTGCGGAATCGCACGCCCTGATGATTCGATGAGAGGAAGCCGCTGCTCCACAACCGGGAGAACAAGGGCTGGCCCCCAGGGCGCCCCGTTCCTTGAGAAATCAGGACGATGTATGCCGGAAGGTCTCGGCTGTCGCTACCCAAACCGTAACTGAGCCACGACCCCATGCTTGGTTTACCCAGCTGCTGCGTGCCCGTATTGATGTAGGTGATGGCCGGGTCGTGGTTGATGGCCTCGGTGGTAATCGAACGAATGATAGCAATGTCGTCAACAACTGAGGCGGTGTGGGGTAAAAGCTCGCTGATCCAAGCGCCGCACTCGCCCTGCTGCTTGAAGTTGAAGATCGAGGAGACACATGGAAAACTTTTCTGCTTATGCGTCATCTCCGTCACACGTTGCCCTCGGCGAATCGAATCGGGCAGCTCAGTGCCGTGCAACTCCTTGAGCTTCGGTTTGTAGTCAAACAAGTCGATGTGTGACGGCGCGCCGGATTGGAAGAGATAGATCACCCGGCGAGCCTTGGGAGCGAAGTGCGGCAGCCCCGCGAGGCCGCCAGACTGGTGTGTATCGGCAAATAGCCCCGGCTCGATCAGCGACGACAGCGCGACAGCGCCGATACCGCCCGCCGTTTGGCAAAACATCTGCCGGCGGGTCATCGTCAATGCAACTTCACGAACAGGATTCATCGACTCACTCCTTCGTGATCGTCTCATCCAGATTGAGGATCATGCTGGCGACGGTGGTCAGCGCGGCGTGCTCGGCGGGATCGAGCTTCTCGTCTCGCTTCGATTCGCCAACGGCCAACAGCTTCATCGCAGCATCGTTGTTCTTGCGAAAGACGCCCAGCTGCCGTTCGTAAACCGCCAGCAAAACGTCTCGTTCGGCGGATTCCGGTCGCCGTGCAGTCGTTAGCTCGAACATCAAGGCGATGCGGTCCTGAGGATTGACTACGCCCTCGGTCATCGCTCGCTGGGCCAGTGCGCGGGCGGCTTCCACAAATGTCGGATCGTTGAGCATCACCAGTGCCATCAGCGGGGTGTTGGTGCGTTGGCGACGGACGACGCAGGTTTCGCGAGTCGGAGCATCGATGGCGAACATGTTCGGGGGTGGGACGGATCGCTTCCAATATGTGTAGAGGCTGCGGCGGTAGAGTTTCGAACCGTGGTCCTGTTCGTAACCGCGGTTCGAGGTCTCCTTCCAAAGCCCCTGAGGCTGGTACGGCTTGACGCTGCGGCCGCCGAGATGCTCGACCATCAGTCCGCTGACAGCCAGTGCGTTGTCACGGATCAGCTCGGCCGGCAACCGAAGACGAGGGCCACGAGCCAGCAATCGGTTCGCTGGATCCCGGGCGAACACTGCCGCTGAGATCTTTGATGACTGTCGGTAGGTGGCCGAAGTCACGATCTGCTTCATCAACTGTTTAAGGTCCCAGTCGACGCGAATGAACTCCGTGGCTAGCCAGTCCAGAAGCTCGGGATGACTGGGTAATTCGCCCTGAGTACCGAAATCTTCGGACGTCTTGACGATGCCGGTGCCCAGCGTCATCTGCCACATGCGGTTCACAGCCACGCGGCTGGTCAGCGGGTGCGAGGAACTGACCAGCCAGTTCGCCAGCGCCAGCCGATTTGCTGCAGCGTCTGCGGGCAACGGCGGCAGCACCGTCGGCGTCCCGGGCGTGACCGCTGGACCGTGTTGATCGTACTGCCCTCGTTTAAGAACAAACGTGGTCCGCGGCTCTTTCATTTCCTGCATGATCATCGCGGTCATCTCCGTCGCCGTCTTTCGAATCTCCGTTTCCCGCGCACGAAACTTGTCAAGTTCGGCGCTGAGTTGCCTGTTTTCGTTGTCGTGATTCTCGAGGTAATACTGAAGCAGAGCGAGTTTTTGTTCTTGGGTGCGAAGCTCCTTTGCGATCTTCAGAATGGCAGCGACGGGGTTGGCGTCTGCCAGGGTTGCGACCTCGGCGGGAGTAAGTGAGTGATTGTAAACTCGGACGTCGTCGATCGCGCCGTGAAAATAAGCGGACGGATTCCGCCGCGCGATGTGCAACGGCTTCTCCGTCTTGATCGTGTCGGTCAGCCGGTCGCGCGTGACGTCGATTGGCTGAGGCTTTCCGTTGAAGTAGATCCGCAAGCCGGCCGCCTTGCTGGAACCATCATAGGTCACGAACAGGTGAGTCCAATGGTCGGGCTTGATCTCCTGCTTCGCTTTCATGTGGATCGCGTTTTCGGGCCAGTCGTGAATCATGTGTGTTTCGACATGCCGCCCCGTGACGAACAGGTCCCAGCCGCGATAAGCCGCCGTGTCGTCCATGCGGGCAATGACCGCACCGCCGCCGGTCGGCAATATCCACGCGCCGTACGAAAACGCATCGGTTCGCTCGAAATCAGTGGTGTCTCCCAAGTCGATATACGTCTTGCCGTCACAGTTCAAGGCTTCGGCGAACCGCCCGGCCGTCCAAGATGCGTTGCCGTTGATTGCTCCGTGCCCGTGTGTTCCCACCGCATTTGCCACTCGCTTACCCGTCGTCGCGTCGAGAGGGTAGTGCAAATGCAAGCCCTCGGGCGATTCCAACTTCTGGACGCCGCCGTTGGCGGCCAGTCGATGTTCCCACGCGGCCAAGTCGGGACCGACCATCGTACCGCGTCGCTGTCGCGCCTGTTCGAGTTTCGTAATCTGTTGTTTCAACTCGGCCAACGTTGCGGCAAGCTCGGTCGATTCAACTTTGATGAGCGGATCGACATTACCCGATCGATTCTCGACGCCCTTGTCGGTGGTCGTGTTGAAGTAGGCGAAGAACTGATAAAACTCGGCTTGCGAGATCGGATCGTACTTGTGGTCGTGACATTGCGCACATTGCATGGTCAGACCGAGCCAGGCAGTCGAGGTGGTGCGGACTCGGTCCAGAACATACTCGACGCGGTATTCTTCGGAGATCCCCGAAGCGGTCACTCCGTGATTGCGGTTGAAGCCAGTAGCCACGATCTGGGTGTTCGTCGCGCCGGGCAACAGGTCCCCGGCGAGTTGCTCGATCGTGAACTGGTCGAACGCCATGTTCGAATTGAAGGCATTGATGACCCAGTCACGCCACGGCCACATGTCTCGATGATAATCTTCATGATAACCGTGGGTATCGGCGTACCGTGCGGCATCCAACCAATTGAGTGCCATGCGTTCGCCGTATCTTGGCGAGGCGAGTAGCCGATCGACCACTTTCTCGTAGGCGTCAGGCCGTTCGTCGCCGAGAAACTCGGCGACTTCCTGTGGAGTCGGCGGTAGTCCCGTGAGATCGAGCGCAACCCGTCGAACCAAAGTTCGCTTGTCCGCCTGCGGCGACGGTTCGAGTGCCGTATTCTCTAAACGCGAAAGGATGAAGTAGTCAATTGCGTTCCGCGGCCAACTGGCGTCTTTCACCTGCGGAATCGGGGAACGCCGCGGTGCGATGAACGACCAGTGGCCTTGCCACTGGGCTCCTTGCTCGATCCACCTACGGATTAGCTCGATCTGCGCTTTGGTCAACGTGCGACCCGAGTCGATTGGCGGCATCCGTTGATCCGGATCGGTTGACGTGATCCGCCGATACACTTCGCTCTTCGACGGTTGGGCCGGAACGAAAGCCGACTTTCCGTCACGTTCAGCAAACGCATTCTCGCGCTGGTCGAGTCGCAGATTCGCCTGCCGCTTGCTCGCATCGGGTCCGTGGCACGTGAAGCACTCCTTGGACAAGATTGGGCGGACGTCACGATTGAAATCGATCCGGTCCGCAGCAGCCGACTGTGCGCGTGCGACGAACCCTGCGTATACCAGTGCGAAGAGCAGCACGGAAGCCTTGCAAAGCAGGGATCGTATCAGGGTCGCTGTTGTGTGGGGCATCAGTCAGAAAAGATGAGGCCGAGTATTGTTGGTTGTTGCGACTCGCGCTGGTTTAAGACTGCTATTCTAGCAAGATTAGCCGGATTCCTCAGATCTTCAAGAGCCAGCGAACACGGGAATAATCCACAAACACAAGTTACCGGTGAAACCGAGTGCCCAACAAACCTTCGTTTGTCTCCACGGTCTCGCCGTTGACCTAAGTCCAGCAACCGTTTGCGCCAAGTTGTCCCAACCTGCCGTCTTATCAATCAAAACACCGTTTGTCCGTGCGGAGTGCTGCGGATGAGGCAGCCGTTTGGTCAGTATTCTGGCTCCACACGCGTCAACTAACTGAGCGACTCGACTTCTACTCTGGCAGATCACTGGAAATGAATGAGGCGAGCATGCCTTCGCCGTCATCAAATCGACGACGTAACCGTTGACTACCCCGTCGAGTCAAAAAACTCATCCGTCGGAAAAGCTCTTTGACAAGTTGGAGTTAGCTTCCTTGCTCACGGAGATTCTCGGCCCGATGGCGGCGGGAGCCTGTCACTTGATGCGGTTCCATGCTGTCTGATCGTGATTTGAGATGCCGTCCACGACTGATGCGCAGACAGTCAGAACGTTGCCTATGCGGGTGATGTGTTGCGGCTGGCCGGTTGGACCGACTCAAGCAGCGGCGCGGTAATAGTATCGCAGCATGCCACCAAGGCGTTCGCGGCACTCGATCTCACCGTCGATTCGACCGACGTTATGATCGGGCTCGATCAATCGATTACCCAAGGATTGGTGATTGCGTTCCCTGTGGTAGTGATCGAGATAGGCGCTCACAGCCCGACGGAGTGACTTCACACCGAAGAAAATCATTCGGGAAAGACATTCCGATTTGATGCTCAAGTGAAACCGCTCGAGATGAGCGTTCAAATTCGGCGATTGTTCTGGAAGCCTCACGGGCTCCACGCCAACCTCTTCGAGCACGGTGCGGAACGCGGCGCTAAAACTGGCATCGCGATCCATCAGGATATATCTCTTGTCTTGTAGGAAGCCGTCGAAGGGATCGGTCAAGTTCCTGGCGACTTGCTTCATAAAGTCATCACCAAGTGTCGATGTGCAGGCTGCCAAGTGGATACGTCGAGTCTTCCGTTCCATGACAAACAGCAGGTAGTAGGTCACTAGCCCGCCGGTCGTCCAGATTTCGATGGCTGTGAAATCGATGGAAGCCAACACGTCCCAGTGGGCATTGAGGAATACCTTCCAGGAAGTCTGCCGCTTTCGATCTGGCGCCGGTTCAATCCCGTGTGCTTTGAGGATGTTTCCGATGGTCTGATCGGAGACCTCATGGTCCAGGTTGGCAAGGGCTCCCTGGATGCGATCGTATCCCCAGCTTACGTTTTCACGAGCGAAGCGAAGTACGAGATCGACGGTCTCTTGACTGACTGGCGGTCGGCCGACTTTCTGTCGATGTTCGCTGTAATCCCATTTCTGGGCCACCAGGGTTCAGTGCCAGCGAAGAATCGTATCCGGCGTGACAAGGGTGGTTAGTTCCGGCAGGGCCTTTCGGCCCAGAGACTTGCCTTTGACGGCCAGTAGCCGACGTTGGTCATCGGTGAGCGGGAGTCGTTTCTTCCCCTGTGCTTTCATCACTGCGTCGAGCTGAGTCTGGTAGAACTCGATGATCTCCTGCTGCTCGCGATGCACCCAGCCGACG
>PBSM01000074.1 GCA_002726245.1 Planctomycetaceae bacterium | reverse complement strand
TTTACTTTCTTGCTCGCTCTTTCATAGTATCGGAGGCGTCCGCTTCTCTCTGACGAGGGAAGCGCACGCCTCCGGCTTGCGGTTAAACGAACAAACCTGAGCACTGAACATGTCTGACATATCACTCTGCAAGCCGTGGGAACACCAACTCTCGCGTCGCCAACTGCTGGCTGGGTCTGCCGGAGCGGCGGCCGCTGCGGTTGGCTTCGGACCGCTGCTGCAACCTGCCATCGCCAAAGACCTGCAAGGGAAACAGAAGCAAGTTCTCTTCGTGTGGATTGATGGCGGGATGAGCCAGCTTGAAACCTGGGATCCGAAACCGAGGACACAGTTCGGTGGCCCGTTTCGCGCCATTCCGACTTCGGTACCGGGAATCCACATCAGCGAATTGCTGCCTCGCTGCGCCGAACAGATGCGTCATCTGGCGATTGTCCGCAGTCTGCGTACACAAGACAACTCGCATTCCGCCGGCGTTGCTCGAATTCAACGCGGCGACCCCAAGGATCGGGGCGCGACTTATCCGTACTTCGGTTCAGCCGTCGCGAAGCTTCTCGGCCCCGGCGAAAGCGGTTTGCCTCCCTATGTCTGGATCAAGCCGGGTAGCGGTGGCTTTATGCACAAAGACGCGGGGTTCTTGGGGCCCAAGTACGGTGCTCTCGCATTTGGCGACGGCCAGCCTCCCGAGAACCTGTTGTTGAACGAATCACTCACAAGCGAGCAAGACGACGCCCGCAATCAGCTCCGCGAGGCTGCCAATCGTCGCTATGCAGCGCGACGTCGTAAGCAAGTCACGGAAGCAAACGGTTACGTCTACGATATGGCTCGTACGCTGATGAAGCGGCAAGATCTGTTCGACGCGGCGCAGGTCGATCCGAGAGACGTGCAGCGTTACGGATCGCATGAGATCGGGCGGCACATGCTGCAAGCGAGGAAGATGCTCGAAGCGGGTGTGACATTTGTCAAAGTCAATTCTTACGGCTGGGATACGCACGGCGACAACTTCAATGGTCACGCGAATCTCGTTCCCAAGTTCGATCAAGCGTTCGCCGCAATCGTGGAAGACTTGGCCGAGCGTGGCATGTTAGACAACGTCTTAGTGATTGCCATGAGCGAATTCGGACGCACTCCGCGCATCAACGGTCACATCGGACGCGATCACTGGCCCGAAGCATGGTCGCTGGCGATGACGGGAAGTGGCGTGCGTCGCGGAGTTGTTGTCGGCCAAACCAACGACAAAGGCACTTTCGTGAGCAGTGACGAACACGACATCGGACACATGTTCCACACGTGGTTCGCAGCGCTCGGCATCGACAGCGAGAAGGTTGAATACGACAACGCTGGCCAACCGCTACCGATCGCTCACGACGAGCATCACGTCGTGCGCGAGCTACTTGTTTAACCGCAAGCCGGAGGCGTGCGGTCAAACGAAAGGAACGATCATGGCGGACGCGAAACAATACGAGCCCAAAAACCTCAAAGTCATCACCGCCGACTTGCAAGTCCACGGTGCTCGCTTCCACCCGGCCGGCAACATGCTGGCGGCAGGTGGCTATGATGGCCGAGTCCGTCTGTGGGACGTTTCTGCGGAAGAGCCGAAGGAATTGTCGTCATTGACCGGACATGACGCCTGGGTACAGGCAATCGCTTTCTCACCCGACGGTTCATTTCTGTACTCGTCCGATTCATGGGGCCAACTCCGCGCGTGGGATCTGAGCGCCGAGCAAACGCAACTCGCTTGGAAGCTGCCGGGTGCTCACGATGGTTGGATCCGCGACGTCGATGTCAGCCCAGATGGTAAGCGAGTCGTCACCTGTGGGCGTGACCAAGCAATTCGCACGTGGATGGCCGTCGATGGAGCCTTTTTGGACGAGTCGCGGCATCATGACTTCGATGTGTATTGCTCTCGCTTTCACCCTGGCGGTGAGTGGATTGTTACCGGGGACGATCGCGGCGTGATCAAGGTCTCACGGGCATCCACCTTGGAACCAATTCGCGACTTCGGCGCGACCGTGTTGTATCTGGAGCATCGCCTGCAGGATGTCGGTGGCGTCCGAACGCTAAGCTTCAACCGCGACGGCACGACACTCGCCGCGGGTGGCACCACACCGAAGAACGGCGGCACCGTTCAAGGCACACCCACGGTGTTGCTGTTCGACTTTGCTAGTGGAGAACTGAAACACACACTTAACTTCGGAGCGGCGACGCATTGCTTTGTGCATGAGATCGTGCTGCACGACGCTGGCTTCGTGATGGCTGTTACTAGCGGCACTCCCGGTCAGGGCCAAATCATCTTTCAACGCCCGGAGGACGATTCACCCTTCTTCTCACATACGAAGATCCCCAACTGCCACAGCCTGAGCTTTCACGAGGCGTCAGGAAGATTTGCCGTCGCCTCGACCAATCGTGGCAGCAATGGCAACGGGCGACGCTTGAGCAAGGATGGCGAGTATGAAGGCAACAACTCGCCGATTCACTTGTTTCAGCTATAGTAGCCATCACGCTCCGCGTGATATAAGCGGCGCAGGGAAAGACGTTCCTTCCGGGTGAAGTCGATCTGCAGGCACACGTCTCGCGCCGCGCAGCATTTCCTCACGCGGAGCGTGAGGGCTACACTCGCACAACTCGTCGATCCACCACCTTCAAGCGCCCTTCGGCGAACAGACCGATCGCCTCGGGATACGCTTCGCACTCCTGCTCGAACACGCGCTGCTGCAGCGTCTCGGCTGTATCATCATCCTTGACCTCGACAACTCGCTGCAGAATGATCGGGCCGTGGTCGTATTCGTTGTCAACGAAATGTACAGTGCAACCGCTGATCTTCGCGCCGTAATCAATCACCGCTTGATGCACGCGCAACCCGTAGTACCCCTTACCGCAAAAGGCGGGGATCAAACCAGGATGAATGTTGACGACTCGGTTCTCAAAGTCCGCTGGAATAGGCAGGAACTTCAAGAAGCCGCCCATCACAACCAGTTCAACTCCGGCATCTCGCAACGCATCAAAGATCGCCGCGCCGAACGCATCGGTCGAGTCGAAGTCTCGCTCACGGATTACCTGTGAAGCGATGCCCGCTTCCTCTGCGTACCGCAACCCGCCGGCGGTCGGACTGCTTGAGATGACCAGCCTCACATCGATCAGCAAGCCATCCGATTCGATCTTCGCGAGAAGATTCTTCAGGGTCGTGCCGCCACCGGAGATGAGAACGGCGATTGGCAATTGCTGTGACATCAGCTTTCTTCTCCAGGCATCTCCCGATCAGGAAACGCCTCCTTCCAGATCCGCGACAGTTCCTCGACGAGGCCGTTGTAACCGCACTCGCGGCGAAGCAACGAGAAGTCGATCGAGTCGCGAGTCGCTCGCAGCAGCGCAACCGCATCGGCTAGGTTGATGATCCGCCCGGCGAATAGCTTGAAGACGATCAGGTCTTCGCAAGACAAACACTTCCTCATCCCAAGTTGGGAACGCAGTCGCCCGACGACGTTCGAGCGCCCGACGTTGGAAGTCCATCTCAGCAAAAAGGAAACCAACTTGAATCTTAAAGTCGGTATCTGGCACCTGATACAAGAACTGCACGAAGCGCTGCTGGCCAACGGTGACGATCGGAGGCAGGCGTTTCGGTTGTAACCCTGCCGCTCGGAAAGCAGCCAACATGTGATCGACGTCTTCATTTTCGACGCCGATCAGAAAATCAGCATCCTTGGTATAGCGTGCGTGGTCCCAGACCGATAGTGCGATTCCGCCAGCAACCGCCCACGTGATACCTTCCTGATCGAGAGTTTCTACAACGTGTCGCAGTGTCCGCAGGAGCAAGTCAGCGACCATTACACTCCTCGAATCGTTTTGCCATCGCCATCAGCTTCTCGTCTTGATCGGCCATGTGGCGAGCATACGACTCGCGCGCGGCATCAACCAAGTCCTCGCCAGGCCGCAACCAGAGGCTTGCTCCTGCCGCAAAGCACTGATCGCCGAAGTGCATCAAGTCGATCCACGCCTCGATACGTCGCTCCGACGATAGGTCCGGATGTAAGGGAGGGCCGATATCGGGATGTGGCAGAAGCTGGCTCATAGAACGACGATTAGTTAGGCGCTTCACAGAATAACTAGCATTATTCTACGTTACACCAACCTACTCGCCCAGCTACAGAACTCGCACGTAGATCAGCACCTTCTCGCCGCCCACTTCGCATTCCAACGGCTCGACGCCGTGGAGGGCTTCGAGGACGATTCGATCCGCGAGCGTTTCGCCTTTTATGTAGTCGATGTTCTCTTCGATGGCTTGCTCTAGGTCGGCAGAGTCGGTGACGACGCCGACTTCGATCCGGTCGGTGAACTCGCAATCGAGTTGCTTGCGGCGGTCTTGAATCAGGCGGTTGATGTCACGTGCGAGACCTTCACGGATCAGTGCGGGAGTGAGTTCCGTGGACAAGACGACGACGGTCGTCGGGCCTTGGGCCGCCGCCCAGCCTTCCTTGGCTTGCAGCCGCACTTGTAGATCTTCGTCGTCGAACTCGACCGACTCGCCGCTGATATCGAGGACGACCTTGCCGTTGGCGCTGAGTTGCTTCAGCAACTCTCCTCCGTCAGCGTCGCCGAGTGCCTTCTTGACGGCTGGCATCAGCTTGCCGACCCGCGGACCGACCCGCTTGAAATTGGGTTGCACTTGGTAGTCGATGTACGTCTCTGCATCCTTCGTGTAATCGATTTGCTTGACGTTCAGTTCGTCACGCAGGAGTTCGTCGTGAGCCTCAAGCCAAGCCTGGTGAGTGGCGTCGGCTAGGATGACTTCGACCTTGGCAAGTGGCTGGCGAACCTTGAGTTTCGAGTTCATGCGAGCGCTGCGGCCCAGCGAGGCGATCTCGCGGAGCAGGCGCATCCGTTCGGACAACTCTTCGTCCACGGCTGATGGGTCGGGCTCGGGATAGTCGCAAAGATGAACGCTCTCCAAAACGCAATCACCGAACACGCCGGTCAGGTTTCGCCACAGGTTTTCGGCCAGGAACGGCACGAATGGCGCGACCATCTTGCTGGTTGTGAGCAGGCATTCGTAAAGCGTCCAGTAAGCATCGAGCTTGTCTTGCGATTTCTTATCGCTGGCCCAGTAACGATCACGGCTTCGTCGGACGTACCAGTTGCTCAGTCCATCGACGAACGCGTTGATCTGCTGACAGGCCGCGTAGTTGTCATAGGCATCCATTCGCTCGATGACCGCGGTGAGCGTGCGATTCAACTCACTGAGTACCCAGCGATCGAGTTCGCCGCGTTGGGAAGCGGGACGGTATCCGTCGGCATTCTCGAAGTCCATCGCCGTGAGTTGGCCGTCGCTTGGCAGGCTGGAAGCCTGCCCCACGGAAGAGGCGGGCGCGAACTCGTCAATGTTGGCGTAGATCACGAAAAAGCTGTAGACGTTCCACAAACGAAGCAGGAACTCGGGGATGCTCTCTTTGATTGTGCGTTCGCTGTAGATGATTGATGTCCACGGCGCTTGGTTGGCGAAGAAATACCATCGCAACGCGTCGGCACCATACTGGTCGAAGATTTCATTCGGCTCGCGGTAATTCCGCTTGCTCTTCGACATCTTCTGGCCGTCTTCGCCCAGCATGAGCCCAAGTACGATGCAGTTGCGGTACGGATGTGGGTACGGCGTACTGGGTACTGGGTACTGAGTCCTCGGTACTGAGTCCTCAGCACTGGGTACTAAGTACTGAGTACTCTTCTCCTCGACTTCCTGATCGCCGATCGCTGACTGCTGACCGCTTTCTTCGCTCCCGTCTCCAAACAACAGCGTGCTGATCGCTAACTGACTGTAAAACCAACCCCGCGTCTGATCCAACGCCTCGCTGATGAAATCCGCGGGGAACTGCGATTCAAACTCCTCGCGTCCTTCATGCGGATAGCCCCGCTGAGCAAACGGCATCGCACCGGAATCGTACCAGCAGTCGATCACCTCGGTGACACGCTGCATGCGGCCGCCGGACTCGAACGGCGAGTCGTAAGTCACGGCGTCGATATACGGTTTGTGAACGCGAAGGTCATCCGGTAGCTCAGGCTTCCGTTTCTTCGCCTCGTCCCAAACTTCGGTGCCTTCAACTCTGGGCTTGGCCAGTAACTCCTCGTAGCGACCGATCGCTTCCATCTTGCCGGTCTTGTTGCAAACCCAGATGGGCAGCGGCGTGCCCCAGTAACGTTCTCGCGACAGAGCCCAATCGACATTACTCTCTAAGAAGTTGCCGAAGCGTCCGTCCTTGATGTGCTCCGGCAGCCAATTGATCTTCGAGTTGTTCTCCAGCATCCGGTCCTTGAACTGGGTCGTGCGGATGAACCAGCTCTCGCGAGGATACTGAATCAACGGATCTTCTTCGGCTCGCCAACAGAATGGATATTCGTGCAGATACTGTTCCAGATGGTACAAGACACCGCGATCGCGCAGTTCACGCGTAATGTCTTTGTCCACTTCCTTGACCCAACGGCCCTCATAGTCCGGTGCTTCCGAAGTGAACTTGCCATCTGGACCAACGGCGTTAATGAGCGTCGGCCCTTGGCCTTCGACGAACCTCGCTTGCTCGGCGACCAAGACGTCGTAGTCGATCTCGCCAAATGCGGGGGCTTGATGCACGACCCCCGAGCCGCTCTCGAGCGTAACAAAGTTGGCCGCCACGACACGCCATGAGGCGTGTTGCTGCCCACCATCCTTGAGGCTGCCGGAACGACCCCTATCCGTCTTGTAGTAATAGTCGAAGGGCGGCACGTATCTGCGACCGAGAAACTCGCTGCCTTTGCACGTTGCTTCTACGGTCAGCTCGCGTTTGGCTTTGCCGGCGACGGTCTCGACGAGGCCCGCCGCTAGAATAAGCCGCTCGCCACTTTCAGAATCAACGACCGTCGCGTAATCGAGTTCCGGATGCACCGCAGCGAACTGATTACTCGGCAGCGTCCAAGGTGTCGTTGTCCAAACGAGCAGCGACGTATCCGTCGTCCCACCATTTTCGTCGAGCAACGGAAACTTCACGTAAACGCTCGGATCAGCGACTTCGCGATAACCCTGGCCGACCTCGCCGGCGCTGAGCGCCGTTCCCCCTTGGGCCCACCACCAGACGATCTTGTGGCCTTGATAGAGCAAGCCGCGATCGAAGAGGTTCTTCAGCGACCACCAGACGCTCTCGACATAGCTTTGGTGATAGGTGACGTAAGCTTCCGGCAAGTGGATCCAGAAACCAAGCCGCTCGGTCAGCCGCTCCCATTCCTGCATGTAACGCCAGACACTTTGCTGGCACTTCTGGATGAAGGGTTCGATGCCGAACTCTTCGATCTCTTCCTTCGAGTGGATGCCGAGTTCTTTGCAAACTTCGACTTCGACCGGCAAGCCATGCGTATCCCAGCCGCCTTTGCGTTCGCAGTAGTATCCGCGCATCGTGCGGTAGCGAGGGAAGAGGTCTTTGATGACTCGCGTCAGGCAGTGTCCCGGATGCGGCATCCCGTTCGCGGTTGGTGGCCCTTCGTAGAAAACGAACGGTGGGCTTCCCGCGCGTCGCTCGAGCGACTTTTCGTAGATCTGCTGTTCTTTCCAGAACGCAAGCGTTTCTTCTTCAAGCTCCGGGAACTTAGCGTTGGCGGGCACTGAGCCAAACATTCATCGATCCACATCTGCCTAGAAGGCGTCGGTTAAGAACAAAGTCGAGTCCCGCGAGCGGACGATCACTTAGCGCCGTCCTTGTCCGGCTTCTTTAAGTCGCCGTCCTCGTCGTCAATCCCTTCTCACGAGAATTTCTTCGTGCCACCGTCGAAATCGCTGGCGGGGAACTCCTCGTTATCGACTTCATACTCCTCTTCCATCTCTTCTTCGAAGTCGTCATCGAAATCGTCGTCGAAGTCGTCTTCGTCGAAGTCATCAATGTCATCCTCGACTTCACCGATATCCGATGCTTCCGGAGAAACGACGAAATCGTTCACTTCGTAAGCAGGCTGCAAAACGCCCGGTCGTTCAACCCACATGCTGTATTCCATTCCGCACGACATCGACTCACCTTTCTCGTGGATCTAGAATGCACTCGGTCCCAACAGCCTCAAGGGAGATGGCCCGACAACAATCGGTCTTAAGTATCCCAGTCCTCGTGTTTTGTCAAGCGCCCCTTGGCTTTACGACGACGAGTCGTGTCCGGCCAACGGCTGAATACAGTCCGGAATATCGTTCTGTGGGCTATTGACAATCGTGCTGACGCGATGCGTGTCCATCTCCTCTGCCGGATAGGGGCCCAAGAGCTTTGCAAGCACCTCCGTTCGGTCGAGGTCACGATCGAGCCACATGTCGTAGTCGTCTGCCCAGAGAATCGCCGGCATCCGATCATGTAGTGGCGACAACAACTCGTTGGGTTCAGTCGTGATGATCGTGAAGCTCTCGACGGGATCTGCCAAAGGCGAGTCCTTCGGCCCCCGCCACCGCTCCCAGAGGCCGGCGAAAGCGAACGGCTGGCGATCTGCCATGCAAAAGTAATGCGGGAGTTTTTTTTGCTTGCCCTGCCGTTCCCACTCGAAGAAACCATCAGCTAGTACCAGGCAGCGTTGCCGACGAAAGGCAGATCGAAACGCAGGCTTCTCGGCTAGAGTTTCGGCTCGTGCGTTGATCGTGCGGTAGCCGATCTTTTCGTCTTTGGCCCAAGAGGGGATCAGCCCCCACCGCAACTGCGAAGCATGCCGTGCATCGGGTGAGCCGCGCACGACGGTGGCCAACTGCGTCGGGGCAAGGTTGAACTGTGGAGTGAACGTGCGCGGGATGTCATTCAGCTCGAAGATCACCTCCATCTGCCGAGCATCCGTGACGCGAGTAAATCGACCGCACATTTGTCCACTACCGCCTGTTTTGAGCAGGGCCTTTGATTTCTTTAAGTTGAACAGAATATACGATGGCCTTCCAAGGCCAGGGCTTTTAACATCTTTGTTTGCGGTCTTGTAGCAGGCGATGAGTGGATACGTGGGTGCCGGCTTTGCAGCGTTTGCGCTGAGGCGGAGGGTGCTTCGGGCCTCGGACGCTCTTGCGGTAAGAAGCGACGTCCACATGGCGGCTCACGCGACGCAGAAACTTCGCGATGCCATGGCCGTCCTGCGGAGTCAACTCCGACCATTCCGATTCGTCGATCGCCGTCAGCATCCCGCCCATCGGCAAGACAATATCCAACGCGACTTGATATTGGCTCATCGCCTCGACATCTTCCTGAGCGTGTTCGGCGTACAAGGCGGCCAACAGCACTTGCCGGCAATTGTAGGCCAGCATCGCCATGCAAAACAGAAACAACGCGCAGCGAGGATGACAATTCGATTTCATCTCGCAGTTCTGCGTCATTGTCAACACGTGAAAGGCATTTTCGATTTCCCAACGCTGCCGATAAAGATCCGCCAACTCACAAGCACTCGCGTCCTCCACGTTGCTCAAAATGTGAATCGTCGTGTCGCCGTCGCGAGTTGGCTCGTCGAGTTCGACCGTGATGCGACGCACCACCAACGTCTCGTCGCCGTCGCAAATCTTGAGCGTTTGCTCGTACACGATGCCGGAGTCGATTCGACCGCGGCGGCGGCGTTTGCCCAGCAATTGACCATGTAAACGGCCATGTTGGCGGATCACGAAGAACCCGCAACGGGCCGCCAGCCTCATCAAAAACCGCACGATGCAGAAGTGACGATCCACGATGACAAGATCGTTTTTAGACAAATCCTCCAGCACGCGATCCAGCACCATCGACTCCTGTGCGTGAGCGTCTTCGAGCAAGTACGCTTGATCGAACAGGCCCGTCTGATGATCAAAGCGGGCCACGGTGGTGCCCGGCAGCGGCGCCGCACACAAGCCGCGAGTCTCCTTCAATCGCTTCTCGGTTTTCTGCAGATGATTGCCGTCGATCGAGAAGCAGCGATATCCCGGCAGCACTTCCCAAGGTTGAAAGCCGAGTTGGTCGAGCAACTGGCTGGCTTGTCCGGCGCTGTAACGGACGACGGCTTCGGAGATGCTCGGTTCGGTGCGGTTGAGTTTGCCGTAGTAAGCCACGACGGACGTTTGCAGTTCTTGTTCGTATTTTCGATACGCTTGATTGCGGTTCTTCAGGGTGCCCAGAGCGATCTCAGCCATCCTCATCGCAACGCTGGAGAACTTGATGGTATCGTCGTACTGTCGCCCGCGATTCTGGTCAAAGACCTCATCCAGTCGATCACCCATCAGCGTTCCCACGATACACCTCGTCATCACCGCTAGCGGCGTTTTTGAATGAAACGATCCATCACCGTCTTCCCTGACATCGCATCTACCTCCATGCAAGCACCAATACTTCCTTGTATTGCACCTACTTACACGATTTCACAATGATCTGGAAAGATGTTAAAAGCCCTGGCCTTCCAAGGCCGTCGAATAAGAACTTAACTACCGCTCGGAAGGCTTGTTCTTACCCATATCTCACCACCGGACCCCGTGTCGGTGGACCTTATGACGAGACATTGCTTTCACCGACACAGGGTCGGCGGGGAGCCGTTTCTCGCTTGCCTTCATTGGTAGCTTGCCAATCGTTGCCCCACCGACACGAGGTCGGAGGAGGCAAGGGATGTGGGTAAGGACAAGGCCTCGGAAGGCCATCGTACAGACTTCCAGTTTGAGTAAATCGAAAGTCCTGTCGGCGGCCCCTCTTTCATTGCGAGTTGGTTCCCATCACAGTATTGGGATCTCTCCGTTCGCATCACCGCTACAGGAGCCACGCAGATGAAAGCCATCTCCTTGCTGCTCGTTTGTACCACGTTCTTCGCACCGTTGTCCCTGCTTGCCGCGGAGCCACTCGACATCGGCTCGCGTCTGGAACTGTTCGTCGATGATTATGTGATCGACGAGATCTCGGGTGATGCCAAGCTGTACCTGCATCGTCCAAAACCCGAAGAGGTCGTGCTCACCACCGACAAGCCTTGGGAAGGCAACACGTGCGCCTACTACACGATTTTCCAGGACGGCGATATCTACCGCATGTATTACCGCGGCTCGCATTGGGACGAAGTGGCGAAGAAGGCAGCGCATCCCGAGGTCACATGCTATGCCGAGAGCAAAGATGGCATTCACTGGACGAAGCCGAACCTCGGACTGTACGAATTCGACGGATCGAAGGAGAACAACATCGTCTGGGACGGGATCGGAACGCATTGTTTCGCGGTGTTCAAAGACGCGAATCCGGACTGCGCGGCGGATGCCAAGTACAAAGCGTTATCGCGCGGCCGGCCGAAGGGTAAGAAAGGGCTATACGCTTTCAAGTCGTCCGATGCGATCCACTGGTCGTTGATCAAGAACGATCCGGTAATTACCAACGGTGCCTTCGATTCACAGAACCTCGCTTTCTGGGATGCACACGTGGGGACTTATCGCGAATACCATCGAAGCTTCGTCGATGGAGTTCGAGCCATCATGACGGGCACATCCAAGGACTTCGTTAATTGGACCGAGCCGGTGCTTCTGAACTACGGCGATGCCCCGAATCAGCATCTATATACAAACGCGGTGCAACCGTACGACCGTGCTCCACACATCTTGCTTGGCTTTCCAACGCGTTACTTGCCGAAAGAAGGACAACGCGTCGAGCCGACAATCATGGCGAGCCACGACGGTCTAAACTTCAAACGGTGGCTGGAGCCGGTCATCCCCGAAAATGCTCCCAAGGATCGCGGTGGCAACCGGAGCAATTACATGACCTGGGGTTTAGTAAAACTGCCCGGCAAAGACCAGGAACTCTCCGTCTACGCTACCGAGGCGTACTACACCGGACCGGACAGCCGCGTTCGCCGATTCACGTACCGCACCGATGGCTTTGTTTCGCTGCGCGGCGGCCCCGACAGTGGTTCTCTGATCACGAAGCCGCTTAGGTTCGCGGGCGATCAACTGCAAATCGTCGTGACAACGCTGAAGCGCGGAAGCGTTCGGGTCGAGTTGCAGTCATCAGACGGCAAGCCAATCGAAGGCTTCTCGTTGAGCGATTGCCAACCGCTAGCCGGCGGTGGGATTGCCAAGCACGTTTCGTGGAAAGGCGGCGATCTTGGTAAGTTGGCCGGCCAAGCGATCCGCATCCGCTTCGTGGTTCATGGCGCGGAACTTTATTCATTCCGTTTTCATTGAACACGACACCTAACACCTTGCGATAGGAATCCATGCGTCCGAATATCCTGTGGTACTGCACCGACCAACAGCGTTTCGATACGATCGGCGCGCTTGGCAATCCCTATGTCCGGACGCCAGTCGTTGATCAGCTTGTCGCCGACGGCGTGGCCTTCACGCACGCTCATTGTCAAAGTCCGATCTGCACGCCCAGCCGGGCAAGCTTCATGAGCGGAATGTATCCGTCGCGTGTGCATAACACACGCAATGGCAATGAGTCGTTTCCCCGTTGGCCGCCCCTGATTACCAAGCTAATCGCAAAGAGCGGCTACGAATGCGGAATGATCGGCAAGTTTCACTTGCAAAGCGCCGGCTATCGTACGGAGCCTCGCTTGGATGACGGATTCTCGTTCTGGAAGTTCAGCCACGCTCCACGCGACGATTGGGACGAAGGGCATGACTATGCCGAATGGGTTCGCGAGCAGGGTGGCGATCTCGATGCGATGCGAGAAAGCGACGATCGCGTGCCGGCGGAGTGTCATCAGACCACGTGGGCGTCGGAGCGAGCGATTCAGTTCATCAAACAGCCGCATGACCAGCCGTGGCTGTTGAATGTCAACGTCTATGATCCACACCCACCCTTCATTCCGCCAAAGGCGTACGCCGACCAGTTCGATCCCAACGAGATGCCGGGCCCCCACTTTCGTGACTCCGACCTGGAGCAGCAGGCAAAGCTGAAAGCAATCGACTTCCAAGGTACCTCGCGACGGCCCAAAGAGTTCGATGCGAAGGGCGAGCAGGCTCGTTATTTCGCAATGATCAAGCAAGTCGATGATCAGTTCACCAGGATTCTCGATGCGCTCGATGCAACAGGACAACGCGAGAACACGGTGATCCTCTTCACGAGTGATCACGGTGAGATGATGGGCGATCACGGTTTGATCCAAAAGGGCTGTCGATTCTATGAGGGCCTAATACGTGTTCCGCTGATCTTTTCCTGGCCGGGACAGATCCAGCAAGGTGTGCGAAGCGATGCATTGGTCGAACTGCTTGACATGAGTGCGACGATTCTTGATCTGGCCGGTGTCGAAGTTCAGGACTACCATCAAGGTCAATCGCTGTTGCCAATTCTGCAAGGAGACACTTCGCCTGATCATCTGCGTGACGCGGTGCGATGCGAATACTTTGACGCCTTGGATCCGTACTTCACCGGTGGCACGGGGACGTTCGCCACGATGTACCGCGATCGCCGCTATAAGCTATCGGTCTATCATGGGTATAGTCTGGGAGAGCTTTACGACCTGCAGGAAGATCCGTGGGAGTTTAATGACCTTTGGGACGACCCTGCGCATGAGCAACTCAAACACGAGTTGATCTATAAGAGCTTCGATTCGCACGTCTTGTTGACGACCGATGTCGGATCGCAACGGATCGCCCCGATGTAGGGGAGCCTTCGTCGCGTCCTGCCTCGTCCCCTCGGGACTCTGTCGATTGGATCAGCGTTCAAAGGCAAGACACACTAAGTTGCCGTCGCGGTCTTTGCACAACAGCTTGCCGTCAGAAAGCACGACGTGCGGCCAAGCATCCTTGCGGAGCAGCCCCTTACGGCTGGCAACTTCTACATACTTCGTGGCTGAGCGGCTGGCTGTCTCGGTTAGCACGAGGTCACCTTGCTTTCCCCAGACGATGAGCCGCTGGTCACTGGTCGCGATGCATGACCCCGGCGATCCGAAGTTGCCTCCCCGCCACTGCAGCTCCCCTGTCTCGAAGTCCAGGCAATGTAGCTTTTGAAAGGCCCAGTAAAGGTGCCCGCCAACGATGACTGGTGAGCAAACCTTGGAAGCGTAGTCCTGTTCCCAAACTTTCTCGGCTCCGCGGAGCGTGATGCGCAGCCGCGCGATCTTGTGGTGGTTGTAGGCAGAGGTCAACACGATGTTGTTGTCAAACGCAGCGGGTGTCGCGATGTTGTTGGCGAAATCGGTCTTCCACGGATAGGTCGCAACGGTCTTGCCCGCGTTCCGTCCATCCAAACGTACAACGAGCAGCCCTTCAAAAGTGTGCACAGCCGCACATGGCACTCCCTCGACCTTGATTGGTACGAGTCCGCCCGTGTGCCCGGCGGCAACTTTCGCTTGAGACGCCCAACGCTGCTTGCCAGTTCTCTTGTCGAACGCGATGATCGTTCCTTCCAGAGCGCCAACTTCAACGATGACCCAATCTCCGTGAACCAAGGGTGATGTCGTATAGCCGTAGTCGCGACGCCCGCTTCGATTGACGCGTGCCCGCTTCGGCGCTCGGTATCGATCGTACAAGTTCAGACTCCAAACACGTCGCCCTTGCTTCTGGGTATCCCAAGCATGCAGGTCTCCGTCGATACTCAGTGTGTGCAGAAGACCCGTTCCGGAATCGAATTCCGGCGTCGAGCAAACTCCGGCGTAAATCCCTTTATCTCCCTCACTGTTTCTGCCGTAGAGTTGGCACTCGTACGGCATTGTCCAAAGTGGTTTGCCGGTCGTCAGGTCGAGGCACTGGACGTGATCATTGCCATTGCTCCAGCCCACGGTGTAAAGCCGATTGGCGACGACAATAGGTGAGGTTGAACCTTGGCCGACGCTCGTTTTCCACAGTTGTTTCAGCGGCCAAGCCTTCCCGTCCCATCCCGAAGACTCCGAGGACACATCGTCGCGTTTCAATCCCCTCCAGTGCGGCCAGTCTTCGGCGCGGCAGACGTTTACCAACGATACCGCGATCAGCAAACAGAGGCTTGAGCGCCGTGACACGCTCCGAAGTTTTTGAAACGCATCTGCAAACAAGATTCCCACACCGGCTAGACAGGCGATCACACTGACTCCGACACCAATCAGGACGCCAAAGAATACCTGCGGAGTCGCGACGAACAAAAGCGCACACCCGCTTAGAGAGGCTGTCGTAAAGCCGCCATAGCTGAGCCACCTGCCCAGCGTTCGGTTGCTGCCCGAGGTAACAACCATCCCATTCGTCTCGCTAGGCGATTCGTACGGATTGGGCGTCATGATCTCTTGCTCGATCGGCATGAGGCGTTTTGTTCTTTCCTTCGCCGTAGGTTGTGCTTCAGCATAACATCAATCGCGCTAACGCGTTATTCTGGGGCTGCGATTGACCTTCGCTAGCGGCGGTTCTACGATCAACAGAAGGAAACACCCTCGACTAGTCGCGATATTATGGGACAGCTCTTCCAAACCGCTCTCCGAAAGTCCGGGTTCGTTCTATCAGCCTTTGGACTCGCCAGCTTACTAGTGTGGCACGTACAAGCCGAAGAGGCTGACGATCAGCCGCCACGGCAGTTCAAGCAGGGTGCGCTGATACGATTCGAAGGTACGATCACACCGCTGCTAGAGCACTACATCTATCGCAAGCTCGACGTTGCTCGCGACGGAGGTGCCGATCTCATCATCATCGAGATCGATAGCCCCGGAGGATTTCTGGATACCAGCGAGAACCTCGCTGAACACTTCTTGCATCTCGATTGGGCACACACCGTCGCATTCATTCCCGAAGAAGGACTGAGTGGTGCCGCGATCGTGGCGCTCGGCTGCGATGAGATCATCATGGGACCCAAAGCCCACCTCGGCGATGCTGGTCCCATCTTTCAAGGCGAAGACGGGCTCTTCCGTCACGCTCAGGAAAAGATCCGCAGCCCGTTGGCACTGAAGGTTCGCGATTTAGCCAAGCAGACCGGACGTCCACCCGCGCTGGCAGAAGCGATGGTCGATATGGACCTGGTAGTCTATCGTGTCCGCAATAGGAACGACCAACGGGAGACGTTTATGGCGGATCACGAACTTGAATCGGACGAAGACTCCGACCAATGGAAAAAGATTCAGCCGGTCGATGAGTCGCGAGAGAAACACTTTCTAACAGTGACAGGCGAGCGAGCGGTGGAGTTGCAACTGGCGGATGCGGTCGCTTCCAATCGCGACGATATCAAGAGGCGTTATGGGCTGGAAAACGAGTTGATTGTCCTCGAACCCTCAGGCGTCGATACGACAGTCTTCATCCTGAATATCCCAATTGTCACCGGACTGCTGTTGGTCGTTGGGTTGATCGCCTTACACGTCGAGTTCAGTGCGCCCGGTCTGGGTATCGGCGGTGTCATTGCAGCAATGTGCTTCCTATTGTTCTTCTGGAGCAAGTTCCTTGGTGGAACGGCGGTCTGGTTGGAAGTGCTGCTCTTCTTGCTCGGCGTTGTCTTCATCCTGGTCGAGATCTTCATCACTCCCGGCTTCGGTGTCGCTGGCATTACCGGCATGCTACTGATGGTGGCGGGACTACTGATGGCGGGCCAGCACTTTGTGCTCCCGACGACGACCCGCGAACTCAATACAAGTTTGCAGAGTCTAGTCGTGATCGTTGGAGCGGGATTCGCGTTTATTGCCGGAGCGTTCGGTGTCAGTCATTACTTCGGCACGATTCCCGTTGTTAGCTGGCTAGCGCTCGATCTGCCGGATGCTGATGAAGGAGAGACGTCTGCCGACGGCAAAGATCATCCGAAGCCCGCGCCACCTGCGGAGTTCCCTGTTGAGGTCGGAGACTGGGGAGTGGCTGAATCGCCATTACGTCCGGCCGGCAAGGTGATCTTCGGAGAGGCTTACGTCGATGTTGTGACCGATGGCTCGTTCGTCGATACCGGAAAGCAAGTGCGCGTGATCGACGTCAGCGGTAATCGGGTCGTCGTTCGGGAAGTCGATGACACCACCTAGCGATCAGTCCCTCACGCCGTATCTCGCGATGCAATACATCGCATTGAACCCATCAAGCAGGCCGATTTTCTTCCCCTGAGTTCGCGTCCTCGCACGATAACGAACGGATCGCTCGACGACTCGATACTTCCGGCGCGCGATCTTGGCCGTTACTTCCGGCTCGAAGCCAAAGCGG
Source organism: Planctomycetaceae bacterium (assembly GCA_002726245.1). Taxonomy (GTDB): domain Bacteria; phylum Planctomycetota; class Planctomycetia; order Pirellulales; family Pirellulaceae; genus PBSM01. Next base: position 1,103 of record PBSM01000074.1, on the reverse strand, counting down.
TTCTGCCGCAGTTGCAATCCTCGCAGCACGTTGGCCCGAAATGCCTTCTGGCAGGTCTCCATGTCCGTGAGACGAAGACCGCTAAACCAATTGGAAGCTTTCGTAAGCCCCCAGTTGGCGAACCGACGAGCTAACGACTGCTGTTGATCCCCGCGATAGAGATATCGCGAGCCGTAGACAGCATCCGCATCTCCAGTAATGATCGGGCGGATCAACTTCTCGATATCACGCGGATCGTATTCCGAGTCGGCATCCTGCACGACGATGATGTTTCCAGTCGCCACAACAAACCCGTCCCGCAACGCTGCACCCTTGCCTTCGTTGACATCCTTCAAGATCAATTTCAAGCCGGATGCACCGCGAATCGTCTCCAGCCAGCCACGCGTTCCGTCAGTACTGGCGTCGTCAACGACAATGATCTCCGTCTCAAAGGGCAACGCCTTGACGCTCGCAATCACGTCCAGAACCGTCTTCTTCTCGTTGTAGACGGGAATGACCACCGAGACTTTCAGGTCAGGAGCGAGTTCGTTTGTAGGAATTGGCGGCGTGGCAGGCGCGGGTGCCTCCAACAACTCCCACAGCGAATCCACTTCCGCAAAAACCGCCTCGACGCGATTGACCACATCTCTTTCGGAAGTTGTTTCTGTTGGCGGAGGGGGAGGCAGCGGTAGCGAGAAGTAGGGAGCGTCGTTGAGCATCGCATTGGTCATCGGAACACCTCGTCGAACGAGAAGCGCAGGCTTGCTTCACCTAGTCAGTCGCACGGGTATGGTTGGCGTGAATCGCTAAAGCTTCGTCAACGCAACGGATCAGCATTAGCGATCATCTTTGGCGGGATGGCAACGCGAACGCGGACAACAAACCCAGCGCAGGTCACCCAAGAGAAACATAGCACGCAGAATACGTCATCGAGAAAGCGATCGCGTCTTAGCAACCGAGTTTCTCGGTTACGTCGGCGCTCTGGCCGGACAACCCTCACAACTAATCCAACACGGCAGCACACTCATCGATGAAGCTCAAATGCGGCACCGAGTAGTCCAGGAACGAGGTCGTGTTGGCGGCCGTTCGCTCCGCCGCTAGGCCACAAAGTTAGTAGCGTCGGG
>PBSM01000073.1 GCA_002726245.1 Planctomycetaceae bacterium | reverse complement strand
CAGATCACGGAAGATTCTCAAGAACCAAAGCACGTCTTAGATCAATTGGGATTGATTTAGCACTTTGCAAAAACTCAGTACTAAGGCAGACCACTCCCCCAAGGATGCTGATCCAGAACGCTCGTCGGACGTAACGTTGTATGGGCATCGCTGGCCGTGGGGCAAATAGGACAGGCAGATTCTATCGGCTGCTCGCGGCGCCGTATGGGACCGAAATCGTCGATGTGGGCTGTTCGTAAAGTAATTCGCTCGCAATGACTGGTTGCCATTGTAGTCTGGTTGACGATGCGATTAAGCGGTTTCTTGGTCCCGTCCTAGCTCATCGTTGCGCGCGTCGGTCTTACCGATCTTGGTCGTAATCGCGTGTCGCTTCGAAGCCTCGGTGGGCGCAACCGAGGTCGTTTCCCGGATATCTCAACCTGCGTCGGCGGCGCACACCGCTGAAGGTTTTGTTTGCGCGATAACTCGCTCCGGTCCGACACACCGCGCGCTAGCGCGGCGCGGCTGATTCTCGTACCGGCAGGGCCATTTCGTGGACGTATTTGCCAGCGAAGAGGTACAACCGGTCGCCCTCGCGCCAGACGCTGACGAGTCCATCGGCCCCTCCCCACTTGGCATATCCTCTCGGATCGCGCCGGAAGGTCTTGAAGTCGGTTGTCGTGCTGTAAATCACGTGTGGCTCCGGGTGCTCAGACCACGCAACCAGATACTCATGCTGTCCAGCCCCGTTTCTTCCCAGATAGCCGATGAATGCCGGGCGATACTCGTTGGACTTTCTGGTCCACGGCTTGCCCGAAGCAATCACCGGATTCCCGTCGAAATACTTCCAGTTGCGACCATCGCCGGACGTCGCGAAGCCCACTGTCGGACCGGGATATTGAGTTGGAGTGCCACGCATCAATGCCAACCATCGCCCGTCCGGCAACCGCTGAATCGCGTGGTAGGACGACGCGATTTTCATCCAATTTTCGTCGGTCGTCGGCAGGACAGGGACGATATCCCAAACGCTCACCTTGCCTTTCTTCGCATCCTTCCAGATCGTCCATTTGTGGGGCGACAGATCCGGGCACGTCGCCAGCGCCGTCATTTGCCAGCCTTCTCCGGGAACATCCGCGTTGGCCGTCCAGGCGCCATGGAAGTGATTGAAGTAGTGGAAGTACATGAACCAGAGCTGTTCCTCTTCATTCCACACGACGCACGGGCTGCTGTAGTGGGAAGGATCGCCGGGATGCGGTCCGTCCGGTCGGTAGTTCGGAACGGTGAGAACCATGCTGTTTTTCCGATCGGAATTAGGCAGATCTACCAGCTTGATGTAGGGTCCCTTGATGGCGTCGGCCACCGCGCACCCGATCCCGGACATGGGATCGTGGTGCGCGTAGTAGAGATAATATTTGCCATCCTGATTCTTTCCGTGGTCGTTCTTGATCACTGTGGGATAACCGAGGGACTTGTGCCCGCCATCGGGCCACTTGGGGTTCCTGTACGAACTGTGTTCCCAATCCTCTGTTTGCTTGAGTACCTGCTTCGTCAAAACGACATCCAGCGGCAGATCACCGGCCAGGTCCGTCAAATCGACAACCTGAAGATTGTTGTCGAGCCGCCCGCGCCCGCGGGCAAACGCCGGCGATGCCATCAAGGCAAACCCCACCGCGCCACTCGCTGTGAACAACTCGCGACGCAAGAACTTCATGTCAATCATGGCTGAGCCCTTAGTCGCCTTTCGCTCCGCGAAGTAGCGCCACTTTCACGGAGCGAAAGGCGACTATTGTTGCACCAAACTCATTGATTGTACCGCAAATGCACTTCGATCTTCTCAATCTTGACAGATGCGGATGCAGTGCGTCCATCGCGTGCGCCGAGTCGGAGCGTCACCTGGTTGCGACCGAGCTTGCAAAGGCGTGGCGCGACTTGGTAATCCAATACTAAGAGCTTCTGGTTTGGATCAATCTTCCAGCGGTCGGCCCCGCCTGATGCCGGTTGCGGTTTGGGTGAGAAGATCTGACGATCCTTCCACAGTTCGTCGCGTCGGGCGAGCACTAACCAAACTCCATTCAGTTGGACGGTGATCTCGTCGGATTCATCCGCACCGAATACGACGAGTCGTAACAGCACCTGTTTGATCTGTTTGGCGTTAACGCGGACGTTGTCTCCGACTCGCACCTGTGCCGACCATGCATCGCCGTTTCCTGCCAACTCAAGCGGCAAGACCGCGTCTTCATTTCGGTTGAAGTAGCCTTCGGCCCACGGATAGCCGCCTCGGCGCTGAACGACAAATACCTTGTCCTTCTTGCGAAGCGTCCGCGGGCTGCCGATTTCGTGATACGCCAGACGTTGCGACGCGGGTCCCGGAGTCGCATCCACTTGGCGAGACATTTCGAGGCTGGCGTTCTTCCAATTGAATGTCATGATGCTGTCCGCCCCTTGGTGCCACCAATTCGCCGCAACTCCACGAAAGAACTCGATCGGCGGATACTGATACGCGTCGGTGGCGTGGTGATCGTCGTGACACGGCTGCAGTTTGATATTGTGGCCGCGCGTCACGCGACGAAATCCCTCGATGTCGCATTCGATGCTACGAGAACCGAGAGTCAGAATATCGATCAGATTCTCGCGAGCCCACGCGGCAATGTCAAAACCGTCTTGCCGACAGCCTTCGAGGTTGCACGGGATGCGCGCGGCCAGCAGGAGCGGCTTGTCGCGCTTCCTCGCAACCTCCAGCAGCATCAATCGCACGGTGCGGACAAACTCGGTGACTTGTTCGCGCATCTCCCATTGTTGCCCCACCGGAAGACAAGGTACGTGGCGAGCGAAGTCGAGCTGAAAACCATCAAAGTCGTAATTCTCGGCCAACTCGCGCAGAATACGAACCTTCAGCTCGCGCACGCCAGGCACAGCCAGGTTCCAAAGCCCTTGTTTCCACCACGCTTTGATCACCCAGTCGGAATGGGCCTGCTTGATCGAGTGTGGCTTACCCTTCCACCCGGCGCCGGTGCCTTCCTCGTTCAACTCGACTTCGCTGAGGCGGTGACTCCAAAAGCATTCCAGCTTCCGCTTCTTCGTTTCCGCAACCAACCGTCCGACCCAATCGATTCCCTGCTTGCGCCACCTGTCCAACCCGGCTTGTGGAATCTGCTCAAGCACTTTGCTCGGATACGTGGCGTAGGCCAGCGCCGTCAGATCCCACCACACGCTGTCGATCTGCGAACCCGGTTCGTCGATGTAGTCGAAGCGATAGTCGAGCCACTCCTCGAAATCATGGCCCAACTGACTCCAAGCATCATACTGCACAACAATCCGTCGTCGCCGATTGACCGCGTCATGATGTTGACGGCTCAGCGCCACGCCCCGTCGCTCGCTCGGCTGTGCCATCATGCGTTGCGCAGGTGACGTCAGCAGCCCGGCTGTCGAAGCAAGGAACGCTCGGCGATTGAAATGCGTCTTGGCAATTGTATGAAGCACGTTGCTTGTCCCCTTGCTGCCTAGTCGTAGGACTGTAGATAGTGATTGTGTCGAATCGTCGGTTCTAACGAGTACAACTTTGCGTGGTCCAGGTGGAACTGCAATGCGACCGGTCGAGCCTGCAGCAAGTGGCAGTCTTGGTGTCCTTTCCATCTGACAACGTGGCGTACGCTGTCCGTTGTGATGGGCACACAATCGGAGCGACCAAACCCTTCGATCACCTTACCGTCAAGATCGAGAGCTTCGACGACGAGCGACCCACCTTTCGCGTTAGCATTCACGATCAGCGTATCGCCCAAGAACACAAGCGGCTTGGTAGTCAGCGTTCCTTGTTTCTCCGATTCCACGGAGACGAAACCGTCGAGTCGCAGTGTCGCCAGCCCGACTCCTTTTCGTGGTTCTTTGGCTTGGGGATCCTTCTTTGGCGGATCACCCGTGTAGTTCCACCAATTCCTCCCGTTCTGCGCCATGTAGTAGAACCAGATTTCGTCACCGACGATGATCGGTTCCGGAGTGAAATACGGCGAGACCGTACCCCAGTCCCAATCCTTGCCTTTCTTGCCGTAGGGAAGAAAGACGGCGTCCTGAGCAACTCGCTGCCAGTCGCGGTCCTGATGCAACTCGGACGTTGGGATCACACCCTCCTTGCCAACTCGCTGCCACGTGATGCCGTTGCGGCTGAACGTCAGTTGTAAGTTCTTGCGATCGGTCCACGGCTTGTCCGGCGGAATGGGTTTCAATGTTTCGCTGTGATAAGCGGCAATCAGCCCGAAGTAATAATTGCCATAGGTGAAGGGAGCCATCTGGTAAAACTGCGTCAACAGCGGCTGCTCCATCTTAGTGCGGCGCAGCACGGTCACCTTCGGCGACCAGTGCAAAAAGTCCTCGCTTTCCGTGCGGCTGATAATCCGCGTGTTGGGTGGCCCGAATCGCAGGATCGCCACGTATCGCTGGCGACGCCGGTCCCAGAACGGACACACTTGCGTATCGCTAAACGGAATGAGAGCCGTTGGCTTAGCCGATTCCCAATGCAGCCCATCTGCGGAATACGCAGCGCCGGTCATCCACGTTTTCGCCGTGCCGTCGGGATTGCAACTGAAGAGCATCTTGTAACGGCGAGCCGGGTCACGCTCAACCGGATCCTTGAACACGCCAGGACACTGGAAGCCCTGAATCGGCGGATGCCGCAGCAAGTTCGTCTCGCCCTCTTTGTCGGTGACGGACTTGGTCCATCGGATCCCGTCCTGCGAAGTGGCATAGCACAACAGCGACGCCGATGTCCCCTCGACCTTTCGCCAGAACGTGTACCACATCTTGAAGAGCTTTTCGTCGGCGTCGTAGTGAACGGTGCCGTAGCCGGGTCCACTTTCTTCCCAGGGCCGATCCTTCACAAGCAACGGATTATTCGGATGCTTGACGGGCTGGTGGAGGACCTTTGTGACGCCTTGCGATTCGGCGATCAGGTAGTCGTCCACAAAAAGTTGCTTCCCGTGCAAGATGATCGCGTCGCCCGCGATCACATCATCCAGATCCTTGAACATTCCAGGTGGTGCTTTGCGGGATTGGGCTTGCAGGGAAGCCGCGCACAGGCATGTCACAAGCAACGTCAGATGGAAACATCGCAGAGGCATACTTTCCTCCCGCTTGCTGTTGGTGTGTTGGACTAATTGGCCTCGACCGTTGGTGTTTCGTGGTGGCTAAGTTAAGTTAACTGACAGCGGCATGCAAACGTTGTGAGTAAACGAGGTGAATCACAATTCGTCCCCCTAGTCCAAGAAGTGCGTCGAAGGAGTGATGTGATGGCAGTCCGAGTTCCGTTGCTGTTGGCATGTGTCTTGGCACTCTTCGTAATGGATGTGTCTGCGGAGGAAGTGTCAAAGCTGATTGTCGAACCAAATGTCGAGACAGATCGCATGGGCGATGTGGATGTGCCCGGCGGCGATGTGCTGGCGAAGATGCACGCCAGTCAATACATCCTTCGGGCAGCGGACGGCAAGCTGACGAACGTTCCCGCATCCAGGGCGCTGCTGCCTCATAGCGACGGCATGAACCCGCAATCCGTGCAGGTCGATATCGGTCCTATGAGCGAAATCTACGTCCGTCAATCCGAAGTCTTCTGCAAGTCAACGGATGATGGCAAGACGTGGACAGCAAGACCGATCAAGCTGCCGCCGGAGTTGAAACTTGGCTTTCGCTGGAAGGTACTCCGCGACGGTACGTTCATCTCGGTCGGATGCTCCATCGGCAATGTGGTCGATGAGCCGGCAGTGGTCTGGGCGTCGCACGATGAAGGTCTCACTTGGGAGAAGTGGGCCGAGATTGCCATCGACGATCTGCCTCTCCCCTCCGGCAGACCCTACGTGCAACGTTACGTTCATCGCGGCCTGAATCGACTTCGCGATGATACGCTGATCTGGGGAATCGATGTGCGCGACGATCCTTATACGAAGGGCATGGCGTTGTACGCTTTCCAGTCAACGGATGGCGGTAAGACCTGGCAAGGCCCGACGCTGGTTCGCGATCGCGGCGCGTCGGAAGGTGCCACCGTGCGATTGCCGTCCGGTCGGCTGTTTGCCACGATGCGGATGGGTGTCATGGTGCATCCGTCCGATCCGCCGCTGTTGCTGAAGTACACACAGAAAGTCGCTTCCGCGCCGTTCAATGGTCGCAATCGCATCAAGAACCTCTTCGTGATGGACTCCGAGGACAACGGCCGGACGTGGAACACACCGCGTTTGCTCACGACGGTCTTCGGCCAGACGTTCGGCTATCCCGCGGTGCAGAGCGACGGGACGGTTGTCGTCATTCACGACACGCGCTACGGCCCCGGTCCACCCGGTAGCCGCGCCATGATCAGTCGAGACGAAGGCAAGACTTGGCTCGACGAAGTCTATTATCTTGATTCGACCAAATTCACCGGAAGCTATACCGCCAGCGTTATGCTCGAAGACGACACGATCTTGACAATCGCCGGATCAAGCCAGTCGGGTAACACGTGGGAAATGGTCAGCAGCAAAACCGACCTCTATGCGATCCGTTGGAAGCCCGTCAAGAAGTGACAAAAGCCGAGTTCTTCCAGAGGTGACTTCGTTGCTGGCGCGCCGACCTTCGGCACCAAAGGGCAGGATGCCCCAGCCACGGTCAATTCTCCGTCATGACGACTTCGATTCCAGACAGCATCGGTCGGCCGGAGCGTGGAGTGAACGTAACGTCGATGGCGTCGTTGATCGCGACGCCGTCAAAGCTGCGGACGACCACGCGATTACGGCCGCTGGCTGTCTTGCGGACGTCGAACTCCTTCAAGACTGATTCTCCCTGCAAGGCGACGTCAAAGACCCGATCGCCCTCCGAGACATCAGCCGGCTCGGCGAAATAGAGTTTGACGCGGCACTTCTGATTCGGCTCCGCCTTTCCTGTGCGTACTTTGATCGATGTCAAGCCTTCACATCCAGATGCCGCGACCCAAGGCAACTCCTCGCCTTCGATCGCCAAGCTGTGACCGCGGAAGTACTGCACGTTGTCGCCGGCGATGGAGATGTTCACCTTCGGTGATGGACCGCCGACGCTCGGGTAGTCCAACCAAAGAGTTCCGCTCTTGTCTTGTCGATCGCCGGGTGCTCCCAGGTTCACGCCAACACGCTGGATCGTATCGCCTGACGCTTCGTAAGCATTGTACGTCCAGACGTCGGCGTCCGGCGTGTGGACCAAGGCGAGTGACGTGAACAGCGAGTAACTGCAAACGCAGCCGTGTGCGAAGTTGGGTGCGTTGAGAACGCCGCCGGCTGGTATCAAGCTGTTGCGACAACCGGAACGAAATCCGTTCAGCCGTCCCGTAGTTCCACTTTCCAAATCGAGGAAGCCGGCCGTGTCGGCGCGAAACGTCAGCATGTGTGGACTGGCAATCGCGTAGTTACAGTGATGACCGGTCTTGGTGAACTCCCACTCCGTCGGCTGGCCAGTAAGCGGATGATCCTGCATCACCGGCTTACCAGTCTTCACGTCGTAAGACGCACCGGGGCCGCGTTGATCGATGATCCGATCTTTCCAAAGAATTACCTTGTCCCATAGCTCTTCGGGATGGCCTAAGAAGCCTTTGCCGTCCGCCTCTTTCTCCCACAGCGGTTGCCCTGACTTGCCGTCCCAGGCTTCCATGCCTTTCTTATTGGAAGCCACAAGCACTCCGTCGCGCGAAGAGACTCCCAGCCAAGTCACTGCACGGCTGGTTCCGCTTTGCCAGATCTGTTTGCCGGTGCGAATGTCGAGTGCCTTCAAGTAACCCGTCTCGCCGGACTTGGGCACGAGCCCTTTACGTTTCCAAGCGTCGTACAATCCCTCCAAGATGCCGTCATAGAAGAAGACTTCATCGCGGCCCAGAGCGGCGACCGGCGCCGTGTATTCGGCCTCGTGCCGCCACACTTGCTCGCCCGTATTTCGATCGATCGAAACGATCTCCTCGGGGTGATAGTCGCCCTTGTCATCGGGCAGGAAGATCGTGCAGATCAGCCGATCTTCCCAGATTCGCATCGTCCCCCAACGAGCGTCAGGGCGCTTCAAACGGAAGGCCTCTTGTGTCTCGCCAGTCGCAGGATTGATCTTTTCGCAAGTATTAGCATCAGACAGGTAAACCGCGTCATCAGCCGCCAGGAAATGAAAACCGACTTGCACCTTCTCGAAGAAGTTGCCGCGGCGGCCCGGACTGATTCCCTTCGGAAGCTTCTTCTTCCACAGTATCCGACCGGTATAGATGTCAGCCGCCACAAAGACCTCGGGCCCTTGGAAGAACATGCGGCCTAGATTGACGGTCAAGCTTGGCGGCCAAAAGTGGCGATTGAAGAACAGCTCGCTGGCAGCGGCGGGTCCGCCGAACCACAACACGCCGAGCGGTGCCTTGACGAGTTGGTCCTGCGACATCAACGAATTTGCGGAATCGCCGTACTCATGAGTCCAATCCGCCGCGCCTGGCAATGCACCCGCGCGAGTTAGTATCGCGAATGACTCTTCAATCTCTAGCTCTGCCTGAGCGAGTTGCGACTGCTTGATGTGATCCTGGAGTTTTCCTGCAGTGTCACCATCACAACCGAGGATCGCTCGGCCGCCGTAAGGCCGCAAACAACGGTGGATCGAACTCACGTGCTTCGTTGAATCTTCGATCGATTCACAAACCGCAAGCGACATCACATAAGGCGCAAGATTCGCGGTTTGAGGCGTCCCAACAATCGCTGACACGCGAGTTCCGTACAGCCCCATCGCGTCGTAATGTCGTCGCAGTGCATCGATGCGGGACTCAGATGGATCAAGCACGAGGACGTGCATCTCCGACTGACGCACAATCTCGTCGATGACGCCTTGGCTTGCCGCTCCCACAACCAAGCAATAGCCACCAGGGTCGTCCGTCTTGCCGAGCCACTCAGCAACGCGATCCGCCGAGTCAGTCGCGGCGAGTTTAGTGGGTTGCTGCGATTGCTTCACTGGTTCGCTTGCGGGCTTCGCACCAAAGCAACCGATCTGACCTTCGCGCGTCGCAACGAACAGTTTTCCGTCGGCCGCAATCATTCGGCTTGGCGTACCGTCAACGGCTGCCAGCCAACTAATCGCCGGCTTCTCGGCGGCGGTATTCACAGCGAAGAGTTTGTTACCGTGGATGCCGTAGAGCTGATCGCCAGCTTTGATCTCTAACGAGAGCGGTGCGTCTTCCGGTTGCTTCGTGGCTGCGGTGAGTACTTCCTTGGAAATGCTCCATAGCGGCTTCAGTACCTTCTCTTTGTACTTCTTGCCTTTGCGGTCGGTCTTCTCGATGAGCTGCGGATCGGTGAGGCCATAGGCAACAAGATTGCCTTCCCACGTTCCGTAAACGGCTTCGCGAGTTGAGATGGGTCGGTGTGCGACGTTCGCCAGTAGCTGCTTGGTGACGACGTCATAGATGCGATCGCCGTGCAGCAAATAGTTGCCCTCTGCCGTCACATGATGGTCGGTCTTCCCGCGCGATTGGTAACTCAAACCAATGAACTTGCCAGACGCGATGTCGAAACCCGCGGCCTTGTCGCGCCCGGACGGAATGAGCACGCGCCCGCCGTCCGTTGCTAGGTAGCCTTGGGGCGTAACCTGGTCGGGCAGCATGACCGTCCGTGGTTGGGGTTCGTCCTCGTCGGTATTGACGGTGAAGAGCTGAGTGCCCTCGAACGGCCAGATGCCGACCGTGAAGAAGATATCTCCGCCGGCAAGCACCGGACCACCTCGCAATGGCCACGCGGAAGTGAATCGCTCATTCCCAATCACACGACGATCCGCCGGAGCAGCGCGCAGCTTCCAAGCGACGCTACCGTCTTCGGCGTTCAAACAATAGAAGAAGCCATCGTCCGCGCCGAAATAAACTCGGCCGCTCGTGGCGACTGGCGCGAAGCGGATCGGCGCATCGGCAAAGAATCGCCAGCGGCGTTGTCCGTTCTCGGTATTGATTGCGGTAACTGAATCGTTGCGGCTCGAAACGATAAACAATGTTCTCCCCGCCACGATCGGTTCGAGCGACGCATCGAAGTGCAACCGTGGATCCTCTGGCCATGCGACTCGCGGCACGGGCTGTTGGCTCGACCATTGCAAGTGCAACGCCGCCGGAAGTTGCTCAGGCGTCGATGCGCTGCGCCGTCCATCGAATCGCCACATCGGCCAATCCGCGGCGGTCGCCAAGCCTGACGCGAGTGAAATGATGATCGCCGCAATGACGAAGCTGAAACTCGATAGACGATTCATGGATTCCTCTCACGCTTGCTAGTTATGACGTCTTCGCGCCGGTGGTTCGCCAAACTCCGCTTGGCAACAGACGACATGATAGCCTTGCGGCGCGCAAGCCACAAATACGATGGGCCAAATTAGCCCGGCATCGCAGCAGCAAGTGCGGATGAGGAGCGTTGCCGGAACTGCGCTGCGCTTGTTCCGGCCTACGGCTGTCCTTTCTGCCTTTCCCACTTCCACGTCCCCTGTCTTGTATTCCTTGCGTTCTTTGCGCCACTTCCTCTGCCGAACGAGCGTTGTATAGAGTCGTTCATCGTCTCGGCGGCAAATGCCAAAACGTACCAGTGATACCGGTCACACCATCCTTGTTCTGTGCGTAGCAGGCAGTAAAAATGCGGCCCGGTGCGAGCTCGACCGAGGAACTATAGCCCTGGTTGCCGCTCGGCGCGGCTCGCAGCAGCCACGATGTGTTGCTCCAGTTCTTTCCTCCGTACTCACTCAATCGGGCGTAGAGACCGAATGGTTCGTAACGTCGACCATAGGTCAACAGAATGCGACCATCAGACAGGTTCAACAGCCGCGGACATGCCCCCGACGTGATGTTCGTCTCCACCGGCTCTGTCCAGGACTTGCCTCCGTCGGTGGATTCGTTCTGCCAAAACAGGCCGTTGCGTCCGTCCTGGCATCGACCGACTCGATGCATTCCCAGTAAATGCCCGTCTTCCGATTCAAGGAGACACGGCTCGTAGTAGTCCCGTGTGCCCTTGGCTCCCTGGGCCAGCATCGTGTGGGAGGACCACGTCTTGCCGTTGTCGTCGGATCGGTACACGACATTGGAAGAGACGCCCGCCACTCCGTCGTCCAGACTGCCATAGCACGGCGCGAGCAGCGCTGCGGAAGAGAGTTTGACCGCGGGAGCACAGGTCTGCAACTTCGGGGCGAACAAGACGTTGTGGTGGAGCTGCCACGTGAGACCGTAGTTGTTGCTCCAGCACCAAAGTCCACCGACATTCCTGAATGGGTATTCGTGCTTGTGGATGTGCGGAATACCCGTTCGTTTCGCTTCGTCCACCGGCACGACTTCGTGCATAGCCAGCAACCCGCCCACGACTCCGTTGCCAAGATAAATCGGGGCGAACTCCTGACCGCCTCCCGCGGCCAGTTGACTGGCGTTTTCAACATCCCACGTATTGCCCAAATCGTAGGACCGAATGACCGTGATTATGCTGCGTGGATGGGTATGGCGAACTCGTTCCTGGCTAGGAGCCTGGCGGAACGCCATTAACAGCTCATCACCATCCAGTTGTTCAACGTGCGGAAACGCTGTGTAGTTCGCGGGGTCGAACAGGACATCGATTTGCCGAACGCCGGGTGGAGTCTTGACCGTGATTGATCGATCGACTTCTTCGGCATTCGCGCAAGCCGGCTTATTGAGCGAACTACAGACGAGCGCTGCAGCCGAGGTAGCGACGGCGGACTGTTTAACGAATTGGCGGCGTGTCGTCTGTTGTGGCATGATGAGGTTCTCTTTGGCTTTATCGTAGCTGGGGCTTCCAGCCGCAGCGGTTTCCCTTCTTTGCTGGGGCTGGAAGCCCGAGCAACACGAAATTCACCTAGCCCGTCGTGATGTTGATACACTGGTCCTCGTGAAAGTCTACGCTTCCTGGAAGATACCAAATGAATCGCGCATCGTGGAACTTCGGCCAGATTTCAGACGTCGGAGTCTCAACGTGTGGCGATACGGAAACTGATTCGCTGTTCGACGTTCGTGATTCAAACTGACACCTTGTTCGATCGATGTTGCCACGATTCTGCCCACGTTGTGCGTGAGGATACCACGAGTGACAAATCACGCTCGCCACCTATCGAGTCGAAACGTCAGTCGTCGAGAGCTACTGCGGTCGGTTTTTGTGGGCACATTGTCCCTTCCCCAGTGGCTTGGGTCGCACGCACAAGCGGCTTCTTCGTCGTCGCGATCGAAGCAACGCTCGCTGATTATTCTTTGGCAGGACGGCGGTCCTAGTCACTTCGAGACGTTCGATCCGAAGCCGGATGCGCCGAGCGAGTATCGCGGAGAATTGCGTGCCATCCCGACGACGTTGCCGGGAGTCGCCTATTGTGAGCTGCTGCCGCGGTTAGCTCGACTCGCTCATCGGACGTGCGTTGTCCGTTCGCTGCACCAACCATCCTCGGGGCATGTCGATGGATCGCACAATGTGCTCACCGGTTGGTACGGACAGACCGATGGAGGGAAGTCCCGATATCCCGATTTGGCCTCCGTTATCAGTCGTATGCGGAGTGGCATGGAGAGTGCGGAAATCAACATCGGCGCGTCAACGGACCCGCGATTGGCCAAGGGAATGCGGGGCCCGGGCGGCCGGTCGCTCGCTGGTCGCGATCAAGACGCACTGCCGCAGTACATCGATATCAGCCGTGGTCTACACCGTGGAGGACCGGCGTTTCTTGGGCCACTCTACGGATCATTCCAAGTTGCTGGCGATCCCTCGAAGCCGGGTTTCGTCGTCCAGAATCTGCAGGCCATGGGGAGCACCCGTTGGCTCCAGGACCGTCAGCAGATGCTGGCTCGCTTGGATCGGCTCGGCAAGACGGCTGCGATCGAGGCCGCTGCATTTGAACAGCTTCGCGCGATCGACGGATTCCGCCAGCAAGCCCTGGATCTTTTGTCTGGCGACGGCGCTGCGCGCGCGTTCGATCTTTCCCGCGAAGGGGTAGAGGTCCGCGACCGGTACGGCATGCACTTGTCCGGTCAGCAATGCCTGCTCGCCCGACGCTTGGTGGAAGCGGGTGTCGGTGTCGTTGCCGTCCGCTTCTCGCCCGACGGACGAGGCGACTATGACAAGACCATGATCGGCTGGGACGACCACGCCGTGCATGGCAACATCTTCGAGATCATGAGGAAGCGGGGACCGCAATTCGATCAGTCGGTGAGTGCACTCGTCGAAGATCTCGAACAACGCGGGATGCGAGACGATGTGCTGGTCGTCGTCTTAGGAGAGTTCGGCCGCACGCCGCGGATTCACGTCCACAAAGGCTGCCCGGGACGGGAGCATTGGGGGCCAGCGGGATGTGCGTTCGTCTACGGTGGCGGCCTGACGATGGGACAGGTTGTCGGATCGACTAACGACAAGGGAGAACGCCCCGAAGATAGGCCTGTGACATATCAAGAGCTGCTGGCGACGATTTATCACGCGATGGGAGTCAACACCGATCACACCTTTCTCAATCACTCCGGCCGTCCAGTCCCGATTCTGCCGACGGGCCAGCCGATTGCCGAGCTGACCGGATCGACTTCCAGCGGCAACGTCGTGGTTCGCTCCGCGAACAAAACGCTTGTTCGCCGAGCGAACAACGACGATGCGGCCCTCACGTTGCCAGCCGGCGCGACCGGCGCGGATCTCGCTGGGCAACCTGATATGCACCTCATGGAATCGCTCATCGCGCACGACTCGGCGATCGATGATGAAGGACTCACCCATTTAACGCGCTGCCGCGCGCTCAAGCGTTTGCAACTCAACGGAGCCCCGATCACGGATGCCGGCTTGGTGCATCTCAGGGGCCTGACCACGATCGAGGAGTTAAGTCTGACCGGCACGCGGGTGACCGACGTTGGGCTTGTTCACATCCAAGCGTTAACGCGACTGAAGCGGTTCGTTTTCAACGGCACGACTATCACACTGTCGGGCGTTGTCCGGCTGGTTGTTCAGGATCAGCGGCGAACGCTGGGCGACGCGCTCCGCGCGCTCGGTCTCGCCCGGTTCGACGATCAGGGCGACATCGTGGCAATCGACGTCGCGGGCACTCCGTTCGGCGATGAAGAAATGCAGCACCTGAAGCAACTCCCAACGCTCAAAGAACTGCATCTCGCGGCGACTGGTGTCACCGACGCCGGGATGGTCCATGTACGCGACGTGCCTCAGCTCGAACGTCTCTATCTCGCCAAGTGCGCGGTGAGCGACGCGGGTCTGGCGCACATCGCTAATCTCTCGCGGTTGCGGGCTATCAACCTCTATGGCACGCAGATCACCAGCGCCGGGCTCGAACACCTGATGGGGCTCGAAGAGTTGCGTCTGTTGTTGATCACTGACGTGAAGCTAAAGCCCGTCGCGATAGAAAAACTGAAGAACAAGCTTCCTCATCTGACGGTCACGGATTTCACGCCCGCGTAGAGCGCAGTTCTCGAACCGCCGCAGTAGGACGGCGTTTCACCGCATCCGCACTGCCGTGATCTCGATCGAATCGTTCGCGGGGACATCGACACGAACGTGCAGCACGCGGAAGCGGCCGCCGTCGCTGAGGATTTGAGATTCCAAGCGGCCTCCGGTGACGCGATATTCGCCGGATGGAACAACGAATGTCACTCGACCGTTTGGGTAGGCGTCCGCGAGGCCGTTCCTGATCGTCGCTGTGTTGTTGGCTTGTGTTCCGTCATTGGGGTGGCTGAAGGAAACGCTCAACGGCGGATAGGACTCCCGTCCAAATGGGATGGGGGCTGTTTCGTGACCGTTGTAGGTGCAGGACTCGACTCGGTTGTCTCGAAAGCGAACAACACGAAAGCTCTCGGAGTTTGACTTGCCGATGCGACGAGTTGGAGTCGAGCCGAGGTCCATCACTTTTTGGCCGATGCCATGAGCGTCGTGAATCATCCGGACCTGGTGGCGGTCGAGCAGATCGAGCGGCGCATTGGATTCGAACGCGTTGATCACTCGGATGGCTGTATTCGGGCGAGATGCGAGCAGAGCTTCGGCTCGCGATTTGTCGGTGTGCCATGGGTGGCCGAAGTTCAAGATACTTACGTGTGGGCCACAGTCGATTAGGCCGACCGGTTTGCCATACCAGGCTTCGTGGCCGGGGAATTGATGGTTCCCAAAGTTGATAACGTACGGCATGTCGAGCCCAGCGAGCGCTCCCGAGATGTACGCCGGGTTGCATGCAGTGCTGCACAGAACCACATCGGGAGCCAGCAAGTTGGTCATCGCGACCAATCGCCTGAGGTACTCGGCTTGATTCTGAGCCGAAGTGTCAAGATGCCCGAAGGTGACGAACACAGGATCCGTTGGATGTGTCGTCACGACATGCACACTGCGAGGAGAACGGCAGAATCCAGTCCGGCGTCCACCGGTCACTTGCACGGTCAGATCGTAGGTACCAGGAGGCATGTCGTCTGGCAGAGACACAACGACTTCACGGTCGTAGTAATAGGCGGCGGATTTGTCCTCTTTAAAGTCGATGACCCGCGAGATCACGGCCGGGCCAATCTGGTGTGTTAGTTTCACCTCGTCGATTGTCGCGTTGAAGCCGAGGAATCGGGCTCGGAATGTTTCGCCCGGTTTACGAATCGCTGGCTGATTCAACCGCGGAAACCGAAACCGTTGAGTTACGGTGGAGGGGTCGCGTCGTAGATAAATCGAAGGCAGTCCCGTCGGCTTACCGGCTTCGATGTTGAACGTTTCCGTGCGAGCCGTCTGCCATCCTATCGCTTGGACCTCCAGCGAATAGTCGTCGCCGGGCGGAAGACCTGTCAGTGAGGACTGCCCCGTCATCCAGTTACGAACCAGTTCGTTCCGAACGATCATATCACCACGCCGCGCAATCACACGGCAATCGACAAGATGTGCATTCTCTTCGCCGCTGACGGAAAAATGCACTTCTCCGCGAGCATCGTTCCATGTTCGGAACAACTCGACCCGGCATCCAGCCACTTCACCGTCGCGACGATGCTCAAGCAGCACCATGTGTGCTCCCGGCTTCAAGCCGTCCGCCAACACGACCTCACGTGGAAGGGAACGCGGCGACAGAACGCGGCTTTGCTCTCCATCGACCGACACCACAAGCGTTCCCAGATTCGGAGCCCCGTACGCCGGGACATTGTGTCCGCCAAGACGAAGAGCCAGACCAGTCCCTGCGAATTCAAACTGTAACACCGCGTTCTCTTCGTTCGTTTGAAGAGAGGCTGCGGCCGCGAAACGAAAACGATTTTCGCTCCAGTTCCCAATCTGTTTGACTCGTTGCGCGTCGAGTGCCGAAACCGACTCCGACAGCAGAAGCAGCCCGCTTTTCACGTCGGGATGCGCAAGATGCAGTGAGCCCAGACAGCGTCCCTCTTCGGTTCGCGGACCCTTCGCCACTAGTAGACGATCCGTCGCCACTCCGACAATCCCCAGCGAGCAATCGAATTCGAAACGCCCGATCATGCCGAACTGCGCATCGGTCTTCAGCAGGGTCTGAGGCGAACCATAACACCCGAACCACCATTCGCCGTCGTGATACGTTGCGGTTTGGATCCCGAGTCGTGTCCATCCGCTCTTGATGACATGCTTGAGAATGAACTTGAAGTCCGCATCGTATTCGTAAACGTAGTTTTCCTCGACACCATCCGGCAGGCCGCCCACCATGTAGAAGCGGCCGTCCGCAACCCCGATCCCGCCCGCGCCGTGAAACACCTCTTGCGTAGCGTGCTTCGACAGAAACTCCAGGGTGTCCGCGTTGTAGACGTACACCCACGAGTCGGCATTACCCAGCGGATCGTTGAACCGACCGAGGTTGACCGCGACGTACAGTTTTCCTTCGTAGAAACACAAGTCACCATGATGGTTGACCACGGGAACCTTCTTCAACACGCGACCGCGCCGATCCGTTTTCACAAGATCTGTCGTGAACGACCAGTAGACCGCGTCGCTTTCGTTCGTACATACGCCCTGCAGATGATGCTGATAGTCTCCCGCGCAATCCGCGTCACCGAACTTGAGAGTTACGTCCGCGACACCATGCGCGACGAACAGCAGGACTAGAACACTCGCCAACATCATTTTCCGATTCATGTTGCGACTCCAAAGGTGTTAGAGTGTTGACGATTATAGATGGTGGAGTCCATTCTCGAAACGGTTCGCTGAAGGCTGATGGATCCCCGGCAGTCAGCCGTTAGCCACAGACATGTCGGGACGCCGCAAGCTGTTTTGCTTTGCGGTTGCACAACGGTGAAACTCGGCTAAGCGGTGATTTGACGGTGGAAACCTCCTTTCGCCGGAACGCTTCCGTCGATCCGGCGTATTGTGGCAGTGGCTACAAGTCGGCTTCAACTCGCTGGTCAACAGCACCGATGGTAGAATCAATGAGCCCCTGATCGTTACTTGGAGCATCTCCTTTCGAATGGCCGCGACCGTCTCAGTCAAACCCGAACTTATTCAATGGGCGATTGATCGCTCCGGTTTGACTATCGGTCTACTTGAAAAGCGGTTTCCCAAAGTAGATGCCTGGGTGGCCGGGGAGAAGGAGCCAACTCTTCGGCAATTGGAGGACTTCGCAAGGAAGACGATGACTCCACTGGGGTTTCTCTTTCTCGATGAACCACCCGAGGAACGCATTCCAATTCCTGATTTTCGCACGCCCGGTGACTCGCCCATCGACCGTCCCAGCCCGAATCTCATTGAGATGATTCAGGTGATGCAGCGACGCCAAGCATGGATGCGCGAGTTTCTGACTGAACAGGGACACGCGCCGCTCGAATTCTTCGAGAGCGCTAGACGATCGCAAAATGTGACTTCTATCGCACAGCGGATTCGCCAAACCCTCGATCTCGATCCTAGTTGGGCAGAGTCGCACTCAACGTGGGAAGATGCGCTGCGAACACTTCGCAATGCGGCTGAAAGGATCGGGATCCTGGTAGCGACTAGCAGTGTCGTCGGGTTGAACAATCATCGTCCGCTCGATCCTCAAGAATTTCGAGGATTTGTTCTTTGCGATTCTATCGCTCCGTTGATTTTCTTGAACGGAGCCGATTCCAAGTCCGGCCAGATGTTCACTCTAGCCCACGAACTCGTTCACGTTTGGTTGGGCAAGGATGGTATTTTCAACCTCATCAACATGATGCCGTCCAAGGATGAAGCGGAAGTGTTCTGTAACAGAGTTGCGGCCGAGTTTCTGGTGCCGGCTCACAAGCTTACCGAGCGCTGGGACGAAGCCAATGCAACAAGCAAGCCATTCCACACGATTGCGCGATCGTTCAAAGTGAGTCCAGTTGTTGCCGCGCGTCGCGCGCTCGATCTGCGCTTGATTAGCAGGGCGCAGTTCTTCGCGTTTTACAAAGCGGACCAGTTGGACTGGCTCGCGAGAAAATCGGCGAACCGGAAAAAAAGGAAGGGCGAACCAAACTTCTATGATGTTCAGGATGTCCGCCTTGGACGACAGTTCGCAACTGCCGTCGTGTGCGCAGCGCGCGAAGGCCGCATTCTACAACGCGAAGCATACCAACTGACAGATCTGAGAGGGGATACGTTCAATAAGTACGCCGAGCTCGTCTTAAAGAGGGCGAAAGATGAGCGGCAGTAGTCGTTACGTGCTTGACGCAAACGTATTCATTGAAGCGTATCAACGGTATTACAGCTTTGATACCTGCCCGGGATTCTGGCAGGCACTCATCAATCGACACAAGAAAAAGCGGGTTTTCAGCATAGACCGCGTTCTTGCAGAACTCATGAGCTCAAAAGACGCGCTCGGCGACTGGGCCAAGGATACCGTACCGGATGGCTTCTTCAAGCAAACCGCCGACCAGAAGGTCATTGAAGCGTTTGGCGAGATGGTGGCCTGGGTTAATTCGGAAGCACAATTCACGCCGCACGCGAAATCAGAGTTCGCGAATGTGGCAGATGGGTGTGGGTGATCGCATATGCAAGAGCAAACGGACTGACAGTTGTTACACACGAGGAATTCGCTGCTGAAGCACAGAGAAGAGTACCCATTCCAAACGTCTGCCTGGAGTTCGACGTCGAGTACGTTAACACGTTCGAAATGCTGGAGCACCTTGACGTTCAGTTCATTCTCAAATCTTGCCACCGCTAGATCCTACCAATGCCAGCAGCACCGCCGGCGAGATAGCACGAGCGAATCACACACGCCAAGCCTTGTTAGATGGAAGTTGGCTAGTGATCGGGAGCGGATAGTATGAGCGGTATTATCGGTCACTCGATGTATGCGATTCTGGCGGGGAAGGCTGCCGCTGAGCGGAAGTTGCCGATCACTTCGCTGATCCACTGGCATTACGCGAGCTACTTGTGCGGAGCGTATTTGGGATGCGATGTGCAGACGATGCCGGAGGCGGTCTGTGTTGATACGGGGGAAGAAGTTGGCTACGGCACCGCACCACTCGACAAGAGCCCGTTGACCGGCGGGGCAGTCCGACCTTGGTCGCTCGACTTCGATGGCAAGCAGCATCGGCCACGCGAAATCCACCGTACGTTCTACGGACGGTCTCATTTGGTTTTCGGATGGAACGCTTCCGAACGGACTCACTCGGTGCCGTGGGATCATCTTGCGGATTACTGCGCGGCGGTAGTGCAAGACGCATTCGAGTTGTATGGACCAGGCCAGCGGCAATTGGCCTACCTTCTTGGTTGGATCGCTCACATTGTCGGTGACAGCTTGATCAAATCTATTCAACCAGGGATCGATCTGAAATTGCTCGACGGCAAGTACACCCCCAAGAACCGGCCCATTCAGGATCTCTTCACCTTTCATGAGATCGGTGTGAAGGAGCTTGGTCTGAACTGGAACGCAATGCTAACGGACCTTGCCGAGACGCCCGTCGAGCCGATTCAGTTTCATTACATGCGCGTGACGCGACCACGTGGCGAGTTGGCCGCGAGCTTTCCAAACGCTTGGGCACCGAAACTCGCGCCACTGCTTTCCCAAGTGCTTAAAGAAAATCGACGATACCAACGCGTCCGCAACTCGCGGCTGCTCACGCAGTACGCGCTGCAGAAAACGAAAGACGGCTGGCAGTGTCGTGAAGATCTCACGCGCCAAGCTGGCGGATTAACCTATGCAGAGATGGTTGGCATTGCCGAACGGGCACATTTCCGCCACGCGCTTTGGCAAATGGGCGAGGCGATTGTGAAGTTGTTCGAGCAAGTCGTTGATCGCACGCCGTTGCTTCAGGATCTCGACGACAAACAGCCGCGTTCGTGGGCAGAGATCACCGCGAAGTGGAAGCGATCGGAATGACCTCGCTGCTTTCGCGACACAGTCCGGGCGGCATCTGCCACTTGCCGTGTGACGTGTATATACTGGTTACGCACGCCACCATTCACGCCCTAGCACCAAATGGAATTCGGGTGAATTTGTATAAACTCTGAAATCGAACGCTTTCGTCCCCTCCGACCTTGCTCGGTGGAACGGGTAATTTTGCACTATATGTGGCGTACGACGCCACCCTCCCCCTTTCCTCTCCCCGACCACCGCCGCGAAGCGGCGGTCGGGGAGAGGAAAGGGTGTGTCATTTGGGAGGTCACTTAGTACAAAATCATGCGTTCCACCGAGCAAGCTCGGAGGGGACGAAGTCGTAGAAAGCGTAAAACTTCAATGTGAACGCACCCTTGGTCAAATTCCGTTTGGTGCTAGT
>PBSM01000072.1 GCA_002726245.1 Planctomycetaceae bacterium | reverse complement strand
TTCCAGCTTGCGATAATGCGGGTTCGCAAGCTGGAAGCTTACGCCACTTATTTCTCGAACGATCCTTACGTTCGCGTGCCGGGCCGTGCAAGCATGCTCAGCGACTTTAAGCTACGTTTTCACCGGAGCTTGCAGCCTTTTGGGAGTGGATCAGTGAGTGTAAGAGTTCTCGTCGCCGATGACTCCCGTACGATGCGCACGATCATCGTCCGTTCGCTGGCTTCGTTGGGAGTTACGGAAGTTGTTGAGGCTGCCGACGGGTGCGAAGCGGTCGCCGCATTCAAAGCGGGAACCTTCGACCTTGTGTTGACGGATTGGCGCATGCCCAATAAGTCGGGTTTGGACCTCCTCCGGGAGATCCGTCAAGTGGATGCCCGTGTCCCGGTCGTGATGGTGACAACCAAAGGCGAGCGGTGCCGTGTCATGGAAGCCATCGAGGCTGGTGTGAGCGACTACCTGCTGAAGCCATTCACCGCAGACGGCTTGCGAGAGAAGCTGGAATCGTTGGCCGTTCTTGGCTGAGCGGAGTGCTTGATTCGCCTCGGGCCCCAGTTCACGCTCCGCGTGAGCGAAAGCGGAACGACGCGCGAAGTGGGGCCGTAGTTCGCGCTCGATTGGCTGAACACCGTTGATTGGCCACTACCGTTTCCGCCGTTTTGGTTTTCCGAGCTTCTTGCGCCGCAGCTTCTCGCGCGTTTTGCGCTCGTCCGACGAGAGGTTAACGGCGACAGACACCGGCTTCCCTGTGGCCGCGATTTGTGCCGGCGGGTAATCACCGCGAGTTGGGGCGTCGGCACGAGACTGGTGTCTGTCGAGCAGCGACGCGTTGTACGCCATCACGAACGCGTTCATTCCCTCCTGCGTCGTCATGTCGAAACCAGCCGCTTGCCCCTGCATGACCATCGACTTTGCCGTGCCGTACGTAGTTCGCGGGATCATCAAGCTCTTGTTCCAGACGCTTCTCGGCACTCGCGTCGAGAAACGCGACGATCGAGGGAGCGTTGTCTAGCTGATACTCGCGCTCTAGAAACTCCCAAAACGCCCGTAACTCGCTGATGATTTCCGTGGCCGAGTCCGAGTCGGTCGAGACCTTCCGTGGAATCAAGTCGAAGAGAACTTCGTTGATGTCCCGTTGCGACATCTCCTGTGGAAGCGTCCCAAGGTAAGCGAGCGAATAATAGAGAAACGAATGCGTCCAGCCGATGTGGCCGTTGTGGTTGCAGTAGGCTTCGCCTTCAGGCGATTCCGCGAAGGCCTGCATCAAGCCGCTGCAGTACTCCACAACACCACCCTCGCTATCCCACTTGCCATCTTCATCAAACGGTTCGTCATATAGATCGAACATTGGCTCCTCCTTGAATGTGGTCAGCTTCGCTCGCGATTCACAATTTGCCCCGTTTCGCATTTTTGGTCACGGCGAATCGACTGCTGCTAGTGCTACATTTTGAAAGTTGGACGACTCTCCGAGTCGTCAATTCACGTCTCGGAGAGACGTGCAACAGTACGACTACCCGACTGCTGGCGACCTGTTCTCGACGGCTGCAAAGGTCTACACTTGTTAGACTTGCCGAGCACTGCCTTCCACACGTCGAACACGCCCTATGCCTGCCTACCTCGAAGAGCTAACGATCCGACTGGGAACGGGCATTGGCGAATTACCGGAGGTGCTGCGTGACAAACATGCTGCTTACATGAGGGCGGCGCAGCAGGCGGATGGTGGGTTTGCGGGGCGCGAAGGTGGCAGCGATTTGTATTACACGGGGTTCGCTTTGCGCTCGTTGTCGATTCTCGGTGAGTTGCATGGCGATGTTGCGGAGCGAGCTGCTGAGTTTTTGAAAGGCAGGCTCGCCGGACAGGAATTGATCATCGACTTTCTCTCGCTGGTTTACGGAGCCATGTTGTTGGAGGCGGCGGCAGGTATCGATGTCTTTGCTCATGCGGCGGAAAACTGGCGAGACGCGGTGGCGGATGCCTTGGAGAAGTTGCGGCGTGAGGATGGCGGCTATGCGAAGGGTGAAGAAGGCATGGCAAGCAGCACGTATCACACCTTTCTTGTCTTACTCTGCCGGCAGTTGATCGAGCGTCCCCTCCCCTTCCCCGAACGAATCGTCGAGTTCATCCTGTCTCAGCAGGCCGAAGAAGGAGGCTTCCGCGAGATCCGAGCCAGCAAGCGAGCCGGCACGAATCCGACAGCCGCCGCGATTGGCACGTTGCGAATCCTCGACGCCTTGAACGACAAGATTCGCGAGAGCACACTCGATTTCCTCGTCGAGATGCAGATGGACGACGGCGGCTTGCGAGCCAACACGCGTATCCCGTTTTCCGACCTGTTGAGTACGTTCACCGGAAGTCTTACGCTGATAGACCTGGATGCGCTGAACGAGATCGATATCTCCGACGCGCGTCGTTATGCCGAGAGCATGGCGCAAGCCACTGGCGGCTTTCGCGGCGCGGAGTTGGATCCAGCGGATGATGTTGAGTATTCGTTTTATGGATTGGGTTGTTTGGCGTTGTTGCGCGAGCAGTGATTTCGTTTAACCGCAAGCCGGAGGCGTGCGTTTTCCAGCACCGAAGCGCACGCCTCCGGCTTGCGGTTAAACGATCCAAGATGGAACAAACCTGAATTGCCTGAGTTAGTCGTCAACAACCTGGCGAAAGAATACGCCACGCGCGGCGAGCCTCTCGTCGTTCTGCGAGATGTCTCGCTGGAGCTATCGGCTGGCGAGAACGTCGCGATCCTGGGACCAAGCGGCTGTGGGAAGAGCACTCTGCTGCATATCTTGGGGACGCTCGATGAACCTACGTCGGGAAGCGCAACACTGCAGGACCAAAATCCGTTCGAGTTGAACGAACCTCAACTCGCCGAGTTTCGCAATCGGAACATCGGCTTCATTTTTCAAGACCATCATCTGCTGCCTCAGCTCTCGGTGTTGGAGAACGTCCTCGTACCGGCGCTTGCCGACGGTAGCCCCAGCCAAGAGGAAATCGATCGCGCACGAGAACTGATCGAGCGAGTTGGCCTTTCCGATCGCAGCGATCACCGCCCGGCCGAGCTTTCCGGCGGCGAGAAGCAGCGCGTCGCAGCGGCTCGCGCGTTGATTCACAAGCCGGTCTTGTTGCTCGCTGACGAACCAACCGGCAGCCTCGACCGCACGAATGCGCAAGCGATGACGAAGCTGTTGCTCGATCTACAGAAACAAGAGAAGACGATGCTGATGGTCGTCACGCACAGTATGGAACTCGCTAGCCAAATGAACAAGCGGCTGGAGTTAGGCGACGGGCGGCTTGCCGCAAAGTAGCCATCACGCTCCGCCGTGATGAAAGCGGCGTGGCAATCGACTTCGTTCTGCTAACCAATCCCAAACTACGAACAACTTCACTCTCGATTCCGCTTACATCACGCGGAACGTGATGGCCACAATGAAATGACACCCTGGCGATTCATAACCCGAAGCCTCACGCATCACCGGTGGATTAACGCGTCAGTGGCGTCAGGCGTTGCGGCCGCGACGGCGGTGCTGGTTGGTGCGTTGCTGGTTGGGGATTCGGTGCGTGAAAGCTTGCGGCGGCAGACTCTCGAGCGGCTTGGCGAGATTGACGAAGTCCTGGTCACCGACCGCTTTTTCCGCGCCGAGTTGGTGGATGAACTGGCGGCGAGCGACGAGTTCAGACGCTACTTTGATCAAGCGTCTCCGGCGATCTTGTTCCCTCATGGCACTGTCGAAGCGAAAATCGAAACCGGGACGAGCCGTTCGTCGAGTGTGTTGATCGTCGGTTGCGACGAATCGTTTTGGGGCTTTGGAGGCCGGGCTTCAGAAGACCGTGTACGACCCAAACAGCTCCCCGGCGAAGACGAGATCGTCGTGAATAAGGCACTGGCCGACGACCTCAACACGACGACCGGTTCCGAGATCACGATTCGCTTGCCGAGCGGCAATCAAGTCCCAGCTGACAGCCCTCTCGCGAATAAAACCGACCGCATTCGCAGTATCCCAGGACTGGAAGTCGTTGATGTCATCCCCGCACGTGGGCTCGGTCGATTTAGCCTGCGGTCTAGTCAGAGTGTGCCACTGGTTGCTTTCGTTTCGATCGCTACGCTCCAAGATGCACTCGACCAGGAAGGAAAGATCAACTCGATTCTGACGTCCGTCAACTTCAATAGCTCGTCGCGTTCAGCAAAGGCGGAAGCGATGTCTCGTGCCGCCAGCACGTCCCTGGCGATCGCATTTCGTCCGGCCTTCGAAGACTACGGTCTGTCGGTCAAGCGGGTCACGCGAGCCTTTGAGAATGCGGAAGGCAAGACCGAAACGATCTACGACTATTTCACGATCACTTCCGATCGGATGATCATCGCACCGGAAGCGGAAGCGGCGGCAAGAGTGGCGTTCGAGCCGCTGCGTGGGCAAGGCGTGATGACTTATTTGGCGAACACGATCGGAAAGGAGCAGAGCCCTCACCCCAGCCCTCTCCCAGAGGGAGAGGGAGAAGAGCGCGGTCCGATTTCGTATTCGATGGTCAGCGGAATTGATGTGTCAGACGAGTTTCGGTTGTTGGATTTGGAAGGGCTGCCGATCGGTGCGCTGGCTGAAGACGAGATCGTTCTCAACCGTTGGTCGGCCGAAGATCAATCGTTGAAGGTGGGTGATACTGTTCGCGTTGCCTACTTTGAGCCGGAAACGACGCACGGCAAAGCCCAAGAGGCGTCAGCCGAGTTCGCTGTCAAAGCGATCACTCCGCTGACTGCTCCTTCACAACCGTATCGGCGGCGGCGGCCCGCTGAGTATGACGAACCGCCGACGCTCGCCAACGATCCCGACCTGACTCCCGAAGTCGAAGGCGTGACCGATCAAGACACGATCCGAAACTGGGATGCTCCCTTCCTAGTAGATTATGACCTGGTGCGTAGCCAGGACGATGATTACTGGGGAAATCATCGCACGACACCGAAGGCGTTCGTTTCGCTGGCAACTGCCGAACGATTGTGGGGCAGCCGCTTTGGTCGCGTGACTTCCTTCCGCATCCCCTCAACGCAAGACACGACCGAAGAAAGCCTCAAGCAAGCGTTCCTTGATGAAGTCGCGAGCAGCGGCGAGTCGCTTGGCTTGTCGTTCATCCCGGTAAAGCGGCAGCAACTGGCGGCGTCGGCCGGAACGACTCCATTCGACGGACTATTTCTCGGACTCAGCTTCTTCATTATTGCCGCCGCTCTGCTACTGGTGCTGTTGCTGTTTCGTCTCGGCGTTGAACAACGAGCGGATGAAGTGGGAACGCTGCTGGCTGTCGGTCTGCGTCGCAAGAAAGCAAGCCGGTTACTCGTGGCCGAAGGTGGGTTGGTCGCAGCCGTGGGCGGAATCGTCGGCGTCGTGGTTGGCGTTGGTTACGCGTGGCTGATGTTGGCGGGCTTGCGAACTTGGTGGGTCGGCGCAATCACGACGCCGTTTCTCGAATTCCATTGGACGACAAAGAGCCTCGCGATCGGATACGTGGCGGGTGTCGTCGTGTCTGTACTGACGATCATGTGGAGCTTCCGCCGCATGAAAAACATCTCGGTGCGTCGGTTGTTGGCCGGGGATGCGACTGCCGCGGATGATGTGCTGTACAAGTCACAGCGATGGCTGACGATCACATCAGTTGTGGTTGTCGTGATCGCGATTGGGCTGGCCGTCGTGGCGGTTGGTCTTGGCGGCATGGCACAAGCCGCCGCATTTCTCGGATCCGGCGCGTTGTTGCTCACGGGGCTGCTGCTTCTCATTTGGACGCGACTGAAAAGCGGTGGCGGCCGAGGCGACGATACGTTTGCCGGCGGCTGGGCGTTGACGAACTTGGCTCTTCGGAATGCCGCGAGAAACCCGGGCCGTAGCGTAACGACGATCGGGCTGATGGCGACGGCAAGCTTCTTGATTGTGGGACTGAGCTCATTTCGCTTGGCACCTTCCGATGCCGGAGCCGGCGGGTTTGACTTGGTCGCACAAAGCTCCCAAGCGATCTTCGAGGATCTCAACACGCAAGCTGGCCGCCAAGAGTTGCTGGCAGATCAAGCCAACGTGCTGGCGGGTGGTCTGGCTTTCGCATTCCGCTTCAAGCCCGGTGATGATGCGAGTTGCAACAACCTCTATCGCTCATCGCAGCCGCGCGTGATTAGCATCGGTTCGCAGTTCGTACAGCACTTCGACCCCGCTGATGTCGAGCGTTTTCGCTGGATGAAAACCGAAGCGAGGTCGGCAGAGGAGAAGCAAAACCCGTGGCGTTTGCTGGCGAAGCAGGAAGACGAGCACATCCCCGTTATCATTGATATGAACACGGCGATGTACAGCTTGAAGCCGCCCGTCAGCGTCGGCAGCAAGTTCACACTGACGTATGACGACAACAACAGCGTTTCGTTTCACGTTGTCGGTTTGCTCGAAAACAGTGTGCTTCAAGGAAGCCTGTTGATCGACGAGCGAGCGTTCGAGAAGACGTTCGAAGAAGTCAGCGGTTATCGTTACTTCCTGATTCAAAGCCCGCCTGGGAAGTCGCATGAAGTGACGGAGTTGCTCGAAGACCGACTCAGCGATCAAGGCTTCGACGCCATGCAAACGAGCCAGGTCCTAGAACAACTCTTCGCCGTGCAGAACACCTATCTCAGCACCTTTCAAACCCTCGGTGCGCTCGGCTTGCTGCTCGGCACGTTTGGTCTAGCTGCCGTGCAAACACGCAACGTACTCGAACGTCGTGGCGAACTGGCGTTACTGCGTGCAACCGGCTTCCGCCGCCGTCGGCTCGCTCGGATGGTGATGCTCGAAAACGCGCTGTTGTTGATCAGCGGTCTCGCCACTGGAACGATCGCCGCGGCGCTCGCTGTCTTGCCACACAAGTTCACCGGCGAGGCATCGATTCCGACGGAGTTGCTTCGCGATCTCAGTTTGATGTTGTTAGCGGTGTTAGTCGTCGGCTTGGTATCATCGATCGTTTCGGTGCGAGCCAGCTTGCGTGTTCCGGTGTTGGCTGCGCTTCGTGGAGAATAGTAGCCATCACGCTCCGCGTGATGAGCGCGACGCGACGAACGAACGTTGCTTTACCATTCGGGCTCGACTCGCGATTCGATGTTCTAACTGATCCCGCCTTTCCTCACGCGGAGCGTGAGGACTACATTTTGTGTAGAATGGTAAGGACAGCAATGTTCTGGAGGTCGATCATGGCGAGCGATATTCAAACCGATCTCGCGCGTTTCCATCAGTTCGTCGGCGAACAAGTGGCGGACGCCGACGTCCGCCTGACGCCAGAACAAGCGGTCGCGATCTGGCGGCATCAGGAAGAGGAGATGGCTGCGATTGAGGAAGGGCTGGTGGACGTTGAGGCGGGGCGCACGATTCCGCTCGAAGAACACCTGCGCCACATTCGCGAGCGTTTCCAGCTCCCTTAAGCCCCATGATGTTTACCGTCGAAGCCACGCGGCGCGCTGAAGGTGACGTCTTCGACATTCTTGAATGGCTGGTCTTCGACATTCTTGAATGGCTGGACGAGCGATCGACTCGTGGCAAAGAGAACTGGTGGAATGCCTATCAGCACGGGCTAAAGACGCTACGTGAGAGCGCCGACAGCTTCGGCCGCGCGCCAGAATCGCGAGGCTTCAGCGAGGATCTTCACGAACACTTCTTCAAGACTCGCTACGGGCAGACTTATCGTCTCGTCTTTCTGATCCGCGCCGAGATCGTCTACGTGCTGCAAGTCCGATCCACTGGGCAGCAACTTCTATCAAGAGATGAAATCGAGATCCCTGATTGAGTGTCACCATGCCCACCGCTTTTGCCATTGCCGCGCATCCTGATGACATCGAGTTCTTCATGTCTGGCACGTTGATGCTGCTGAAAGAAGCCGGATATGAGATTCACTACATGAATGTTGCCAATGGTTGTTGTGGCACGACCGAATACGATCGTGACACGATCGCCCGGATGCGGCGTGAAGAGGCGATGAATGCGTGTGAGTTCGCGGGCGCAGTGTTTCACGAGAGCATTTGTGATGACTTGGGGATCTTCTATGACAAGCCAACTCTAGCGAAAGTCGCGTCGGTCGTTCGCGAAGTCGCACCCGAGATCGTTCTGACGCATTCACCGTCGGATTACATGGACGACCACATGATTGTCAGTCGATTGGCGGTAACGGCGGCTTTTGCTCGCGGGATGCCGAACTTCGCTGTTGATCCGCCGCGAGAGCCTGTGATGAACCAAGTAACGATCTATCATGCTCAACCGTTCTCGCATCGCGATCCTTTGCGACAGTCCATTACTCCCGACATGTTTGTTGATGTCACGGACACAGTCGAACGAAAGGTTGAGATGTTGTCGCGGCATGTGAGCCAAAGGCAGTGGCTTGACGAAAGCCAGGGGCACGATTCCTATTTGCAGACGCTGCGAGATCTGGATGCGGAATGCGGTCGGATGTCGGGAATGTTCGAATATGCCGAGGGTTGGCGAAGGCACTTGCATCTGGGATTCTGCGACGAGCAGGATGATCCGCTGCGCGAGGCTTTGCGCGAGCGAGTGTTGATGGCACACTAGTGTAGCCCTCACGCTCCGCGTGAGGAAATGCGGGAGCGGATGGAAGATCTCATGCTCGATCCAGCTCGATTGGAGAAACAACGTCGGTTTGTCGCGCCGCTTACATCACGCGGAGCGTGATGGCTACTATGACACTTCCCAACTTCGACTCGCACGTACAGCAGTTTCAGCAGGCCGTGAGCGCCTGCCAGAATCTGTATCTATCGAGTGCAAAGCTCTGCATCGAGCAATACTCAGGCTTTCTGCCCGATTCACCGGAGAGCTTCCTGCAGTTGATGGATGACCTGCACAAGGGGTTGTTGATCAAGATCTATGTGACAATCGTCGAGGCAGACGATCGCTGGAGTCAGAACGAAAAGAAGCTGGGCCGCGTCTTGTTCGAGCACATCTGGCCTGGCGGCGTGCCGGGCGGCAAGCTTCGCGAAGCGGCAGCACATGTCTTCCGCGAAGCTCAGAGCTTGAAGTGGTACAGCCTGCTCCGGCCCTTCGATCAGATCGCGCCGCTGAAGGATCGCTTTGGCGAGTTGGAAACGGTGGTGATCCGGCTGGCGAATCTCGTCGCCAAAGCCGACGGCGAGTTGCATGCCAGTGAAGCCGCGAGCATGCAGCAGATCCAAGACGAAATCAACAGTCACTTTCGCCCGTCCGCGTTAACGGAAACGGAACGCAAGCGCCCCGACACGCCGCAAAGCGCTCAAGCTGTTCAGATCATGCAGCAGGAAACGCAGCAACTGCGCGAGGATTACGAAATCCAAAGCGAAGTCGCCGTGCAGTTGGAAGAGAAGACGCAGGAAGAAAAGCTGCAAGAAGCGTTAGAGCGGCTTGACACGCTGATCGGTCTCGAACAGGTGAAGGAGGAGATTCGTACCCTCACGAATTTCCTGACGATGCAACAGCAACGTATCGCCACGGGACTGCCGACAACCAACCTCAGCCTGCATCTGGTTTTCGGCGGAAACCCGGGCACTGGTAAAACGACCGTGGCCCGCATCGTCGGCCAGATTTACGGATCGATGGGAATCCTGCAGCAGGGACACCTGATCGAAACCGATCGCTCGGGACTGGTTGCGGAGTATGCCGGACAGACTGGCCCGAAAGCGAACAAGAAGATTGACGAAGCACTGGACGGCGTGCTCTTCATTGACGAGGCGTACAGCCTCGTTGCGGAATGGGGGACGATCCTACGGCAGAGAGGCGGTTCAAGCTTTGCTCAAACGGATGGAAGACGACCGCGAGCGATTAGTGGTCGTGCTGGCGGGTTATCCGAGCGAGATGGAGTCGTTGTTGCGAACGAATCCGGGTCTGTCTTCGCGTTTCAATACGAAGCTAACCTTCGAGGACTACGCGCCGTCGGAGCTTGGTCACATCTTCGGCTCGATGTGCGACGTGAATCATTACGTCTTGCCGGCGAAGACGCGTGCTCGTTTGCTGCTCGGCTTCCGCGGGTTGTACGATGATCGTGACGAGCACTTCGGCAATGGCAGGCTAGTCCGGAACCTATTCGAGAACGCAATCCGCCGGCTCGCCAACCGAATCGCCGGCGTTGCTCCGTTGACCAAGGAACTGCTGACGAGGATCCAGCCCGAAGATGTGCAGATCGACGAGTTGCCACCTGAGTACTGGCAACCTCTTGAAGATGGAAGCCTCCGATTCACAATTCGCTGTGAAGGCTGTGGTGAAACCACGGAGGTTCCGCCGAAGTACCTGGGCCGGAAAGTGCGTTGCAAACGCTGCGAGGCGAAGTTCGTCGCGGCATGGGGAGATCCCGTCATGCCTGAATGAACCAGCATCAAGCCCTGTCAATTCGGACTGGCTCTGATTACACTAAACGTCCCTCCGGTTGCGCCTCCGCAGCTAGAACTGCTAGTTCCCGTGCCGCGGCTGAAATCCACAGACACGTTGTTGGTTCGGCTGCCATCGCGAACTTGACTGTTACCAACGAGAGAACTTGATGCACGGTTCATCGATAGCAAACCTCACGCTAATTGTCGTCTCGATTCTGGCAACATCTGTGTTTTGGGGGGTGTATGGTCCGTTCCTGCAATGGGGGCATGGCGCGATGGAAAGCGGCCGGATGCGTCCTTTCATCTGCGTCGGTATTGCTTACGTTCTCGTGGCGGTTGTCGGTCCGATTCTCGTCATCTCGGTCTTCGGCATGGAGAACGAAGGTGGCTTGTTTGCAGGCTGGACGTTGAACGGGATCTGGTGGAGCTTGATTGCCGGTGTGGTTGGCGCGCTCGGAGCCTTAGGCATGCTTTTGGCATTCAACTTCGGTGGCAAGCCGCATTATGTACCGCCGTTGATTTTCGGTCTCGCGCCGGTTGTGAATGCGTTCTTCACACTGTGGATGAACGAAGCTTTGCGAGAACAACTTCGTGCCAGCCCGGCACGGAGCATGTTCTTCGGAGCAGGCTTGTTAATGGTCGCGGTTGGAGCAGTGACCGTGCTCCTCGCCGCTCCCAAAGGCGGTCCGCCCAAAAAGGCTCCGAAGCCTCCTGTAGCTCACCACGAAGAAGAATCTGAGGAAAAGTCGGGACCCGTCGCGGATGAACCTTCCGGACAGGAAGAGCCCGCCTCGGATGAAGCGGGTGATTCCAAAGACAGTGGTAAAGACGAGTAGTTCGCGGAGTTGTCTAACCGATGGCACCGGATGAACTGATGCAGCGCCTCGACACCCTGCTCAGCCATGTATGGATGGTGCGAACCTTCTTGAAACACTCAGAAGAGGCGGAAGAAGACGACGAGCTATGCGAGGTGCATCGCGACCTGTACGACTATATGCTTGCACTTGGCGAGCCGCATAAAAACGGCGACGCGGCCGCCTACATCAAGCAGGCGACCAAGAAACTCTCGAAACTTCGCAAGGCAACTGAGTTGTTCCTCGATATACAACCAGAGATCTCGGACCACACGAACTTCCAGATGGCTGCTCAATCGTTGAAAGAGGCGGTTACCGAGGTTGATGAGTTGCTGAGCGGAGGAAAGTAGCCATCACGCTCCGCGTGATGAGAGCCGTGCGGCGAAGCATCGTTCCATGCCAGTTAAGCTCTCGTAGCGAATCAGCGTCCCTACAACTTCCGCATTTCATCACGCGGAGCGTGATGGCTACGTCCCCCGAACGAGTCCGAACAGCTCAATGTGCCGTCGTGGGCAGAACTGATACTGATGCTCGAGGCAGTAGGGTTCGAGCCACTGCCCTACTTCAGCAAGGTGATCTGCGTCCGTGCCTTGTGGCATCAGTAACACTCGGTCGCGGGCGATCTCTGACATTTCGCCGAGATATCGCGAGATCTCCTCACAGTCCGATGGCTGGTCGATGACGAACTTGAGCTGATAATGATGCTCCGCGATCAGCCGGCGAACGACATCGGGCACGTGGCGAGAGCGTTCGTGACGCTCGCTCCATATCGTATCTCGTTCGACAGAAGGAGTCGAATTCGAAAGCTTCGGACTGATAGACATCAAATCGCATTCGACAGGTAAGTACAGGGTTCCCGCCGTTTCGATCGTGATATGGAATCCACGTTCGCGCAACCCGCAACAGAGCGGAATCAACTCGGCGAACAACATCGGCTCGCCCCCTGTAACGACGACGTGCGAGCAGTCGAAAGCATCGACTTGTCGCAAGATGTCCTCGACTTCGAGATCATCGCCCTCCGGATTCCAGGATGTGAATGGCGTGTCGCAAAACCAACAGCGCAGATTGCATCCTGATGCGCGCACGAAAACGCTCTCGGTTCCTGTTAGGCAACCTTCACCTTGAATCGACCGGTAGATTTCGGCGATGCGCAAAGTAAATCCGACGTCGGCTTGCTCGTGTTAGAACAGGAGAAAACGAAGGAAACAGAGATGTGTGTGCGGGGCTTTCTCTGTTTCCTTCGTTGGTTCCTGTTCAGATCGTCCTCGGCAGCTTCGAGACTGAAAATCAACCCCACTACCGACCGTTCCTTCATCTTGCCAAAATGGTCTTTTGTCCGAAAGGAGCCTCAATGGCCGATAGTTTCCGCGATACGCTCGAGACCTTCGAGAACGAGTTTCCCGACCGAGATTATGACATCGAGATTATCTGTCCCGAATTCACGTCGGTTTGCCCGAAAACGGGGCAACCCGATTTCGGCGCGCTCACGATTACATATACACCCGAAAGGAAGTGCGTTGAGTTGAAGAGCTTGAAGACGTATCTGCAGCACTTCCGCAACGAGGGGATCTTTTACGAGAACGCCACGAATCGAATCTTGGACGATCTCGTGGCGGTGCTGCAGCCTCGACGAATCACACTGCTCGCCAAGTTCAGTGCCCGGGGCGGCATCAGCACCAACGTGACAGCAAAGTACACGACCATCCGCTAGCTGCTGATCAGAAGGTCACACCCCCGTCGCGCTAAAGGCAAGAGCGCGACGCATCAATCCAGACGGTAGGGTCTCTTGGCTCGATATGTACCGAGCTGCCGCTTGCAATCTTCCCGGAACCGATCTGGCACGATTGCCATGGCTCGTCGTTGCGTGGCAACAGCGTCGCCAAAGCGTCCGGCTTCCGCATAAGCAGCCGCGAGCGTATCGAGGCAGAACCACGACTGATTCTCGCTCAGCCGGCAGGACAGCTCCGCTTCCGAGACCGCGACGGCAGCGTCTCGGAGTTCCGAACTGGGAGCGGCGAACAGTTCGCGCGCCATCAACGCGTGTCCCCAGGGAAGTGCTTCCGCCAATCGTGCCACTCGGCTCGCGTCGGCCACGGCGGCCTCGCGGTTTCCCGAATCGCGATGCGCCAGGCTGCGAAGTAGGTATCCGTATGGCTGCTTCCCATCCAAGCGGATCGCTCGCGTGATATCCGGGATGCCCTCGATCGAATCGCCCTGTCGGCACTTCACGTAACCTTGAACGGCAAGCGCGAAACTAAAGGATGGGTCCAGATGAACAGCCCGGCGTGCATCGTCATGTGCCTTCTGAAGATCTCCATGGTTGCAACGCGCGAGCGCGCGGAGCGACAAAGTCGCCGGATGAGTATCGCTCTGTTGTTTCCATGAAGTAAACATGACGCCCATCGCATCGTAACCGTCCGCGCTTAAGGAGCCAGTTGGTTCGGAACTCCAAAAAGCGTCGGTCACGAGCTGCTTTGCGTCTTGCGACCAGTTGACGAGTTGCTGGTGGGCTGTCTTCCTGGATTGTTCGACCTCACGCAACGACCGCCGATTTCCCTTTGCTTCGGCCAGCAAACGCTCATAGTTTTGCATCGCTCGCGCACGCTGTGGTCGGACGCTATCGAGCTGATACTGAATGTTCGCACGAGCACTGACGTCTTGAGAGAACGATCGCCGCCGAAGCAACTCGCCATGCCGCTGGTGTAGCCTTTGCAACTCGCTCGACAAGTCCTCAGCCAGTCGAACCAACTGAGCGTATTCGCCTGTTGTCTTTACATGTTGTGCCGGCAACTCTTGATCACGTTTCTTAACAAGCTCATGCATCTCCGCCAACATCTGCCGCCGCTGCGCCTCGATCTGCACCAACGCTTGCAGATGCTGCGCGGCGAACGGATCTATTGTCTCAGGCGCGTCAGAAAGCAGCGCGAAGAGCGGATCTTCGGCTTCCATGCCTTCGGGCAATAGATCGAGACCGGGTGGCAAAGGTAGTTCAGTCGAAATGGGCTCGCTTGTTGGCGGAGGCACGACAGGCATCGGACTGTCATCAGCGCGTGCAACCTGCGCGACGAGATCAACGACTGGCTCAGCAATGCTCGCTTCAGGTTGCGTATCTCGCGATATCGCTATCTCGTGCGCGCTCAGCCATTCAGCAACTCGCACGCGGTCCGAGGCCGATAGCGTTTCGATCGTTTGCTTATACCAGTGTTCAGCCCGCCGATTCATCGCAGCGCGAGTCGTCTGATTTATCTGTTGCGAAGCCACGTCTCGCCAGGCATCACCTAGTTCGAGGGCTGAAGCGACTCGATTCGCTGCGTCAGCGTGCTCCGCGGCAACTCTTGCTTGGCGACACCCTTCAGCACTTCATCGTTTCCCTTCGCCAGATAGCGTGCTCCTGCTTCCCAATCGTCTTCCGTGAAACAGAAGTAACGCCCCAACAGCGCGTTGACGACAGGATCACCGTGTGGGTCGTTATCAATGGGTTCAGAATCGAGCGGCACGACACTTTCGGGACTAGCTACCGACGGCGCCAGCTCGGTTGTACTTCGCGCGAACGGGCGGCTTTTCATGACAGCGAACCCGGCGAGCAGAATTGCAGTGATCCCAACGCCCAACCCAATCGCAGCCAGTACCTCGTGTTGGCTCGACTTCGACGCTGTGTTCGACGTCAACGCTGGGCTCGCTGGTCTCACTCCTTTTTCCATAATCGAAGGTTTTCGATCCACCAAGCTATCGTCGTCAGACGCTTGCTCATGATTTGTAACGGAGCGGACTTCTCCCGAGACAAGAAAGCGTGTCAGTTCACAAGCGAGTTGATCCAGAGACGGAAAGCGGTCTTCGGGCTCTTTCTAAAGTGCGGTCAGACATATCCAGTCAAGCGTCTCGGGAATCTCTGGAACGATTTCGGAAGGGGCCGAAGCGGGCTTGTTCGAGACCTCGCTCCGTAACGAGGCGAGTGCTTCGTCGAAAGGAAGCTGTTGCGTCAACAGCTCATGGAGAACAACGCCGAGACTGTACTGATCGCTGGCAGTCGTCGCGTCGCGACCAGCAGCTTGTTCGGGCGACATATAGCCGAGTGTTCCGACGACGGCACCTCGATCAAGTGAATTCATGGCATCAAGGTCGCGGCGACAAGCGAGCCCAAAGTCCATGATGATCGGCTCGCCACGACGATCGATCATGATGTTTGCCGGCTTCAGATCACGGTGAATGATTCCTCTTTCGTGCGCGGCATGCAAGGCCAGTGCGAGCTTCCTCGCCATGCAAACCGTCTGAGTGCATGAAAGCCCTTCACTAGCCTCCACGTAACTAGACAATGGCCGACCTTCGATGTAGGCCATGGTCATGAAGAGCGTGCCTTCAACCTCATCGACATCGAAAATCGGGCAGATGTTTGGATGCTGGATGGCTGCGGCTGCGCGAACCTCTTGGCGAAACCGCTCGACGATTGTGGCTTCGCTGCCGACTCCAAACTGCGGCACTTTGATCGCAACCAACCGATCCAACTCGGCGTCTTTTGCAAGATACACAACCCCCATCGCACCTCGACCAAGTTGACGTCGAATCGTATAACGCCCGAATTGCTGAGGTATCTCAAACGGCGCCGGCGATTCCGCGTTCTTCAATTCCGTCTTGCGAGCAATTTCGAGAAGGCAACGAGCGCACAGACCGTCTACCGCGCGTCCGCGCATAACACTGCCGCAGTGAGGGCAGAGCGCTGCCGCTTGCCCGCCATCTTTCGACGTTTCCAAATCAGATATGACCGACACGAGACGCTCTATGTCAAAGAGTTGAACACGCATGTAGCGTACTCCAGTCACGCGACAAAAGGCAAGTCGCGACAGCTCCTTAACTCAGCGCGTCGAACAAGTGAGCGACTTCATCGTCAACATCGTCTGGACTGCGGACGGTCTCGCCGATTTCGCTTCGCAGCAATTGGGCATAACGCGTTCGCATTCGATAGACAGCCGTCTTGACAGCTCCTTCCGTCATTCCCAGCCGCTTTGCCACATCGCGATAACCAGGCCCACTCCCAACCAACAGCGGTTTGAGTTGCTCATACAGCTTCAGCTTTGTAGCGTATTCCTGCCGCAGCCGTTCGTGCACGACTTCCAACAACTTGATCGCCCACTGGCGTTCGAAGAGCAGCTCCGGCGTGTCGGTATCGGCGGGTTCCATCGCATAGAAAGACTCACCGGCATCGAAGTCCAATGACAAGACTGTCTTCCCGCCGCCACGTTTGATGGCGTTGGCCTTGGCCCATTCGTTGCGCATGAACCGTTGGGCAGCGGTTAAGAAGAATGTTCGGAAACGTCCTTTCTCTTGTCTCGCGTCGGCGATGTAGTCCTTGTCGAGCAATCGTGTGAAGAAGTCTTGAGTCAAATCTTGCGCGTCAATCGCGTTACCAACTCGCCGACGGAAATAGGCATACACCGGTAGCCAATAACCTCGGCATAACTCGCTGAGCGCTTCGTGAGAATCGCGCCGCTCGAGATCACCGGCAGCTTGAACAAGGCTCCACCGTGTCGTGCGAAACTGCGCGTCCCCAGGTTGTCGAGCGTCTGTCATCGACATACTCTCACCGATCAAGATCAGTAGACAACTTTATCCGGCCGCTGCTTCCAAAGCTGAAAGAGCTCGCGGCATTCGTCGCTCAGAAGATTCGCTTCCAGGATCACCTTGCTGCGTCCGATCTTTAGCACGTCCGCCGCTGGAACTTGCAGCTCATTAAACCCCGCTTCTTCAGCATCTGCGATCGATGCACCGTAGTAAACTCTCGAGACTCGCGCCCAATGCAGAGCCGCCATGCACATTGGACATGGCTCGCATGTCGTAGCCACGACACAATCCGCCAGGATGATCGCGTCTGCATTCTTACACGCAACTCGCAGAGCGTTTACTTCGGCGTGAGCGGTAATGTCGATCGATGCCACGACAGTGTTATGCTCAACCGCAAGCAGTTCATCCCCGCGGGCAATCGCACAACCAAACGGACTTTGCCCCGCATCGAGCCCCTCGCGAGCCTTCTCAATTGCCAATCGCATTAGCTTTTCTGGATCGATCACGTGTATCCTTTCCGAGCCACGATAACGAGTATCATCGCGTCTGGAGTCGGAGATTGGCGAAGATACCTCGCATGACTTCGAGGTACTCGCGGAGTTCGTCTTCAGGCATCGTGAGTGGTGGGCTGACGCGGAGGACGCGGCCAGCGAGCGGGCCGAGCAGGTGAATCGCACGCCCTTGTGCATCTCCGCGATAACAAGCTTCGACGCAGTCGTTGGCAGCTTCTTCGGGTTCCAGCGAGCCGATACCAGCACACTCGATTCCCCAAACGCAACCCTCGCCGCGAACGTTCTCGATCACTCCAGTTGTCTTCAGTGCGACCAAGCCTTCTTCAATGATCGGCGAAAGCTGCTTGCCGCGAACGATCACGTCGTTAGATTCGAATTCGTCGAGCGTCGCCAGAACAGCAGCAGACGACAGAGGATTCGCGCTCCACGTGTCAGAGCCTTCGCCGTACTGCAACACTTCGAAGACAGCCGCAGGTCCAACGCAGGCGCTCACCGGTACGCCATTCCCCAGGCCCTTGCCAAGGCAAACCATGTCGGGTTCGACACCATAGTGCGTGAAAGCGTACATCGGACCGGTGCGGCCGAAGTTGGATTGGATCTCGTCGAGGATAAACAGAGCGTTGTTGTCGCGACAGAATTGTTGGAGCAGTTGCAGGTACTCAGGCTGCGGATGGTAGGAGCCACCACCACCTAAATACGGCTCCGTCACAAGGCAACAAATTTCGTCGCCGATTTCGGAACTGAGCTTGTCTAACTCCTGCTGATACAGTTCCAGGTCGATTGCTTGTCTTCGCAGTTCGACGTCAGCGCATTCAAACTTAGGGAAGCTGATGAAGCGAACGCGAGGATCGCGTTCCTTGTCCGTCTCGCTGCCGGTGATCGCGCCCGCCAAACCTTTCTTTCCGTGAAAGCCGCCTCGAGTTGCAACGATTATGTTGCGTTTGGAATCTTGAGCCATGGCGGCCCAAAGCGCTTTCTGAATTGCTTCGCTGCCGCTTGCCGCCCAAAGCACCTGCTCCATTCGACTCCCACCTGGCTCGCCGCGTATGTTGGCCAGTAGACGCTCGTTGGCCTGCACTTCGAGAGGCGTGACGGCGTTGTAAGCCGTCAGCGGAGCAGCGTGAACGTATTCACCGGCATCTTGTAGATGGCCGATGCCGAGATAATCGATCACCCGCCGCCACCAACTCCTTGGATTGTGCCCCAGGTTGGCAACAAGCACTCCAGAGCTGAAGTCAGCCAGCTTTCGTCCTTCAGGCGTGTAGTGATAGCTGCCCGCGCTCCTCTCTAGCAACGCCAGCGATGGCGTGAACGTCTTTAGAGTGAGCGGTTCCGTTTGTGTCACGCGTCGGCGAAGATCGTTGGATTGATCTTCGCCAGGATGCTGGATAAAAGCGTCTGCCATTGCGTACTCGAAAGCGGGTTGTTGTGGAGAAGCCGTCCAGCTCAACATACAGAAGTGGAACCAACTTTCCTAGCCGCGCGATTGTAGCCCCGACACTCCGTGGCAGGAATTTCGTCGTGCGTATCAATCCAAGGCAGTACGTTATAGTTCAGCCTATCGCGGCTTAACCGCAACCAAGACCAACAGGCACGTTCTGCGTTTCATCACGGCTGTCTCTTCAGTCCCCTAGGGACGATAGGCAGTAACCGGGGGTGTAAACCCCCGGAAACGTTCTCACAACAAACACAAAGCCCCGGAGGGGCGACACCATCGATCGCACGCCACTCGAATGTCGCCCCTTCGGGGCTTTGGACGCGGTTTACGTTCCTTCCTGGGGCTTACGCCCCAGGCTACTATATGCCGCCGCTCCGCGGCTAAGATGCGTCCGCATTCAGTCGTCTGATCAAATCGAACTGCAAGCCAACGCATCTGGCCCAGCGTTTGAACTCTTGTTGTCCTGCGATGATTCTCAACGTTAATAGCATGACAGGCTGCCTACGCTCGTTAGGCTGAAGCATAACCTGCGTGAACAAAGTTCGCGTCACGGAGTGCCGTGACTACATTAATCACACCACCCGCTCCAAGGCTGGCAGATGGAAACCTAATCGGGTACCGTAAGTGGCTCGACTGACTCTCCCGCAACCTCACAGAGCCTCCAAGGAATCTGATGCCCGACAATCCTAGCGTAATCCTCAGTGGCTTTGCTGATGAAGCAGCGAATCAAAAGACGGCTGTCCAGCAGTTCTCCGCGTTCGCTGCGATGGGTTTGCAGTACTATACGATTCGCTTCATCGACGCTGGCAAGGGTGTCAAGAACGTGATGCAACTGACGAAGTCAGAGATCACGCAGGTTCGGCATCTCGAGGACGAGTACGGTCTGAATGTCTCGTCGCTTGGCTCGCCGATTGGCAAAGTCAAGTTGCTCGATGTCGAGGACGGCTCGCACAACAAGTTCGTTCCGTTCAAGAAGTACGTCAGTAAGGACGTGCAAAAGGCGTGTGAACTCGCGCACGCTTTTGAAACGAAGTTAATCCGCGGGTTTTCCTTCTATCATCCGCGCCGCACGGCTCCGAGCGACCACATTCCCCAAGTCGTCGATCGGCTTGGTCAAATTGCTGAGACATGCCATCGCAGTGATCTGATCTTTGGGCTCGAGATTGAAGCGAATCTCGTCGGCCAAAGCGGAGCGTTGCTGGCCGAAATCTATCGCCAAGTGAAGCACCCGGCGTTGATGCTGATATTCGATGCGGGCAATATCACTTCGATGGGAAACAGCGCGCGAGAGGTCTTTGATCAGTACACCGACATGAAACGTGGAATCGGTTGGATGCACATCAAGGACTACAAGCATCCGGGGCCAATCGTGAAGACCGATCACGTCGATGAAGCCGCTCTGAAGAACTTTGTACCGGCTGACATTGGCGACAGTGGACACGAGGCGATCCTGCGTGACTTCCGCGATGCCGTTCCCGCGCTGGCGAGAAAGCTGAAACGGCGCGGCATCCCCGGCGTCTTCCTTGATCTCGAACCACACGTGAAAGGTGGCGGGCAATTCGGCGGCTTTAGCGGCCCCGACGGGATGGCGGCTGCTTTGTATGGACTATGTCGTGTGCTGGACTATGTCGGAATCGATTATCACTTGCGCGATTTCGACGACGTCCGTGCAGCGCGCGGGTTTTAGTTCAAGTAGGTCGCGCTCACCGAGCGCGACCTCGAAAACCGCTGGTTTCGTTTGGCTGACGTCAATTTCGGCGAAAGTGACCTACTTTCATGCTCAGAGACATACAGACCGTCGGCGAGTGTGCAAAGTGTGGCGCGGAAGCTGCCGTTACCTGCCGCTACAATCACTTTGAACGTCCCGAAGAAGAACTGGTCATTGACGCCTGGGAGCACAAGTGCGCGAACTGTGGCATTCGCGAGACAACCGCCTATCGCTCGGACGACCCAGAAGAAGAGCACCCCGAAGACTCGCGGAAATGTCCGTACTGTGGCAGGGATGGAACAGCGTAGCGGGCTCGCCGGCGTAAATTGAGCGGTAGGAACCACTACGCTGCTGGTCGGGAAGGTGCTGTCCTTAGATCATGTGCCATGGCGGATGAGCCAAGTGAATAGGTCGATCGCTGCGGAAGGCGGTTTTTGTCGTAGGAATCCGTATCTCAAGACGTCTCTTGTAGATGTAGAACCACTGAGTTGGGCTTGACCGGCATAGACACCGTCGATTTCGCGGTGGCCGGCCCGACCACGGCGGCCGTCAGCAATATCTCGTTGGTCGCCGCCGACACGTACGATGTGACCATCTCTGGCGGGGATCTGGCAGGCTTCAAGGGCACCGTCAGTTTGGACTTGGCAGGCGGACAGGACATTACCGACGCGGTAGGCAACGCCTTGCCGCCGGATGAGCCGGCTACGGACAAAACTTACCTGGTGGTCGATTTTGACTTTGGGGATGCTCCGACTGCGAGTCAGTCCGGCTTTGCAAGCACCTATCCGACGACGCTTCTGAATGATGGAACGCGTCACGTCATCAACAACTTGTTCCTTGGTCAAGCCGTCGATGCGGACCCGGACGGCCAGCCCGACGCGGCGGCTGGACAAGACACAACCGGTGGCGATGACAATAGCGGGGCTGCGGACGAAGATGGCGTTTTCGTCGCGGCGAGTATTGTGGCGGGCAGCGGAGTAACAACTAGATCGAGCTTTGGCATCACGTCATCGGGCACCGGTAAGCTGGACGCTTGGCTCGACTTCAACCAGAACGGCGATTGGGACGACTCGGGCGAGCAGATCTTCACGAGTGTGGACGTCGAGGCGGGCGTGAATCTGCTCAGCTTGGACGTACCCGCCGGAGCTATTCCCGGAAACACAGGTGCCCGCTTTCGACTCAGTTCGGCGGGGGGACTGGCTCCGACCGGAGAGGCCCCCGATGGCGAAGTCGAAGACTACATCGTCACAATCCTCGACGGTGACGCCGCGGGCGGTGTCGCGGTCAGAATTGAACCAGGCGTCCCAGGCACACTCGACATTGTTTCGGATGGCGACGATGTCGTGTTGCGAAGCGTGGCGATCGAATTGTTCCGCGCCCCTGGCTCGCAACTCGATCGTCTCAACGCCATCGGCAACGACGGCGACGACACGCTGAACGTCGCCAAGCTCGACGCCATCTTCAGCGGCATGATTGGGGGTGACGCAGGCGCCGGCAACGACGCCTTGCGACTGACCGGAAGTGGGCAGAGTCTCGATCTGACGCAGATTGCCGACGCCGACATTCAGGGCCTCGAAACGATCGACATCACCGGCAGCGGCGACAACGCGTTGACACTGAACGACGAAGAAG
Organism: Planctomycetaceae bacterium; assembly: GCA_002726245.1. Classification (GTDB taxonomy): domain Bacteria; phylum Planctomycetota; class Planctomycetia; order Pirellulales; family Pirellulaceae; genus PBSM01. Next base: position 14,821 of record PBSM01000072.1, on the reverse strand, counting down.
TGCTCAACATTTCACCAACGACCGACACACTCGTCGTCCGCCATAACGGCGGCGATATCGTCAATTATGGTGCGGGTTGGACCGTCGATCCACCGAGTCTGTTCAATGGTGAGTTCAGGCATGTCTTGCAACTTGGCTTGGCGGTGATTCAGGTTGTCAACACAACACCGTCGCGGAATCCGTTCCTGCCGCTCGACCCAAATCGGAACGGCGAAGTCTCGCCCGTCGATGCACTACTCCCCATCAACTCGCTGAACGAGAACGGACCGCGACCGCTGGCTGCGCCGCCGTCGGTCGGCACTCTGCCCGAGTTTTATCTGGATGCCAACGGCGACAACTTTAGCTCGCCGATCGATGCGCTGTTGGTGATCAACTTCCTGAATGATCCGACGGGCAACGCGGAAGGCGAGGCGGTTCTCACTCACCCCGATCTTGTCTTCGTTACTGCCGTGGCCAGCATGCCGCGTGGGAGTGTTGTGGATCAACACGACAAAGATGCATCTGCCGCGAAAGGTTTTGCAACGATCGTGGTCGGGAGAGTTGGCCAACACGAGCCTCCGGCTCAGGGCAAGAGTTTCGCCACCGGTACAGAAGACGCCGATTTGCTAGATGCGATCGATGCGTTTTTCGGCAAGTTCGGCTTCGGCCTCTGTGACCGGGAAACTAAACACGGCGCATCACTAGTTCACCGAACGCTTGTCATACGCCAGTCTGACGATACGCTCGTCTTGTTCACTTCCGAGCAGGGCGTACAATTCCCCGGCTGCAAATGGACCAACTGGGAGCTTGGAGTGCATACCGCGTTCGTCGCGCGCTGGCCAGGTAAAGTCAAACCTGATAGTCAAACACATGCGATCATTCAATGTGCCGATGTGCTGCCAACACTGCTCGATGCGGATGACGTACAGGCAGACTCCACGCACTTCGTCTAGGAGCACACAAGAAGATCCAAGTGCCGAACTCGACACGCGCAAAGTCTGGATGAGCGTCGCGTGGCGGCTGGACTCGCGACAAGGAAGAACTAACTCGGCAAACGCTTGGTATAGAACGATTGCCCGTTGCGACTCGATTGCTCTAGCAGGCCGGCATCCCAGAGTTCAAAGAGCGTGCGACAGACAGTTGGCCGCGAGTTCTGTCTTTGCAGAGCTGACATGACATCATCGACGGTGAAGGTTCGCGACAGCGAGTGAACGATCGCGACGATCCGCCGTCGGGACTTGTTCCACCGCAAGCCTCGCTCTTCCAAATAGAGCTTGTAAGGCTCGTCAAAGGGCGTCGATACGAGTGGCTCCAGGCTATCAAATCTGATTGGCTCGCATATGTGCCGAAAGATCTTGTTCAACCGTGTGATCTTAAAGACTTCAAGTACATTCGGGTCGATGTTGCAGAACTTCAGATCGACGCCACTCATCTTCGCCTTCTTATTGAGCAACACGAGCTTGCCGATCATCGCCGAACTCATGAGACGCACGCCTAAGAAGTCGATGATCATCCTCCCCGATTGCTCCGCCATCGCAGTGGCATTCAGCATTTCACGGCCGATGCTCTGAATCAAGTCTTCGTCGAGGATTGTAGACGTGCGAAAGCGTGCCACGACGGCCTGCCGCTCTTCGTCCCAGTAGAATTCCACGTCGCGTTCTCCAAGATGCGGGCGTTTCTGAGGGGAGGCACGAACACCTGCAAGTGGTTATTATAGAAGGCTTGACTTGCTCCCTACATCCACAGCCTTGGCTGAGGGAACAAATCGTGAAACTGCTAACGCCACGAGCGGACAGAGGAAAGAAACGTGAACAGATTTAGCGGATGCTTGGCCTTAGTCATCCCTTTCGCACTCGTTACGACGTCAAGCGCCGAGCGACTCGAGTTGAAGAAAGGCGACCACATCTGCCTCGCGGGCAATGCCCTCGGTGAGCGGATGCAACATCAGAACTATTGGGAGACGCAACTGCATCAGCGATTCCCGAGGCACAACTTGACGGTTCGCAATCTGTGCTTGCCGGGTGATGAGCCGCTCAATCGATTGCGATCGCTAAACTTCGGTGAGCCGGACCAACACCTGAAGCACAGCAGGGCTGATGTCGTGCTGTACTTCTTCGGATTCAACGAATCCTTCCAAGGTGAAGCCGGTCTTGCGTCCTTCACTGCCGATCTTACGAAGGTCGTCAACGATACAAAGGCACAAGACTACAGCGGCAAGGGATCGCCACGAATCGTACTCGTATCGCCGATCGCGTTTGAGAACACCGGCGACAAGAACTTGCCCGACGGCAGCGAGCATAATCCTCGCCTCGCCGCTTACACAGAAGCGATCCGAGATGTGGCGAAAGAGACCGGTGTCGTTTTCGCCAATATCTTCGCTCCGACAAAGCAGCTATTCGAAAAGAGCGACGCGCGTTACACGTTGGATGGAGCTCATCTCAAGACCAAGGGCTACCAAGAACTCGGCTCGATTATGAACGCGGCGTTGTTTGGCCCCGACCAGGCACCGGCGACGTTCGACTTGGCGATTAAGGCCGAAGTGGATGACAAGAACTTCCATTGGTGGCATCGCTACCGAGCTGTGAACGGTTACTCGATCTGGGGCAAGCGAGGCAAAGCCGGCACCGATGGCACCTACAACAACACGGATGTCATGGAACGCGAGCGAGCAATTCTCGATCAGATGACGGCTAATCGCGACGCCCGTATCTGGCAGTTAGCTCAAGACAAGAAGGTGGCCGAGAAGGCTAACGACAGCAACACGCTGCCGTTCATTCAACCGAAGACCAATGTCGGCGGCGACAACGATCCCAACCGTGAGAAGGGAAAGCTTGGCTCGCTCGACTATCGGCCGGCGGCAGAGCAGCAGAAGTACTTCAAGTTGGCTGACGGCTACGAAATCAACCTCGTCGCCTCGGAAGAGGATTTCCCGGAGCTGGCCAACCCCGTTTCGATGAACTTCGACAATAAAGGCCGCTTGTGGGTCTCGACGATGCCGTCGTATCCGCACTGGAAGCCGAAATCGAAGATGGACGACAAGCTGCTCATCCTCGAAGACAAAGACAGCGACGGCCGCGCGGATGAGTGCAAGGTCTTCGCTGGCGGATTGCATCAGCCGACCGGGTTCGAGCTCGGGCGAGGCGGCGTCTGGGTTGCTCAGCAACCCGACATCTTGTTTCTCAAGGACACAGACGGTGACGACAAGGAAGACGTTCGGATCCGTCAGATCATCGGTCTCGACACTGCCGACTCGCATCACGGCCCGGCGGCGTTCGAATGGGGACCCGGCGGCGGGCTGTACTTCGCCGAAGGGACTTTCAAGCAGTCGCAAATCGAGAGCCCCTACGGCTTGAATCGACTCGGCGATGCCGGGGTCTGGCGTTACGATCCGCGAACGGCCAAGACCGACGTGCATGTGTCACTGTCGTTCGCGAACCCGTGGGGCCATGTCTTCGATCGTTGGGGCCAGAACTTCATTGCGGACGCTTCGCCTGGATTCAATTACTGGGCAGCTCCGATCGGCGGCGTTGTACAGCACCCCGATAAGCATCCGGGTGGTTGCCGTGACAAGGGTCTCGACTTTGGAGGTCCGAAGGTGAAGGGCACTTATCCGACCTTTATCAAGAAGCGGATTCGTCCATCATCCGGTTGCGAATTCGTTTCCAGCCGTCACTTCCCGCCGGAAGCCCAAGGCAACTTCTTGCAGAACAATGTCATTGGCGATCGAGCCGTGTTGCAGTTCTCCGTGAAAGAACAAGATTCTGGATACACTGGCGAAGAGTTGCCACCTATCGTCGCCTGCGATGACGGCAACTTTCGGCCAGTTGACTTGCAGCTCGGTCCCGATGGTGCCCTTTACATTGTCGATTGGCACAACGCCTTGATTGGCCACTTGCAGCATAACCTGCGCGAGCCAAATCGCGATCACAGCCACGGCCGGATCTGGCGAGTGACGTACAAGGGTCGTCCGCTGGTTAAAGCACCAAAGATCGCCGGCGAATCGATCGAGAAACTGCTCGATCTCTTGAAAGAGCCTGAAGATCGCACGCGCTATCGCGTTCGTCGCGAGTTGGCAGAGCGAGACAGCGAACAAGTTGTCGCGGCGACGCGCAAATGGGTCGCGAAGCTCGACTCGGCCGACGAGAACTACGAACTGTATCGGCTGGAGGCTCTGTGGATTCACCAAACCCACAATATCGTCGATGAAGCGTTACTGACGAACGTGCTCAATTCTGAAGACTATCACGCCCGTGCGGCGGCAACACGCGTGTTGTGCTACTGGCGTGATCAAGTGAAGGAACCGGTGGCGCAGCTAAAGAAACGAATCAACGACCCTCATCCGCGTGTGCGTGTCGAAGCGCTACGAGCCTGCAGCTTCCTCCCTGCGGAAGAGGTTCAGGAAGCGGCGTTGGACGCTCTGAACTACGACATGGATACGTACCTCGAGTACACGCTCGACGAAACGATGCGGCACTTAGACTCGCAGGGATAAAGTAGCCATCACGCTCCGCGTGATGTGAGCGGCGCGGCGAAACCACGTCACCAATACAACCATCTCTGAACCGATGTTGCGTCATCACTACTTCCGCATTTCATCACGCGGAGCGTGATGGCTACATTGGAGGACGCTATGTCATACGCCAAACTCCTGCTCGCTGCATTGACTCTGCTTGTTGCCTCGTCACTTCAAGCCGCTGACTCGCGCCCCAACATCGTATGGATCATCGTCGATGACATGTCGGCGAACTTCTCGTGTTATGGCGAGACGACGATTGAGACGCCGCACGTTGATCGCATGGCGAGAGAAGGTGTGAAGTTTACCAACGCCTATGTGACGGCTCCGGTCTGCTCGACTTGTCGATCGGCCTTCATCACCGGCATGTACCAGACGAGCATTGGGGCTCATCATCATCGAAGCGGTCGCGGCGATAAGAAGATCGTTTTGCTGGAAGGAATCCAACCGGTTCCGAAGCTCTTCCAGGAGGCTGGCTATCACACCTCCATCGGAAGCTGGCCAGGGCGGAAGAATCGTAAGGGCAAGACCGACTACAACTTCGAATGGGATCCGTCGATGTATGACTCCGCGGATTGGTCGGGCCACAAGCCAGGCCAACCGTTCTTCCACCAGATCCAGACAAGCGGCGGAAAGATGCGAGGCGGCAACCGGTCCGGTGCTCAGAAACTGGCGGCCCGTGCCAAGGAACAATTCGGAGCAGCGACGAAGCCAAGTGACGTGACACTGCCTCCCTATTATCCGCGGGATGAAGTGATCCTTGAAGACTGGGCCGCTTATCTGGATTCAGTTCGTTTTACAGATTTGCTCGTCGGTGAGGTTCTCGCTCGGTTGGCGAAAGAAAACATCCTCGATAACACGCTCGTGGTCTTCATGACTGATCACGGCATCAGCCACGCTCGCGGCAAGCAGTTTCTCTACGAAGAAGGACTCCATGTGCCGCTCGTCATTCGTGGCCCCCGTATCGCGGCAGGCGCGACCCGCGAAGATCTCGTCGAACACATTGACATCGCGGCCCTTTCCCTCGCAGCAGCCGGCATTCCGATTCCTGATTACATGCAGGCGCGCGATGTGTTTTCTAAGGCCTACGAGCCGCGTGACGCCATCTTCGCCGCGCGCGATCGTTGCGACGAGACGGTAGAACATCTTCGTTGTGTTAGAACGGAGCGTTACAAGTACATCCGCAACTTCCTGCCCGCTCGACCGTACTTGCAGCCAAACGCCTACAAGGACAAGAAGTCGATACTAGTCGCCCTCCGCGCCGCGCACGCAGCCGGTCGCCTCAACGACGCGCAATCGCTGATCCTCGCAGAGTCGCGGCCAGCGGAAGAGCTCTACGACTTGCAAGCCGATCCGCATGAGATCAAGAACCTAGCTTCTGATCCCAAGCACAGCGGGACGCTGAGGAAGTTGCGTGGGCGCTTGGATCGGTGGATAGACGAAACGGACGATCACGGCCGCGACCCCGAGACGCCAGAGATGTACGACAGTGATATGACGGTATACGTGAATACGCTCAAAGCTCGCAAAGGAGATCCTGAACACCTCAAGCGAATCGAAGACAACATTGCGTTGATGAAGAAGTGGGCGAGCGAAGGGAAGTAATCGGAGAAAAGATGGGTGAGAAAAGATGTAAAGAGGGTACGTACCTTCATCTTTTGTCCCACGTTTGTTCTCAATTAAACAACCGGGATCATTCAATGACGCGACTTACTGTTTTCGTTCTCCTGCACATCGGGCTCATACTTTGCCATCCGGTAGAAGCCTCGGACCGGCCGAACTTCGTCTGGCTTTTGTCTGAGGACAACTCGGTTCACTATCTCAAGCTCTTCGATGAACACGGAGCCGAGACACCGCGCATCGCGGAACTTGCTAGTCACGGCCTGATTTTTGAGAACGCGTTCTCCAACAGCCCGGTTTGCTCCGTCGCTCGAACGACGTTGATAACTAGTTGCTATGGGCCTCGGATCGGCACGCAATTCCATCGGCGTTCAAAGACGGTTCCGATGCCGGAAGGTTTGCGGATGTTTCCAGCCTACTTACGTGAGGCTGGCTACTACACGACCAACAACCAGAAGAAAGACTACAACGCCATCGAGGGGGAAGGTGTGTGGGGCGCATCGTCGCGAAGAGCAACTTGGCGAAACCGCAAGGAAGGGCAGTCATTCTTCCACATGCAGAGTTTCGGCACGTCGCACGAGAGCTCGCTGCACTTTTCGCGCAAGCAGATGGAGTCGCGGAAGACGGTGACCGATCTCGATTCCGTCTTCGTCGCTCCGTACCATCCCGACACGCCGACGTTTCGTTATACCTACGCCCGTTATCACGACCGCATCCGCGAAGTCGATCAACAAATTGGTCGAGTCGTCGATCAGTTGAAGAGCGATGGATTGCTCGAAGATACGTTTGTCTTTTACTTCGGCGATCACGGAGGCGTTCTCCCACGTGGCAAGGGCTATGCCTATGAGAGCGGCTTGCATGTCCCACTGGTTGTGCGCGTTCCTGAGAAATGGAAGCATCTTGTCGATGCGACGATCGGCTCGCGCATTCAGGGTTTTGTCAGCTTCATCGATTTCGGTCCGACGCTGCTGAACCTTGCCGGCATCGACGTTCCCAGACAAGTCGATGGCCGAGCGTTCCTCGGCCAGGGAGTCACCGCCTCAGAGCTGGACAAGCGCGACGAGGCGCTTGGCTATGCCGATCGCTTTGATGAAAAGTACGACTTCGTTCGTACGCTCCGAAAGGGCAAGTACGAATACGTTCGCAGCTACCAACCTTTCAACTTCGACGGGCTGCAGAACAACTACCGCTATCGCATGCTGGCTTACACGGAGTGGCGAAAGCTGTACCACGCCGGCAAGTTGAATGCAGTGCAAAGCCAATTCTTCGAGCCACGGGCCGCCGAGGCTTTGTATGACATCGAGCAAGATCCTCACGAAACGAAGAACCTCGCGACCGATCCGACCTACCGGGAAGTGTTAGCCGACATGCGTGATCGGTTGTCGCAGCGAGTAAAGAGTTTGCCGGATTTGAGCCTCTATCCAGAGAATCACCTCTATGACCAAGCGTTTGCAAGTCCTGTCAACTTTAGCCAAAAGCACAAAGCGGCGATCAGCGAGTTAGTCGATATCGCCGACCTAAGCCTAATCGGTTTCGACAAAGCTCGCGCGGAGATCACAAAGGCTCTGAATTCCGACGATCCTTGGCACCGCTATTGGGGATTGATCGTATGCAGCAGTTATGGAAAGCAAGCCACACCGTTCGTTGACCGGGCTAAGCGAATCGCCGACGGTGACTCCGAACTCATGATTCGAACGCGCGCCGCAGAATTCTTGGGTCTGACCGAAAGTGCCGACCCGCGTCCAACGTTGCTCGACGTATTGGCAAAGACAGAGTCCGGTGTCGAGGCCGGTTTGATCCTTAATACGCTAGTGTTACTCCGTGACGGCAAGCCGGGTTACGAGTTTACTATCCAGAAGGAAGACCTCGCACGTTTGAAAGGCGAGAAGGCCGACGCTGTTAATCGTCGCTTCGAGTATCTCAGCGGCGGGCCGGCTCGGCGCTGACAGTCCTACGGGCTAGTGCTTCGTCAAAACTAAAACTTGGGGTTGCAGTTTCGTGGCGTGAGCTTCCAGCTTCCGATTCACCGAGCGAAACACACGGCAAACAGGATGCTTGCCCCACTTCTTAGACTTGACGAAGCACTAGTTTGCGCGTTCGAGAACGACTCCCTCACGTCCAAGCCGTTCGAACATTCGGCGGTACTCTGCCGAACCGTCCTCGTCCCACCACTTCGTGCTGAGCGGCGCGGCGTAGCTGAGGGGAATCTCGCGACGGACGTCAGGTCGGACCATGAAGATCGACTGCTTCGGATCCGCGAGGTTGTACATCGTCGTTCCGTTCTTGTACGTCGTCTTGATGATCCACTTCCCTTTCTCAGGCAGCTTCAACTCTTTGAGCCGCTGAAGTTGTTCGTCGTCCAACGTCACGCCGAGCCCCCGTTTCTCTGGCACGCGGATCATACCGTTGATCGGTTCGAGCCGTTCCTTGACGACATCTGACTTCCAGGTCTCGGTGTCGCTGTTGAAGTGGTAGGTCGCCGTTTTGAAGGCAGCTTGCATATGCACCGTCATCGAGCGCATGATCGTGCCGCCAACGTTTTGTAGCTCGAACGGAATCTCCAACGCACCGAACAGCCCCGCGCGCCGCATCGCATCGCCGATACGGTAATGTCCGAGAATATAGCCGTCAGCCGCTTCGCGCAACACCTCGAACGAAGCTTGCAGCGGAGCGTGGTGCAATAGAATCGGCAACGTCGAGCGTTGCCGTAGCCGAGCGTAGGCTTCGATGTCCTTCTCGTGAAGAGGGTCTTCAAAGGCACCGGCAATCGGATACTCCGCGATCTTCTCCAACAAGTCCGGCATGTGGTCTCGTGTTCCGCCCATTGTGAGGTCGAAGTGCAACTTGAATCCTTCCGGCGCAACTGCTTGCATGGCGTCGAGCTGATCGAAGATATTCTCGAAAGGCGAAAGATGGTACTTCATCCAGGTGTAGCCCCGCTTCGCGAACTCCTTCACCGCGTTTGCCATCAAGTCTGGGTGACACGATACCGTCCATGAAGCAACATTGACCCACTTGCGATAGCGTTGGCCAAACAACTTGCAAACAGGCACGCCCGCCGCCTTGCCCATCAGGTCATACATGGCGATTCCAAGCTGCAGCGACTTTTCGTCACCGATGTGATCGAACGGGCTTGTGCCGATGTAGTGATCGAGGACGTCCGGCGCGACCTTGCCGCCTTCACCAAGCCCAACGAGACCGTTCTTGGTTCTTACGACATAGATCGTGCGTCGTGTCGGACCATAAAAGTGTTGCAACTCATAGTGAATCCAATCTTCATAATCGACCATGACGTCGTGGGCTTCGATATCCATGATGGTCAGGTCGTCGCCCTTGACCTCAGCCGCAGCTCGTGCACGTAACGCTGGCTTCCAGTAAGACCATGCTGCCGTTCCCATTGCCGCGGCAGCAGCTCGCTGAAACAGTGCGCGGCGACTCACGCGATTGTGAGGGCCAATGCAGGCGAGTGTTCGGGCAGCTTGTCGAAGCGTCATTGCCAATTCCTCCGGGGCGGGATAGATGTCCCGAGTCTAACTACGGACCGAACAAGTTCAAAATATGTGTTGAGCGTAGGCCGGGGTCGAACTCCGTCTATAGAGCGAGTCGGAGTGCGACGCCGACCTACGTTACGAGTGAGTTCGAACTAAGTGCGTCTCAGACAAACGATACACAAGTCATCTTCTCTGGGAACGGGGCCTAGGAAGGAAGCGACGTCATGCACCAATCGTGCGCCGGCCGACGTCAGTGTCGCTTCGGCGGAGACAATCGCGGAAAGTCGCTCTTCACCGAATAACTCATCCTTCGCGTTCCTTGCTTCGGTCACACCGTCGGTGTAAAGCAGCAACATCTCCTGAGATTTCAACTGAAAGTTATGCTGGTGATACACCGTCTCCGCATCCGTACCCAGAGGCGGACCGAACGTATTCCGTCCAGGCAGTTCGATACCGCCGTCGTTTCGCCGTAAGAGCGGCGGTACGTGACCGGCCGAGGCAACGGTCACTTCGTGAGTCGCCGGGTCGATCGCAAGTATGGCCAGAGTTACAAAGCTTCCGAATCGATTCGACCGACACGTAATCCGATTGAGAGACTTCAAGATGGCGGCAGGCTCTTGGAGCGACGCCGCGAAGAAACGAGTTTCCGCCGACACCTTCGACATCATGAGAGCCGCCGGGATTCCATGCCCGACAACGTCACCGATCACAACAGCGAGACGACCGGAAGCGAGCGGGATATAGTCGAAGTAGTCGCCTCCGATTTGCTCGGCCGGTTCGTAGTAATCGAAGAACTCGTAACCGACAATTCCCGGCCGCCCCTCAGGCAGGCAGTTGCGTTGCATCTCCGCAGCCAAGGCCAAGTCGCGTTCCAACGTACGAGTTCGCACCTCCCTTTCATGCAGACGCGAGACTGTAATGGCGATCGCCGCTTGCGTGGCGACCGCGATCAGAACCTCCAGATCCTTCTGGCGGAAGGGACGCGCCGAGTCCGACGTGTCAATTTGAAGCACGCCAAGGATCTCATCTTCTCTGGCGATCAAGGGCGCACACATGATTGATCCGAGTTGTAGATCCGTGACACTTTGGCTGGCGCTGAAGCGAGGATCAACAACCGCGTTCCGCGTGATGATCGCGTTGCGTGACCGCATCACATCGTTGATCACTGTTCGGCTCAGCCGCAACTCCCCACTGTTCACCTTCACCCAACCAGGCCGCAGTTGCCGATGTCATCTTTCAGGATGATGCATCCTCGTTCTGACTGAGGAAGCATCTTGAACAGCGAATCGAGAATCTTTGGCAGCAGCTTGTCCAATCGAAGGAACTGCCCAAGCGCTTCGGTGATCTCCAGCATCGCACTCCATCGAGTCGCCACCTCCGCTCCGAATTCTGTGCTATCGGTGCCCGACGAGCCATCCAACTTTAGATACGTGCTCGTATCACCTTCGCGTTCATCTTCATCAATCAGGTTGTGTTGATCGGGCAGTTGATACGTGTGAGTCTCATCACCGAGCGACTTGAGCGTCTCGTGGAAACAGAATTCGACGCGGCTCAGCCGGATCGTGTCACCCTCGCACAAACACACGCGGCCGTGAATGACTTCGTTATTAACGACCGTGCCATTGGAACTACCGAGATCCTCGACATAGAAGTGTCGCCCCAGCATCAGTATGTGAGCATGCCGCCGACTGACCGATTCGGTATCGACAACCACGTCGCATTCAGCATTGCGGCCGAGCACACAACGGCGACTCGACAAGTCAATTCTCTTGCCTTCCATGGGACCTGCAGAAGTTTCTAGATAAGCCATGCGATTTGCGTCGAGTCGCCAACGGCCTGGGAATGGCCATCTTGGAATGAACGCAACTTAATGGGTTGTGCGCGTTGCGGGCAACCCTTGCCACAGGCAAAAAACGTGCATGCCCCTATTCAACAGCGTCAACCGAGCAATTCAGGAACGATCTCACCTTCGGCAACCAACGGGACTGGGCGACCGGGAATCGCGTCGAGTTCGGTCAGCGGATCAACACCGAGCAGATGATAGGCAGTGTGGAGAATATCCTTCGGATCGATCGGACGATCGGTGGCATAAGCAGCCGTTTCGTCGGACGAGCCGATGACTTGTCCGCCCGGAACACCGGCTCCAGCAAAGAGTTGACAGTAAGACCGGGACCAATGGTCTCGTCCTGGTGCTCCGGCGCTGGTCGCGTAGAACTTCGGCGTGCGGCCGTGTTCGCTCAAGCAAAGTACGAGCGTGTCGTCGAGCATCCCGCGATCGTCCATGTCACGAAGCAACGCAGAAAAGGCTCGATCAAATCCCGGCAGCAAAAACTCTTTCATGCGCGGGTGGTGATCGTGGTGTGTGTCCCAGCTCTCGTCCGACTTCCCAAATTCGTCCCAGACGACGGTGACCAGTTTCACATCGGATTCGAGCAATCGCCTCGCCGACAGACAGGCCTGACCAAACAGATTCATCCCATAAGCTTCACGCAACTCGGTGGGTTCATGTTCGACGCTTAATGCGTCGCGGACACCCGGCGTGGACAAGAAATCGTAAGCACGCTCGCGATGACGCCGATAATCACGTCCGGGCGGCGAGTGGCGTATGTCGGCATATTGCTCGTCGAGTTGATCCAACAAGGAACGGCGACGATTGAGTGCATCGAGCGTGACTTGCGGAGTATCGCCAGTGTCGAACACGAACCGTCCGTCGGGAGTGACCGCGCGAAATGGATCGCCGAGCGGATACTCTCCGCGGAAGTTAGTGCATAGCGGATCGTAACCGGCTCCCAGGAATCCGCCGAACGTGCCAGCACGACGATTGGGGGCGGCGTACATCGTCTGCCGCCACGGTAGGAGCACGTTGCGAGGCACACCGCGCGTTTGTTCTCCGAAGGTGCCTTGGTCGCCGAGGTAATCGATAACTCCGCCGAAGTACGGCCAATGATCGGGATGCCGCGGCTTGCCTTCGATGAGTTCTGTTTGTGCGTTACCGGTCAGCGTGTACGCCGCCGAGTGGATGTTCCACGGGTGGGACATGGAGCGAATCAGCGTGCACCGGTCGAGCACTTGCGAGACGCGCGGCAAGTGCTCGCAGATTCGCAGACCCGGCAGGCACGAATCGATCGTCCCGAATTCACCACGGATTCCCTGCGGCGCGTCTGGTTTGGGGTCAAAGGTATCGAGTTGGCTCCAGGCACCGTAGATGTAGATGACCAGACACTGCTTCGCCCGACCGAAACCAGGAAAGGCGGTCGTGCTAGTTTCGGCTGCGGCGAGGCTGCTCGTAATCGAACCGAGAGCGTTCGCGCCCAGCAAACCGAGCGCTCCGCTGCGCAACAGGTCGCGGCGGTGGATTGCCCCGTTGCGTGTTATCGACGATCCAAGCAAGCGCAACATTGGCGTATTCGTCACCATTCAAGGGAAAGCTTAGTTTATTGCACTACGTTCGATGAGCAATGTCAATCTTGACTCACTCGTATTCGCTCGTTCGATGTTGACTCAGCGGGTTCTCCCAAGCCGCCATACGCTCTTCGACGACCCGAGCGACTCGTAAGGACTCGTCGAGTTCCTCCCGAAGCGGATGCAAGTCATCATCGTCGTCGCGTTGCTCTTTCATACGGCGAAAGTGATCGACTGCGCGAACGACTTGTGCGGTTGTCGAGGCGACCTCGCCGACCATTTTCTCGTGTTCGTCCAAGACTCTTTGCGTTTCGTCACCTCGGCAATCGTGAGCCTGCTCCCACAGTTCGTGCGATCGTCGTAGTTGGTCGATGCACGCTTGAAACAGTTTTTCGACTCGATGCGTCACCTGATATCCGGTCGCCGACAGCTGGCATCATGTGCCTTCTCTTGAAACATGTCGTAGTGATCACAGAGTTGCCGCAAGCAGGATTCAGTGCGTGCGTCACCGTCGAGCACTAAGCTGGCCTCAAGTTGCTTCATCTCGTCTCGGTGCTTTTGCTCCTCGCTGCGAAGCAAACGCCGGCGAGCTTCCTCCTGGAGTCTGTCGATCGACATGATCCAACGCGTGGCTGTGACACCCAGGCTAGCCAAGAAGTTTGCGGCACCGATGAGCCTTCCTGCAGTGCTGTCAATCAACGCCGACATGCCGAACGCCGCCGCTCCGAAAGCGAGTGGAATGACTGTGCTTGGCGAACGGAGCAACTGCGACAGTGCCTTGCGTTTGACGTCGTCCATACTCTTCTATTGACTATTGACGGTCAGCAGTCCTGCGACTCCCCGCGTATTGATACCGGCCGCCGCTCGTGCCCGATCGTTTGCACGGATACATAAGTCACATCGGCCTCTGTGACCTGCGTAACTTGGTCGTCACGTTCCGTCTCAACAGTAACATGCACTGTGATCGAAGTCTTACCAACACCACGTACCTCGGTCCAGAAACTGACTGCATCACCGACAAAGACGGGCCGATGAAACTCAACTCCTTCCATCGCAACCGTGACGAGATCGCTCTTCGGAAATCCTCGCAGCGCGACTTCGTGCCTCGCCCCGATTGCGCCAGCTTGGTCGATATAACTGAGAATAACGCCGCCGAAGATCGTCCCATACGGGTTCGTGTCCCGTGGCATCATCATGACTCTGAGCGCTAAGTGGCGAGACTTTTCCGTCTTGGTCATGGCGTTGTTCACGACGGTGTAATCGCGTGGCGACGAGCATTCTGGATGAGGGCCGTTCTACACGTAAGGCTGAGAAAACGCTAGGCTTGATGTTCGGGAGCACTTATGTCTGAGTTCCGTTTCATTTGCGACGTCGGCAGCGTTCCACCGCGCGAAAGCCGTCTGTTTATCGTAGACGAGGTTCCCGTTGCGGTCTTCAATCTCGGTGGCGAATTCTTCGCTCTCGCGAACGAATGTCCACATGCGGGAGCTTCTTTGGCCCACGGCAACATCGACGGCGACTGTGTGAGTTGCCGCATTCATCACTGGCGGTTCAGCATTCGCGACGGCACGTACATCGACGAAGAAAAGCCTCGCTACAACGCCCGGTCTTTCGAGTTGCGTGTCGTCGGTGGCGAGGTACAGGTGAATCTCGATGCATAGCCTCTGTGTCAGTTGTTTGCATCGACGAATCATCACTTTGGGAACTGGCTCGAGATTCCTGCTCTGCACGTTGTCTAACTGCACTTTAGGGGATCACGCGGCGAGGGCAATCAGGTCCTGGAAGAGCATCGACAATTTGCGGTGTTTGGGGCCGT